>JAHJGX010000253.1 GCA_018824205.1 bacterium
ACCACCGGAAAAGGAGGCGACGATGCTTAATTCACTCGCTTATGCCGCCGCCGATACGGTTCAGCAGGTCGCCCAGGCGACTGCCGGGGCCGGTGATTCAATGTTCGTCATGATTATGAAAGGCTTTTCAAACCTGGCCGTGCCGGTGATTCTCTTCGTTGTGGTTGTCCTCGGCTTCTTTAAAAAGATAAAAGTCTACGAAACCTTTATCGACGGCGCCAAGGAGGGATTTTCCGTTGCGATAAACATTATTCCCTACCTTGTTGCGATTCTGGTCGCAATTGGCATGTTCCGGGCTTCCGGCGCTATGGGCTTCTTTATTAAAATCCTGTCGCCCCTGACCAATCTGATCGGTATGCCCGCGGAAACCCTGCCCGTGGCCCTGATGCGTCCGCTGTCGGGTAGTGGATCTCTCGGTATCGTTACGGAACTGATGACCCAACACGGCCCCGACTCCTTTATCGGTCGGCTGGCGTCCACCATGTTCGGCAGTACGGAAACGACTTTTTATGTGATTGCCGTATACTTTGGCTCTATTGGTATCCGTAAGTCCCGTCATGCGATTGCATCGGGACTCATCGGCGATATGGCCGGTTTGCTGATGGCGGTTTTTATCTGTCAGATCGTTTTTGGGTAATAACAATCCGCAAGATGTAAGAAAACCTTCTGCCGACGAAACAAGAAACCATCCTAAATCTGTCTGAATTCCGTTCGCATCAGAAAACACCCTTGATGGTTCCGTCATGATGGCGGCGCCATATAGACCGATATAAAAACAACGTTATTGAATAGCACCGATGCAATAATCTGAATATTCCACCAGTTTATCACTGATTATCAGAATATTTTTAAGTGTTTCTCAATAGTGTCAGCAGATAGATCAGCACCACAATCCCACTCTATAAAATATCCACCATTTATAATCTTCTTAAATGCATTTTGATTTTTCAATTCTGTAAAAGCTTCATATTTTAAATATGGACTAACGTCAAAAATCCCTTCCCGTCCATCTTCTGATATGATGTGTAGGGTGCGATCTTTGTTTGGTTTTATTTTTACTATTTTCATTGATCAAGTCCTTTAATTTTGAAAGGAGTTTTACCATTTACTGCAAGGTTCCAATCAGCCAGTAAATCTTCCTGATGAATTTCAATCCAGGCTACTACTAATTTTTGTTTCCTCGGAGATATTTTACCTGCAAGCAATTCACCATCAGGAATAGAAAAGACTGCCACTTCCTCCTGATATTCAGCGTGAATATGTGGAAGATTATGTTTTTCGATATCTCGAAAAAACATCCGAATTAAAATTCCATAAAACATTGAAATAGTTGGCATTTAAATCTCCTTGAAATTATTATCGATTCATTCATAAACCGTTTAAAATTAAATTTAATCTTAAAGCAATCAACTTTTTTTATTCTTTTATATGCTTTCTGTTTCACCTTTTTTTTCTGAATGAATTATTTTACTGCAAGATTTTCTCAATATAACGATATAGTGAGTGGATTGATTCCATGTAACATCCTCGCTATTTCAACGCTTACAAATTAAAAGATATTTCAAATTAAAACAAATAATGTTTTTATTTTCAAATAATATCAAGATTTTCGATTATCCTTCTTTTGCCGCATCCTTAAGGGAAGATAACCGTTGTTTTTTCTTTACATTTTTACAAGAATTTGAGAATTAAGAGACTAAAATAAAACTATTTGGTCAAGCCATCCTAAATCTGTCTGAATTCCGTTCGTGTCAGAAAACACCCTTGATGGTTCCGTCATGATGGCGGCGCCATATAGACCGATATAAAAACAACGTTATTGAATAGCACCGATGCAATAAACTGAATATTCCACCTGTTTATCACTGATTATCAGAATAATTCAAAGCCGTGCAAATTCCAGTTAGGGGGCTTAGTTTCCCATCGGGACTCCGCTGATAGGAGCAACCCCTGCTTGTTCCAATGGAACTCCTCTGGAGCACTCTGACGCCGAATTAAAGATTTTCGGCCATCGTTATTTTATTTATATGGCGTCAGGTGCGAAGCAGATTCGTTAGGTATAGTATGAATTAGCTAAAACAAGTTATTTCATAATGAATTATCTTGACTTGCAATAATAAGAACACCATGCAAAAATATTTCCGTAGAATTGTGAATTTCATATCGATATATGCCTGGATTAACATATTCTCCTAAATAACTCTTAACATCCCATCGCTCCATACTATCATTAAACTGAGAAGTGTGTAAAAGAGAATTAATAAATTCACCCTGTGAATTATAGATTACAATTGCACATGTATCTGGAAGATGAGAGAAGACTATTATTTTATCTCCACGAGAGGCTTCTATAGTACTTGAGCCAAAATAAGGGTTTGGAAAAACATTAGGTGAAGTACCTACATTTGTTGTATCTAAAAAAAAGTTTAGATTTAAGTCCTTGAATAAATATCTATCGTAGATATCCATGATTCCTGATTCAATATGAAGTCTATTACTGTTTTTTAATTGAAAAATAGAATCAATTCCATCTTGATAGCATACTTCTGTTTCTTTTATTATTGCTACTGTTTTATTCCTCTCATCGTACCAGATCGTTTGTTCTTCGTCATTAAATAGGAACATTTTTGATAATTCAATTTTCTTTACTTCCAGTTCAACAATTTCGTCATACACCATTAAAGATTCATAAATAGAATCAGCTTCTAAACTAAGAATATTTAGAGAATCAGAAAAAGTAATAATTATTCCAGAATTTTCAGGTACTATTTCTTTATTAGCAATTGAGAATGTTAATGTAAGAAATTCTTTGTTTTCTAAAATAATGTTGTCTTCACATGAAAATATGATGAGAATAATAAATAAAACACTGGATTTTTTTAACATATATTACCCTTCTATTTCCGTATTATACCTAACGGTCAAGGTATGAGATACGGCGATTCACGAAGCGATTCGCTTTTGTTTTCCGACAATCTTCTGAAAAATCGGCAAACTTCAAATTCTTCGGACAGCTCAAGCCGTTATCTCCATACCATAGATTTGTTATTATAGTGATTCAACGATTTTATAATAATGGTCTTTTAGTAAATCAATAATTAAATATTCAAAAAATTCTGATAAAAATACAGATTCTGTATAAACTTGGTTTTTGAATTCGTTAAACATAAAATTTTTGGTACTCGTAGAACCTAAATCATCAAGGTGCGATAGTGCTATGTCATAGGGTAAACAAAAAAAAGTATCTATAATTCTTTCTGAGGTACTTATCAAGATATAGTTTTCCTCTTCCTTTAAATTAGTATTATCGATATACTTTTTTACAATATCTTCATCAAAATGGAATGATAATTTATTCCTAATTTCTTTTAATATCTTACAGAAATTATCAGGATTTTGATAATCATATTTATTTTTTAGATCAATATATTTTTTAGAATTAACCTTTGATAATATTTTTTGAGGTATCTTTTTTTCAATATCTTTTTTGTATGTTTTTATAACTTCATATAAGGTTGATGATAATAGGATTAATAAATCTACTGTATTTTTTGTATGGATTAATTTATCTGAAGATTCTTGTTGTAAATTATCTTCATAGATTCGCTTTAAGATAATTCTTAGTGCATTAATAAGTCTTGATATTTGTATTGATAATAAAAATTCACTTCTCTTAAACTTTAAAAGTTTATCATAATCTTTCACTTTGAGTTTAATATATGTCTTATCCATAAGAAACATCTGTTTTAGTAAAATCTAGCTATAGAGTGAGTGGATTGATTCCATGTAACATCCTCGCTATTTCAACGCTTACAAATTAAAGGATATTTCAAATTAAAACAAATTTGGATTTTACTTCAGAATTATAAGAGTCTCAT
Source organism: bacterium (assembly GCA_018824205.1). Taxonomy (GTDB): domain Bacteria; phylum Fidelibacterota; class UBA2242; order UBA2242; family UBA2242; genus B118-G9. Next base: position 3,879 of record JAHJGX010000253.1, read on the forward strand.
CGCCTGAAATATTTCTGATCTTCATCCGCAACGGCTTTTTTTTATCACTTAGGATTTTTCCATCCCAGAATTCTTTAGTTTTATTACCATCGACTATCAGATAACCGTTTTTATCAATCTTTAATTCCGTATCGCTCTTCCAGATACCTTCTTTATTTGTGCAGTCCAGACTGATAAGTTCAATGAGTTCCAGACCTTCTTCGCTGATCTCAATAGGAGTATATTTTTTCCCGCTTTCTAATCGCTGTAATCGTCCCTTTTCGTTGAACTCATGAATCTTCTGGTTCAGGCGATCGCTGATAAACCGGGTGATTTCGATTTCGTACCTGGCATCTTTTTCTTCGATTCTATATTCAACAATATCATCCACCACAATATCGTGCAGTAAATTCTTTAAATCCTTCAGTTCAACTTCTATGGCAGTCGGATTATTATCCCTGATAAATTTCTCTATCTCCTTATAATCGTCGACATCCACATAATAGATAATCACTTTCTTGACGTCGATCTCAAGGATTTGCAATTCCTGGTTGATAATCTTATTGATCAAAGGTTTATCCAGCACTTTTTCCGTATTATCTATCAGGTTCGGCACATATACCGGAATTGTACCAACTTTCGTGTCTTGAATAACTCCGAACCAGAATTTCCCAACGCCCTCGATGTTCTTCTGCAATCCCGGAATCAGCTTTGCCAGTTTGTCCATGGTCTGGGCCGGGTTACGAAAAAGACTAATACCGTCTTTAATCTCCACTATCTTAAACTCTGCTCCCGCCTCGATCAGTCGATCACGGGTCGTTTGTATGGAATTGATGCCAACGTCCACATGAATAAATTTCCGACCAAGATCATGGGCTACTTTCGCTGTGACTCCACTGCCTCCAAAGAAATCTGCTACTATCATATTTCTATTACTACTTGCTCTAATGATGCGTTTCAATAATTCAGCTGGTTTTTGTGTTGTGTAACCAACATTTTCGTCTTCCTTAAATGCATATGTACCAATCCCAAAATCGTTATTGAATAATTCAGCAACATTATCCTTACCTATCCAAGTATCCCACACAGGTTGCGGCTTTTTTAATCTCGCTTCTTCTATTGCTTCTTCTTTTGCTAAAGAGGAATTATTTGAAATATATGTTTTTAGAAAATTCTTGCCTCCTCGACTACTTTCTTGTCTTCTTGTGTAATACCATCCTTTAGAATCACGTTGAAGTGAATTCCTAACATAATCTCCATATCCTCTCCTAGCCGGGAACTCGAAATACGCATCCTTATGTTTATAAAATAAAATTGTTTCATGTGATTTAGGATATAACGCTCCAGCCCCCATAAGGCCACAGACCCAAATAATTTCCGAAAAATCATATCCTGGAAAAACTTCATCAAGTAAGACTTTTACATAATGAACAATATTCCAATCCAGATGGACGTATATACTGGCATTATCACTCATCACGGATTTGATTGCCATCAGGTTTTCATACATCCAGTTCAGGTAATCTTCCTTTTTCCAGATGTCGCCGTACATTTTCTCTTCAAATGCCTTTAGTTCTTCTATTTCCAGTTCCTGCTTGGCTTCTTTGATCTTTTCGGCCAGTTTCGGATTACGACGGATATAGACTTTCCTGGCGTAATCGGCGCCGCTGGCAAAAGGCGGATCGATATAGACCAGGTCGACTTTTATATTCTGCTCTTTCAGGTAGGCGCAGGCAGAGACACACTCGCCCCGGATGATGAGATTCTCCGGATTGTCACCACGGGTCTCGACCGTCTCCAATTCATAATAAGGCATCCCGCGCTGAATTTTGGAAAACACTTTATCATTTTCCCGGTATTGCAGCAGGCGACGGGTGCGGGTAATATTATTCAGGACCGCCTGTCCTGCAACGGTATTGGGTTCGTAGGGGATATATTTTACCGGCATATTCTAATCCTTTAAAAACGTATTTATTTTTATATTGACCTTTGCAAGGTTTACATTCAACTCATCCGAATCCGGCAGGTACAAGAAATCAAATTTCTGATAGCCGAATTTTGCTTTGTTCTGTTTAAGGAAGCTGGTTTCAACGAATTTCTTTTTTCCGACAAAATCAGGTTTATGGGCAAACCCCTCGCCCTTGGTTTCAATGATAAGGGCTTTGTAAATCTCTTTACCCTTGCGTTTAATAATCAGAAAATCGGGTGTGTATTCACCGCAATTATTCCAGGAATTCCGCTCTTTGATAAAACAGTTAATTTTAAAACCCGTAAGGTTGCGGGCGCCGTTATAATAAACTTCAAGCTTATTTTCGATGAAGTCCTTCAGTGTCAGTATTTTCTCAAGAATATCTTTTTCAAATCCGCTCTGATGAAAGTCGTATGGAATATAATGAAACGTCCTGTCTTTATTCAAAACAGCCGGGGAAGGCACGGTATGATTTTTAAACTGTTCAAAAGGCATGACCATATTACCCAAACCGGATTGAATCAACCCATTCTTATATGCTTCGTATGAAAATTTTAATTTATCATCGTCAATGCTAACGGGCTGTTTGCTCTTATCTAAATCAAGTATCTTATTCGTATCGTCTTTATCAGGATACAATTTGTCGTTTTTTTCAACATCAAGGAGTTTATCAATAATCAGCAGTTTTGCTTTTTCGGGGATGACTTCGCTTGTTGTCTGTAGCTCCCGTTTAATACTGAATGCCAGTCTGATCTGAGAATTAACCTGGTAAACATCATAAAGATCATTAAAAAATACCTGGTTGTCTTTCCGGTAAGTTATTGTTTCAAAAATACTGTTTAATATTTTACGATGCTTGTCTAAATCCGATAAAATAATCTGATGAAAACTCTCTTTGGAAATATCGAACAACCAATGATTAAAATTAGCAGTTTGCTGACCGGTCTCTCGGATGAATTCGCGGGTTGCCTGGTCGAGATTTTCGATCTCTCCGGTTCTGATCAGCGCTGTTATTCTATATTTATCGATATTATCCAGCAATTTCTTCAATTTTTTTACCGTATTCGGATTATCTTCCTGATCGATGAAAGTATAATTCACCTTCAGCTGGCAGAATTCAATTTCCGGCAGTTGCAGATGTTCCATGCGTGAATGTCTAACTACCATTTCAAGTGCAGGATTTTTTCCCAGACTATTGATCTCATCAATACTGGTATCCTGCTCTTTTTTCAGCTGACTGTTCAGCGTTTTTGCATTGAATTCATTCAGCCAGATGACTGCTGTTTCCTCTTTATCTTTTTCTACCTGACGCAAACAGCGGCAACTGGTTTGGAGAACCATATTTTTCGGGCAATCGCCCTTTTGGGAGAGAATGACTCCGGTCAGACTGCGACAGTCCCAGCCCTCTTTACCAATCTGAGCCAGCAAAATATAGCGTATGGTCTTTGATGCTTCCATTCCCGGAATATCGAGCGAGTTAAATAACAGTTTATTCTCTTTCGGGATTTTATGATTTTTATTACCGTCATGATTTTTCAGTATTTCTTCCGGACTAATATTTAGTGTACTTGTTAAAAACGGATGTACCTCCTCTTCCAGAGGATCAATATTGCCACAATAGATAGCAAGTTTCGCAATAGCGCCGTTTTCATATACTTTATCACCATATATTTCCTGAAAATCTCTGACGCCTTTCTCTATTATTTGAAGTTTATTCAGATTCTCGGCAATTTTCACTTTGGGAACTTTTAAAAAGGATTTGATCGCCGATACAAGCGGATAATAATAGACCGTATTGGTTATTTGAGAAAACTGGATAAACTCATTTTCTGCAATTTGGATTTTATCAGAACTTTCCAAATAAGGCGTCCCGGAAAATCCAAGCACAGTCGTAATATTGCCGGTCTGATTCCATTTATTTACGACTTGACGCAATTTTATATCGCTGTCCGTGGCATGATGAACCTCATCAATAAAGATAGAAAGGTTTGGGATTTTACTAATCGCATTTCTTAATTCATTGGCGTATTCGTCTTTTTCATCTTCGGTTTTTTCAAATAAGTGCTGTTGATCATCCAGATATACCCGGTTCAATATCACTTTCTCGGCGTTTACGACAAATACCCGACCAAATGGATCATGCAGACAGGAACTGACTTTTTGAGCATTAGGATTTTCCGCTTTGGTACTTCTCTTCGCGGATTTCGGTTGATCCAGGACTTCAAATTTGATCAATCGTTTGATGTTGCTCGCCGCCGGTTCCGGAAGCACCCAGGTCGGGTCGAAGTTAGCAATATTTCTGAGACTCGGCCCGATCGATGATTTTAAACCGGATGGAATCAGTACCAGAAAATTATGTGCAAAGTGCTTGTTTTCAGGTTCATTTTGAGCATAGTACAGATTCAGATAAATAATCGCCGCCATCAGGAAGGTCTTGCCCGCTCCCATCGGCAGACTCATCAGGTAATCCGGATAATCAATATCATAAAAAATGCTTTTTATGATCTTATCATAATCCAATTTGTCCGGATTATTGATAATCAGTTTTGCCAGATTTGGCAATATTTCCTTCCCGTTATTTTTTTGTAGTGAAAAGTCATATAACGCATGGGCGTTTCTATGGTTTTTCAGATAATCTCTGGCTGTTTCGTTGATATTCAGTTTTGATAAATCGGAACCATTGGTAAAAAAACCTTCGGAAAACAGTTTCCAGAGCGGTTTATTTTCACCTTTAATTTTTAGAAACAAATAAGTTTCAATGGCTTCAATCTGGGTGTCGCGCAGTTCACCTTTGTTGCGTATATATTTTATGATTTCTTTTATGGTACAATCTTCTGATTGCAGCCATAGATTCGTTTTGGATTTTATAATCTGATTCAGCACGCTTTAATTTATCCTTAAATAACCAAAAAATAAAACTATTTGGTCATGTTCCAGAGTGCAACCCCGGAACAAAGTGGAAGGCGACAATAATTTATTCGGATTCAGTCTCGTGTGGATTCGGACTGTCCAGTTTCTTCGGGTCTTTCAGACGTGAAATAAGTCCCTGGTTCAGGACGCCCGCCTGGGCGCCGTCTACAATGCGATGATCAAAGGTGCCGGTCAGCGGCAGCATCTTGCGGATTTTAATTTCCCCGTTAATAACCACCGGTTTATCCTCGATCTTACCCATCGTAATTACCGCTGGAATCTTCCCAATCGGAAAGAGCGCCACCATTCCATATGACAGACCGAAAGAGCCTATATTCGTGACCATAATACTGCCGAAGGGATCGGCCGGTATTTTCAGGAACGGAAAAGCAAATCCCAGATCGAAAATCCAGAACTTGATCAGGACAAACAGCATTCTCCGAAAAGGCCAGGGAATTTTCGACAGAATTCCCTTTGAAGCGAAAGCCCCGGATTCTTCACCACTGCGTTTCTGTTCGGCTTTTTTCCGGATAATCTCCGAGATTTCTCCCACGCCCAAATCTTGTGCATTGCGCACGATCAAACCGGTCATATCCTTGCCCTTGATGGAAACCGTGACAAATACATCGGCGTTGTCACGAAAGACCACATGTCCCCGGCGGACAAAACAGTTGACGTCGGGTGCATCTTCATAAAGAGTTCTGGCGACAGCCGCTGTAACAAAGTGGGTAATCGTCAGTCGGCGCCCTTTTTTACGTTCCTTTTCGATATAGTCCACAATATCCGTCACGTCGGCGTCAAAGATACCGTAGATCCGGCTGTCCACCGGTTGTTTATACACGGCAATTGCGAGTTTCCGCCAGGCTGTTGTATATCGCTCTTCCAAAATAGTCTCCTTGTAGTTTGTAAAATCCCTCGGAATCTAATTTAGCTAAATCCCGGTAAAAGTCGACATATTTTTAAATTCCCGGGTGGGTCATTACTTTTTCATGGATATCGAAAGATCCGTTGCCTATTTTACCAGAGAATATTTTACAGGAGAATCCCATGTTTCGAAAGTCCCTTTTTATCATCACGATAATCGTTGTCTCCCAACTCGGTCACGGTAAAGATCTGCCATCGTCGAAAAAGATATTTGAAATGTCAAATGTGGAAATCGACCAACTGCTGACTGAAACCAGTCAAAAACAGATGACGATTACCGGGCGAATTAATTATTTCTCGGAAATGTTTCTGGATATGCCCTATGATCTGACCTGCACCGGCGACGGCCCTTACGCCCTTTATGAAACCCGTCCGCTGGTAAACTTTGACGAAACCAACTGTATGGTATTTTGCGAGCATGTTCTGGCCCTGTCTATCTCCGACAGCTGGGACAATTTTTTCAATAACCTGCAGCAGCTTCGCTATAAAAATGGCATGATCGGCATGCGCAGCCGGAACCACTACACCATGGCGGACTGGCTGCCGGAAAACAGTTGGCTATTAGACGATATTTCCCGGAAAGTGGGCGGCCAATACACGAAAACCACCACCCGCACAATTTCGCACAAAACATTTTTCCAGAAAAAGGGTATCAGCGATATGCGCTATGTCGGGCCCGATCGGGAAATGACCATTGACTATGTACCAAAAGAGGATTTACCGAAAGTCAAAAAGAACGTCAGGCCCGGCGATATTCTGGCGCTTATCTTTGCCGACAAAACCGATATCTTTTCCGCCCACATGCTGATGATCGCCGAAAAGAACGGGAAATTATACATTCGCGAGTCATCCAGCAGTAAGATGACAACCTTTGACACGCCCTACGATGAATGGGTCGAAAGTAAAAAAGACGCTGATCGTTATGTCGGGTTGTGTTTTATGCGGGTACGTGACGATCTGAACCTGCCCGGAAAAATCATCCTGCCCTGGAAAATTCCGCAACTGAAAAACCGGTAAACGAAACACTATTCGTTAAGCTCCGTACTAAACCGGAGTATTGGAGTGATGGAGTACTGATACATCTGTTCACAGCTTTGTTCCTGATGTAAATACAATATTCCACTACTCCAGAATTCCATTTCTCCAATTCTGTTAGAACTTATACCCGGCATTAAAGTAAAGCACCGTCTGTTTCTCGCCGGGCTGATAAGCGCTTTTTTCACCACGGCTGAGAATCAGTTCAACGGGACCCAATGGGCTTATGTATTTTAGACCAACGCCATAGCCCATCATTGGGGCCGGTTTTAAACCAGGCTCCATGACATCGTTTTCATAGTCGATAACGATGTTACCGATCAGTGAAAAATACAGATTTTTCCGTAATTCATAACGATAATCCAGCCGGGCTGCAGACAGCGTTGTCGCCAGTAACTGATTGTATCCCACGCCGATGCAGCTTTCAGGTCCGCCTTTTAAAATAAATTTATTCGTCAGGCTGTCCATATCCACAGAGCCGTAAAAACCATAGGCATGAAACGTATGTTTTTTCCCTAATGTCTTGTAATAATCCATGGAAATATCCATACGAATATAACTACTGTTGTCGTACATATCCTGCAGACTTTTTTCATAATTTGCGTGCACCAGCATTCCGCTTCGCGGTACAAACGTGTCGTCCAGCCGATCGATATTCGTGGAGATTTTCATTTTCCACAACTCATCTTTCCAGCTGGGAAATTTAAGGGGATCATTCCCCGCGACGATCGGGCGCATGTTCGCCCATTCATAATTCCAGGCGGCTTCCACATTCCAGTAATTTTTATACAGCATCCCCAAACCGAGACCGGCCTGGGCAGAGCGGTTTTTATAGGACGCTGATTTATTCCCGTCCTTATCATAAATGAATATCTCTATGTTTTCATAATCAATGTTTGCAAACGGGTACAGTGGAAAATTCATTGCCCGGGACGGGTAATAGGCATGAGAACTAATTTTCTCTTTGCCAATAAACTGGAATTCATTTTCAATCCTGAGTCCCGGTATCGGTTTATTCATAATTAAAAGATTCATTGCAACGACGAGCTGGTAATAATTATCATAACGTAATCCGAGCCGGATTTTTAAATCCGGACTTTCCTTGACGTACAGGTTGAAACGCATACTATTGGCGCCAACAGGCTCAACTTCATAGTAGATATTTTCAAAATAGCCCAAACTGTAGAGATAGGTAATCCGGTCTTCAATTTTAGAATGGATAAATATCTCTCCGGGTTTGACGCCCAGCAGCCGATAGATAAAATCAAAGGGCAGGGTCTCGTTCCCAAAAATATTAATCCCGTAAATAATGGGCCGTTTTTTCTCTTCCAGCATAATTTTCAGGTGAACTCTATTTTTACCCAAATCCTCAGACGTATAGCGCACCCAGTAAAAGTCGCCAGTGGTTTTTAGTTGCTCCATATAGATATCCATAGAATCCGCAGAAAACTGGTCGCCCTCTTTAATTTTAACAATTTCCCGAATGGCAGTTTCGGGAATTGTGTGATTTCCGCTGAAACTAATTTCGGCGATTTGTACAATTGTGTCGGGCAATTCGCATTGCCGGTAAAAACGGTTGCTGCGGAGTTGATACTTTTCCTTGAGTTCAATGATCTGCGGTTCGGTTTCTTTGGCTGCTTTTTCACCGGCAGCGATAATCTGAACGACTTTATTGTTCACAAAATCAGCAGGCCCAAGTCCGTATAATTTTATGTCTACCAGGATATCGGCGTCACCGACATTGGCATTCAATGTTTTATCACGCAAAATATTGAAGGATTGTGATAATACATCGATCACACTGCGGATTTCCTGGCGCTCTTTATTCGGGTTGCCAACGGTGGAAGCAATCACGATGTCCGCACCCATCTCCCGGACAACATCCACCGGCAAATTATTCAGCAATCCGCCATCTACGAGTAGTGAATCCCCCCATTCCACGGGACTGAAAATACTCGGTACTGCCATGGTAGAGCGCATAGCTTTGGCCAACGAACCGCTTTTCAGGACCACTTCATTGCCGGTAATCAAATCCACTGCCATGCAACGGAACGGTATCTGCAAACTGTCAAAATCCGATACATCCGCATAGTCGAATACCAGTCTTGAAAAGAGCAGCATAATATTTTGCCCCACAATCGCACCGCCGGGACCAAGTGGCAGGAAATCTTTAATACCGAGCTCAAACTGGTATTTTTCCGCGTCTTGCTTTTGAAAATAGGGCAGCTTCCCGCGGGACGGTTGGTCGGTAAAGGTTTTTTGCCAATCCACTGTCCGGACGATCTGCTCGATCTCTTTGCCGGTATAGCCCACGGCATACAGGGCGCCGGCGATGCCGCCCATACTTGTACCGGCAATATAATCTATTGGAATCTGTAGTGAGTCCAGCACTTTCAAGGTACCGATGTGGGCAAATCCCATGGCCCCGCCGCCGGATAGAACCAGCCCGATTTTGGGGCGCTCGGCAGCATTAATCGGACTCAATACCAGGATACATAATCCAATCACCAAATAATGACGAAATGCTTTTAACTTTTGCATTATTTCCGCTCAAAAAATGTCAATACCGCCCGCATCACTTTATCGCGATCGGCCTTGTTCAGGATTGTTTCAAAAGGAAAACCGAATGCGACCACCCGGTGTTCTCCGGAATAAGCAACTGCGGCGCTGGTATTGTTTTCGCCGTATCTTAAGATCGTTATCGCCGTGGAATCCACCGGTTCAATAGCATCGGGCGCCTCTGCCGCATAAATAAACGAATTCAATTCCGTATTAAACTGAAAAGATTCACCAAAAGCCATAAATGCTGGTTCCACCGAATATACCCCACCGGTTTTCACGGCATAATTGGTCCGCCAGCAGTATTTCAAATTGTCCTTGACAAACTTAATGGATATTGAATCGTCCTGGACATAAATAAACGGATCGGTGGCAATGTAGGCGCCGGATATAAACAGATTCCCGCCGGACTGACAATACTCTGCCAGCTTCCGCTGCAATCCATGGGGATACACATCAAACTGTTTTGGTAAATAGGGCCTGGGTCCGTCAGTCAGTTTTTCCTCACCCATGATCAGATCAACTACTTTATACTTCGTGATGTCGAGATCGCCATCCATGACGGCTTCATCGCTGACGGACACAAAACTGTAGCCGGCTGTAACTATCGATTTACCGTGGTTTATGACAAAATCATGGGTGTTCCCGGCCACTATTTTACATTCTGAATCCGCATAACTGGCGCCATGACCCGGCGAGTCATCATCCAGCCAGCGGGATTCGTCCAGAAAATCATACTGTTCGCCAATAAACCCGATATCATATCCATCCGGCACACCCTGGTCCCAGAAATTGGCAAACCCTAAATATTTCTCGGTTTCGATGGTGGCCGGCGGCGCAATTCGGTCAAAGCCATTGACAATTAATACCGGGTTTTTTAGACTGTCCATGTAACAAACCGAGAGAATCTCCGATGGAAAGCTTTCCCCGCCATCATTCAGAGCGGTGACTTTGTAACTGTAAATCACACCGGGTTTGATATATTTAAATGTAACAGCATTACTGTTGACCAGCCGTCCATTATCAAATCCGTTGTCCCCAATCCGGGTATATACGATATATTTATCGGCCTGCGCTGTCGGTTCCAACAGATCGGACGTCGGTCTCCATTTCAAGCGGACACTGTTTTTATCGACCAGTAACGCCTGGAAATGGTCCACCGGCAGCGGCTGTACAACATATTCCGTCTGGTATTCTGCGGCAATAAATCGCAAAAATGCTTTATAAATCGATCGACTCACGTCAAAACGAAACCGCGGATCATTGCCGAATTTCATATCCAGAAAATTCTGGTGGGAGAGCAATTCCAGTAAGACGGCCGGAACATTGGGCCGCCAGACTTCGGAATAACCCCGGTCCCAAAGCGCCCGCCGGTTCCAGACCGGATCGTATTTGACTTTAATATCATCCACGATCTGTGTCTGTAAAATGTCTGCCAGGTCGCGGTTGGCCAAGCGGGATTGTCCATCAGGAAATTGATACGTCGTGTCGGCGCCGTCGGTATTGTAAATCGAAAGTGTTCCGATGACAATATCATTCCGGGTCTTGCCGGCATCAGTGTGAAACGCCAGCGACAGATCAACCGGAATTCCCAGCCCTTTGGTATCGGGATTTTTCGTCGGGCCAAAGGGTGCGCCTTTCAAATAATTCACCCATTCGCCCCGGCACTGATAGTCATCGTTATAATCGATGGAATCGCCGTTCAGATTATAGACCAGTGTATCCGGCATACCGGCGTATTGCAGGTAATACCGGGCAGCTTCGGCATAACGGGGCCGGCCGCTGATTTGACCGTTGCGGGAAATATTACCCATCCCTCCACCGAAACGGACCGCGTCTACTGTGATTATTCCGTCGGGGTTTTGACTCTTATTGGAAACTATAACTTTCCCGGTTTCCGGATTTTTACCGGCCTTAAACTTAAATGTCCCGAGATGAATCCAGGTACCGCTGCCGATCTTTTGATTGACCAGAAATTCAGTTTTACCACCGGTATGAAAAACCGTATACCTGACATCGTCAATACTGTTTGCCAACGATTTGTAGGCAATCGTAACCGCATAATTTCCCGTTTCCGGAATATCGGGAACGAATTCAACGGCAGCGGTTTCAATTGTATCCGCCCTAAAATATCGATATGTGCCTTGTAGAAACGGGTTCTGTCCCGATTCATAGGGCGGTGTACCGATTGCAAATCCACTGGAATCCGCGCCTGAATAAAAAACGATACTGCTGTCCTGAAGATTCTCAATATAATCACACCCGACTCTGCTGGAGTCATTATCCACAATTATTTCTTTAGTCTGAAAATCACGTTCCCGGGGAACAAACACATTTGCTCCGGCATTTTCCAGCATGGGAATCAGATAGGGAACTGTAAAGGACATGGGAAACAGATCTTCCACGATCTGAAATACCCGCGCCCGTTGCCATTCCCAGCGGTTGAGTTTGTTTTCATAATACCAGCCGTGACTGTGCCAGAGAGCAATATTCCGCTGATACAGCCCGGCGGTTGGCCGCCAGGGGTTGCTGATATTGCGGACGATCGGCGCTGTCTTCTCTGTTTTTTGCACCATTCGGGTTTGATCCATTTTGGCAATATCTGACCGATAGTAGTTGGGAACCAGTTCCTCCACCGGAAACTTCTTCGAATAAATCTGCAAATCATAATTCCGGTAACGCCGCCCCAGTTCCTTCCGCAAAGCATCATAGACCTGCCGGGCATTTTCTTCCCGATAAGGAACCTGCCCCAGAATCCAGTTATAGTAGACATCGATCTCTTTTTCCTGTTTATTTACCAAAACACTGTCCACCCGCAATCTGTGGGACACGCTGACCGGCACACCTTTGCGGACACAATTCCGGGCAAACTTTTCGGCTTTTTTATGAATTGATTTTGTCGCATGATCCATTTTTTGGTAATCATAACTGGGTTTCTGAACCGACATCGTTGCACAACCAGCCAAATACAGACAAGCGAATACAAACATGGTTATTTTTATCACATTTTGATTACTCTTTCTCACAAAATTCTCCAAAACAAAAATAACGACAATAACTAATCACCTAAAGTTAAGATGAATTGGATTCAGGATAAAGGATAAATACCACGTTGGCTATATTGAAATTAAACACTTAAGGCAGTCAATCAGCCGAATCTATATTTCATCAATGACTTATCGGATATGTCGTTCAAGATATAGAATAAAAATTTTGATAAAATGAAATATCTATAGTTAGATACCAGAAAAGTTACTAATTAGCGCGTTTTTTATTCAGTTGGATACACATTTTAGAAAACAATTTTACTGAACATATTTTTTCGCCGACCTATTGACAATCATAATACAAATCGCTACAATGATATTCAGAGTAAAAGAAGATTGTGAATATGTGCTGCAGGGAAACATTAATAACCAGTTTTTTCAGAGAAGCACTTATCTGTGATTTAGTACGATCCTGTCGATCAAAACTCTGTTGTCTTTTCATATTGATAATTCTGCGTCAAATTAACGGTCAGACCTTCAATATACAGGGAAACGTCTCCAGTTCATTGTTGCCGGTCAGGTTTGCGGCGGTGACTTTTATTAATCAGAATGATACAAGGCAAAGATTCTCTACAGTTACTGATTCACTGGGCAATTACCGGTTGAGCGTCACGACTGCCATTGATCACCTTGATTTTATCCTTCCATCTACTGTTGAATTAGCCCAAAACTATCCCAATCCGTTTTCAGGGACAACATTAATATCCTATCAACTCAATAAGTCAGCGGAAGTGAGTATTAAGATTTATAATCTACTTGGGCGGGAAGTGAGAGAATTGAAAGCCACACCCCATATAGCCGGTGCGTATGGTTTATTATGGGATGGCAGAGACGGTCACGGCAAGCGGGTTGCTCCGGGAGTCTATTTCTGTCAATTGCATACTGGTAATGAAATCAAAGTAAAGAAAATGCTTTATGGCATAGGCGGGACGGATATCAAAGCTGTTACGGTGGTACCTTTGCCGATCACTAGAATGAAAGGAGGTTCAATCTATGAAGCGACGATTCTTTATAGTTATCATTTTTACAGTTGAAATTTTGCTTTACAATCTCTCATACTCACAATGGTCGTATCTCGGATTAGGAGGAAAAACAATAGAGGTGTTACGTGCTCACAATGGCTTCCTGTACGCAGGTACTAGTAACGGTGTCTTTAGAAAGCGTATTGACTCCCCTGACACTACGTGGATTTCACTCGGCCTGGAATCCAAACACGCAAAAGCGCTTCTGATTCTTGACAATTCAACGTTCATCGCTAGTATTCTAATTACAGGGTTTGGTAATGATACAATATCTTTATTTAAATCTATCGATACCGGTGTGAACTGGTTTCCATATCAGAATGGCTTTGGCAGCAGCGCTGATGGTTTTGACGAAAACAAACAAGTATTGTCTCTCGATATGTTGCAATCCCAGCCCGAAATCATGTTTGCCGTTGGAGGAGCGGTGGCAAAGTCCACCGACGGTGGTATAAATTGGCGTAGAGTGTGTGGTGACCACTGGAATGTTTTGAGATTTACTTTCATCAAAATCGACGCAAATAGACCAAATGTGATATGAGCAGGTGGTGAAACTTTTTTCTTTGCACCGTTCCTTCTGAAATCTACTATATTTGGTGAATCTTGGCAACATGTTGCTAACATCTCATGGGACGATGCGTGCCTTTCAATAGCACTCCATTCCTCTGATTCCAATATCGCGTATGTAGGAATGCTAATGGGAGCTGTCCTTAAAACAGATGATGGAGGGGATAATTGGTTTCCCGTTCTTGCCCCTTCTGAACCGCCTGCTTTTGTAGGTCTCGCCTTGAGCAGAGATACAATTCTGTACGCGTCCGGTTCTACTGGAGAGCCTAAAAGACTATTATTTTACAGATCATCCAATGAGGGGTTATCATGGGATACTATTGCACATACTAACAAACTAACAAATGGTGTAAATGAACTTTTGGTATTACAAAATGAAGGTGTTGACAATATTTTCTTTGGCACCTGGGGTGATGGCGTTTTCAGCTATGCTAATGTTATTACTGCTGTGGATGATGCAACGGGCCGCACCGTGCCAAGCGCATTCTCACTGCGACAAAACTATCCGAACCCATTCAACTCTGAAACTATCATTCGATTCAATGTTGCGCGGTCGTCGCATGTCAAGATAAATGTTTTTGATACGCTTGGCAGGAGAGTCCAGACAATTGTGGAGACTTATCTTACTCCTGGACAGTATTCAATAAAGTTTGCTTCGCGTAGTCTGTCAACGGGAGTCTATTTTTATAGAATGAACGCTGATGGATTTGTTGACACGAAGAAATTTGTCTTGGTCCGATAGCATGGGCACTTCGGCTAACACACCGAACAAGGTCGCTCACTTTGTAAAAAAGGATCATTGTGGTCATTCAAGGCTTTTGCTCGAAAGGAAAATGAGTCATTCAAAACTCACAAAGCATTGCATCGTTTGGCGAGACGACAGGGTATACATGTGATTGGTCAACGAGAATAGATTTTTCTATACGGATTCGATCTCTGTCAATGGAAGACTCTGGATGATGAGGAAGGATGTCTCGGACAAACAACAATTGATTTTTGACTATTTTTGATTGAAAGGAGGTGATCGAGATATGAATGGAAAAGAATAACGAAAACTTACTGTATTGACAACCTTTCTTAAATAAGGAGAAAATAACATGAAGAAACTTAGACTTTTAAATCTCAGTGGGAGCATTGCAGGAACGTTCCTCATTCTGATGTGGATGCTTGGGGGCGGAACTGCTTTGACCCAAACTTTCAATGACCTTGATCGGGAGATATTGGTTTACATACAACCATCAATATTGGAATTTCCAGCCGGTGAGAGAGACGCTGTGCTCGTAGAACGCCTTACAATTAAATCCTTACCACTTCACCAAGTATTCAGCCAATTTAATATAGATAGACTCGTAAAAGCATTCACTGACTTCAGCGAAACCGACACTATTAGAACTTCCGAAGATGGAAGACTTGTGAGCGTTCCGAGATTCTCGAGAATCTTCAGAATTCAAGTGTCCGATAAATCGAAAATAGACTCAGTCATTGCTGCTCTTTCAAGAGTGCCCGGAATATTGTTTGCAGAGAAGAACATGGACGCCAAGTTGTTTGCTGACCCAACATACACGAACCAGTGGCATTTGAATAACACTGGTCAAGGTGGCGGTACTTCTGGTGTAGATATCAATGCAGTTCCAGGGTGGGATGTCACAACGGGCAGTTCCAGTATCATTGTTGCGGTAGTTGACGGCGGCGTTGAATCTCATGAAGATTTTCATACCGTCCAGTTGATTCCAGGTTATACAGCAAGAACTGGTGGAGACGGATCACCTGCTCCGGGTAATACTAACTGGGCCAGACACGGTCAGTGTGTTGCTGGTATCTCTGCTGCAGCTTTTAATACCTTTGGCGTACGCGGTGTAACTGACAATGTTAAAATTATGCCGATTCGCATAGGCGATGCTGGTGCATCGTTTAGTGATATCGCAGCTGCCATAGATACGGCATGGACTCGTGGCGCACCCGACTAAAAACAAACCAGCCAATACGAAGGAAAATATTTTAAGGGCGTTTTGCTTACTCTTTCTCACAAAATTCTCCGAAACAAAAAAATTACAACAATAACTAATCACCTAAAGTTTAGATGATTTCAATTCAGGATAAAGAATAAATACGTCTGAAATCAGAACGGTATTGAAAGGGTAACAAAATAGGGAACAACCGATTTTGAGACATCGCCGGTCGTTTCTTTTTCAGACAACTTTTGTTCCTGATAGTCATAAATCAGCCAGGCAACTCCACTGCCCAGCAGACCGCCGGCAATCACATCGGATACAAAGTGACGGTTGTCCGTAATGCGTGAATAACCCACATACGCAGCCAGGGCATGGCTCCCGGCTGCATAAATCCATTGTCCGGTTTTATTTCCGCTGCCGGAACCAAAATGATCCAGCACATACAGCGAACTATAACTGGCAATGGCAAAGCTGATCGAGGAATGCCCCGATGGAAAGGATTTATTCGCATCAAAAATATCTTCTTCCGGATAATTGCTTAAACACGGGCGCTCTCGGCCGATAATGTTTTTTACCACGTTGGTGAATAAATAGGTGGCCGATAGTGTCTCGACCAATCCTTTGGAGTGATGGTAGGCGGATGGATTCAGCCAGCCGTCAGTGTTCGGAGTCAGGCCAATTCCCAGCGCCGTCACACCGGCCGCAGCATAGAGTTTTGAGCTCGAAATAGTGTTTTCATGATAGGGTTTATCGGTTGGGTTTTTGTAAATGGTCCTGCTGCTCCAGGCCGGTTGGCCATCAAGCCATTTCGCGGTATAAAACACAAGTCCGCCGGCGCCCCACTCCGCCAGTTCCGGAAAAAATCTGATCGGTTCGGCGGCGGATACAGTTATTTTAAAACCAATCAGAAGAATCAAAACCCAGATCAATCGCATGAATTTATCACTTTTTTCCTAGCAGCTTCAGAAGTACATCGGGATGGTCGGTAATGATACCGTCTATCCCGACCTCGATCATTCGCAGCATCTCCGCTTCATCGTTCACTGTCCAGACGAGCACTTCGTAGCCGTGACGGTGCCATCGTTTCACCTTGTGCTTCCTGATGCGAACCCGCTCCTCAGCGATGATTGCGGGTTTGACCTTGCCGCGGAACAACAGGCGACGCAGCACAACTTTTTCAAAAAGACTCAGATCTTCGTCCTTGAATGTTCCCGTGAGCATGCCCCGGCGAATATCGGGATTCTTCTCTTGAAGACGAACCAGCATATAAGGATTGAACGCGGTGACAAAAACCTGATCGACCAGGCCCGCCCTTTCTATCTCGGCCACCACCGCATCTGCCAGAGGCTCGTGTGGCGTGCGATCTTTGATCTCAATATCAATCGGGACCAAGCCGCCAAAACGCTCAAGTACCTCCCGCAAAGTTGGAATCCGCTCACCGGCAAACTCTTCACCAAACCAGCTTCCTGCATCTAGCAATTTGATCTCCGCCAGTGACAAGTCGCCAATCTCTCCACTGCCATCGGTTGTCCTGTCAACAGTATCGTCATGGATAATCACCACTTCGCTGTCACTCGAAAGCGTAACATCCAGCTCAAAACCGACCCCAAGGTCGGCTGCCGCCTGAAATGCAGCCATAGTATTCTCGGGAGCAATACCGGAAAAACCGCGGTGGGCAATCACCTGAATATCACCGGCCCAGATAAATGTTACGAGCAGGAAAATGATTAATGCTATTCTGAGTATGTTTTTGGATTTCATGTTAGCCTCCTTTGTAAAGATAGGAATATTGGCTGCATCGGGCAAGCCTATTTATAAAAACATGCTGGGATGTTTGGATACAGCAAGCGCAAACGGGCTGCCAATAAATTCTGTTTGATAGTGATTTTATCGGTAGAAAAAGCAGGGTTTACTCTACCGGTTTGTAAAAACAAACTTTTGGAGATTCCACCTTGCCCTGATCTTTCAGGGTCTTGATTGCTTTGGCTACCTGGGCTTTATCCACATTAATCATCTCGGCAATGTCACCCGCCTTCACTGGTTTTCCCGCTTTTTTCATGGCTTCCAGTACTTTGTGTTCTAATTCCATCTCTTACTCCTGTAATTAATTATTTACACATTAATCTATTTTAACTATTTGATCGGCAAAAGACAACGTCATTACGATTATTGAATATAAGCTCTGTTATAACTATCATCGCTTTCATAATTATGATAATTGCCCGGATGAATTACATGAACCTTGCAAATACCGACACTCCCTTTTTTTAGAATAAAGATCTACTTGAACAGTTTTGCCAAATGCACGGAAACTGGACTGTTTCTGGTCTCCCTGGTAATTTTAATCGTAATTACCGGTTTAATTGTTGTATTTCAGTCATTAAAAGCCGCGTCTGCCAACCGGGTGGATTCAATTAAATATAAGTAATTATTGATCTCCGGCAAACGCTTTCTGGCACCTCGATAACGACGGCGTTTTCTGGTTGAGATATCAGTCACTCTGGGAATACCCGTTTTCTCGTCACTATTCCCCCTAAAATAACGTCTTTGGAGCATTTTTACCAAAACTCAACTTAGATCTTCCTGGCTGTGCCCTGAAAAGTCAGGTTTTTTATCCCGGCGGCACTGCAGAGCAGTCTAATCATAACCCCGCCTCTCATTACGATGCTGAGAATCACCAGGCGCACAGCAATACTGGAATATCATAGCTGGTAGAATTAATATATTCGATATCTACAAAATAGATCCTTAATAATTTCAGCGATACGGTGTATGCTTTTAAAAATTTCTAAAATATTCTATTTTTATTGTAAAATGAAATCACTGTAATTAAATTTACAACAGCTTCTTGAAAATATGTTTTTATACTAATCCCATAACAACAAACCCATAAAAGAAGGAGTTTAAAATGAATGCTAAAAAAATGGTTATCTTAATGACTGTGTTTTTAGTTTCTTTTTTTACTGTTTTGGCTCAAACTGAAAAAAAAGTCGATGATCCATTAGAATGTTTGAAAAAGGATCTTAATCTGACCGAACAGCAGGTTAAACTGATTAAGCCCGTCTGGGAAAAAGCTGCGGCGGATATCAAAGCCCTAAAGAGCAAAGCAACCATGGAAAAGCCGGTCGACAAAAATTCGATACAAAAGATCGAGGAAGATCGGGAAGCTCAAACCGTAAATATTCTTACTCCTGAACAAAAAATGAAGTACAAAGAGATGAAACTGAAAGAGGCTGAAAAACCAAAATGTTCTCAAGCACCGGCACCCGCACCGGAAAAGCTAAAAGAGGCTGATAAGGCAAAGTGTCCTCAGGCACCCGCACCAGCACCGGAAAAGAAGAAATAATCTCAAATTGATTAAAACATTTGAAGTTAAAGGCTGTTCATGATTATGAGCAGCCTTTAATTTTCTTTCGTCGCAATGCTCCCGGCCTGAGGAGAAAAACAAGCTTTTACATTTTCAATAGCTGACGCCTTTGTTCTATGAGCGAAGTAAAAATTTCTTTCGTTACTTCCGGGAGAAAACTCTTCTTAATAAGTTCATACCACCGATCAAATGAATACGAAAATCTTGCCGGTCAAGTATAAACCGGCAATGTTCAAGGATTTTTACTGGAATAAAAGTAAAACATGGAGAATAATCAGATATTTTGCAGGATAATTAGAAATACAGCAATAATTGCTGTTAAAACAGTATTTATCTTGCTTCGTTATAACTTGGTAATCTGATAAAATAACTTTTCGCAAAGTTGCTTTATACAATGTTTCACCATTAAGTATTTAGGAGTAGCCCCGGATTTTAATCCGGGGACCTGTTGAAGTGGTTGAGGAGGGGGAGCTACGACTTCTTATCCCCGCATTAAAATGCGGGGTTACCCTTTGCTTTGGCGGAATTCATCCTCAAATTGAAACATGGGGCTGCTCCTAAATCATCATTCGTTAATCCTTGTTATTAGATCAAATCCATACATTTTACTATTGACCTGTTCCTTGCAATTCATTACATTTACTCATCGTTAACAATGAGTTATTGAAATGAAATGGCAAGACTTCCTCAAACGGTTCGGCAACGAGATTATCTTTGAATCCGGCAGTATTTCTGTCGGAGAGGCAAGAAGCCGCAACATTCAGAATAGATTATACCAGTGGGTGATGCAAGGAAAGCTCATTAAACTCCGCAGGGGCATTTATACATTTTGCGCACCCTATCGAAAAGAAACGCCATCAAGCGAATTGATTGCAAACCGGCTGGTGTACCCGTCATATATTTCACTGACTTATGCTCTCTTTTTTTACAATCTCATTCCTGAAGGCGTCTTTACAGTTACAAATGTCACGACGGATCGCGGGCAATTTTTCACCAATCCATTCGGAAGATTCCGTTATCATCATATCAGCGCGGATTATTTCTGGGGGTATTATCTCCTGGATCAGGGATCGCATCAAATTTCGATTGCCTACCCCGAAAAAGCCATTCTTGATTTTTTCTACTTTCTGAAAGGTGATATATCTTCAGACAGAATCACAGAAATGAGGTTTCAAAACCTGGATCAACTTTCGGCAGAAAGGATGATCGATTATCTCCGAAAGTTTAATCGTCCAAAACTATATCGAATAATGCAGTTAGCGCCCTTTAATAAATTTATCAAATAAGGTTCGGATTTTACTTGAAACAACATGCTATCGAGATTGCGAAACACGTTCCAACAGGATTCCATCGACAAAACCTTTTGAGAGAATATCTGCAAGCCGAGATTTTATATGCAATGCAGCGATCGGGCGCTTTTCTGAATCTCGCTTTTGTCGGCGGCACAGCCCTGCGGTTTTTATATCAACTTCCCCGATATTCTGTTGATCTGGATTTTTCTCTCGAAAACACCCAAAATTATGATTTTCCGAAACTTATCAAAAAAATTGAATCCCGATTGATCAAAGCCGGATATAGATTTTCATCAACAGCAAAAATTGATCGCACCGTACAATCCATGACAGTAAAATTTGAAGATCTGTTACAGGAAGCCGGTTTGGCTGCTCAATCAAATCAAAAACTATCCATTAAAATTGAAATCGACCGTAATCCTCCCGCAGGCGCTGACACCGATTCTACGATTATCCGCAAACACTTCTTTTTACATTTGTGGCATCATCATATCTCTTCCCTTTTTTCAGGAAAAATACACGCCCTGCTGACCCGCAAATGGACAAAAGGCCGAGATATTTACGATTTGATCTGGTATCTCACTTTAACGAATAAAGTCGGTCCCAATTTTACTCATCTGAATAATGCACTTGTACAGACCAGGTGGAAAGAACAGCCGTTGACGCCGCAAAACTGGAAGATGTTTATCGCTGACTATCTAAAAAAGCTGGAATGGGACAGTGTCGTCGATGACGTTCGGGATTTCCTGGAGAATCCGGAAGATGTGGATTTGCTGGATCGGAATAATGTGATGAGATTGTTGATATAAATATAGTTTCAAACTACGAATTACACTAATTTTACCAATTAGTTTTGACCAGCGCTGTAAACCACTGAAGTGGGTGAGGAAGGTAGTGGTCTGGTTTCTCTTTCCCCATGTTGAAACATGGGGCTACTCCTAAATCATCATTCATCCGTTCCGGGAGGGAGCCCCAGAATGAAAGATGGTATTATTTTGCTATTATAAAATCAATGGAGATCAACCAAACCTTGCGAAGGTTCGGAACCTTCGCAAGGTTGCTTTATTTCTTCCCAGTATCAAAAACAGGAATGTTGGTTGTGCTGGTGCTTTTTGAAGGAACACTGTAAGACCTCATTGGAGTTAAATTCTCAAGATTGTATAAAACTATAAATATTCTTGCCTCAAAGTCTGAAGGTTTTCCATGACCACCAAATGTTGATGGATTCATTATATGGTTTGGATAAGTACTATGCTCTATAAACATGAGTTGGTGACCTGTTTCATGTGAAACCATCCGTGTTACATTTTCAATCTCCAAAGGTTCATAATCAGGAAGACCTCTTAATCTGACAATTCCTTTTTTTGGCAGAAAATTTTCATAAATCATTGATGAATAAGCTGCGCCAGGGCCGTAATTATATTTCATCCTTCCTCCTGTTTCTGGATTTAAATCTACTTCTGTAAAAACCTCAAATGGTTCAATATTCATCTCTTCTGCTGCCTTTTGCACTGCCTTATTCCAGCTGTCAAAGCCTTTCCAGACGCTGTCAGCATATGCTGCTCCTCTTCCTTCAAAAATGTCATAAGCACCTGTTGTATCCAGATAGGTTCTGTTTAGCCAGCAGCTTACTGGCAGATTATTCCATCTCCTGATATCAAAAACAGGTGCTGTATCTAATTTAGTCAGGAATTTGAAGAAACTCAACAAATCCTCACCAGTAACCGGATCAGTATACTGTTCAATCATCTGTGTTACATCTATGTTTGTGTTTCCATTTACTCCCATGTCTTTGTCATAATTATAATAGCCTGCTTTTTTTACTGAAAATGTTTTCTCTCCTGGGCTTCTTACCTTTAACTCAAAATATCCAGAATCTGAAAATGCAGTTGCAGTGCCAAAAGAAACAACAGCAGAATCAACACCAAACATATTAGGAACCTGCTTAAGAAAGCCGGAAAGCAAATAAAAACCGGTTTCAGCACCAGAAGAATTGCTTACAGAAGAAACATTGCCCTTTTCATCCAAAGCTTTAATAGCAGCATAGATTGTGTCAGAGATGTCAGAATAAATATTCATAGTCTGCACTGAACCAGCATTAAAAGGAACAGGTTCGCCATTAACATCAACTGAAGAATTCCAATTAGAGGAATCAATAGGAACAGAATTAATTCTCACAACATAAGCAGATGCTTTTCCAACATTGCCATCATCTCCAGGAGCTGTCCACTGAAGAGCAATAGCACCAACATTAGAAGTGGAAACATTCAAGTCATTAACAACAGCAGGAGACACATCATCAAAAAGTGAAGCCAGAACAGTAAACGCAGTGTCATTCAGAAGATGAATCGTCCGTGAAACAGTTTCAATCTTCGGACTTGTTGAGTCGGTATTCTCAAACGTAAGTTGACATTCATTGGGAAAAGAATGAAGTGATTTGGCAAGCGGTTGTTTCAGCGGCTTACCGGCGCTGACATAAGTGGAATGATTACCACCTCCTTCCATACAGAGACACTTGCGGCTGCGCGTCCCCGCCGGAGTTTGCAGTTGAATGATATAGACGCCGCTGGCGACGGCGCGCCCGGTTTTGCCCGTGCCGTTCCAGTATATTGTATGATTAGCTGCGGAATACAGCCGATCAGTAAGGGTTACGACATGGCTGCCCGTGATGGAATATATTGAAATTTTCACCGGTAACGGTTTGTCCAATGAAAACGGAATGCAGGTTCCGGGATTGAAGGGATTGGGATAATTTTGATACAGCTGAAAGCTCCGTGGAACATCGGGCGTATCGTCGACGGACAGCGCCATATTTTGAAAGAAGGCAACGCCGTTGCTGTCGGTGATGGCGTTAAGAGTTTCACCGGTCCAGCTGTTCTGCAGGGTTCCCAGGGCATTGTGCACCGGCTGATTGTCGGCTGACAGCGTTACCTGCACATCGGCGGTCTGTGCCGGCAGGAAGCCGGACGTCAGGACCAGCAGGAACATCAGAATAATGATAAATGCCGGCGGTCCGCGGGACCGGCTATGGGACATCAGCGGGATTTTTGAATGGCGAACGCGGAGGCGTTGTTTCACGCGGGGCAGAGCATACCAGCGTCCCTTGCCGTTCAGCAAATCCAGGTTGGGCATCTCCCGCAGGGATTCCCATACTACTGCTTTCAGATTGCTTTCGAGGTTACCGGCCATAATCTGTTATTATAGCCGATAAAATCATTAGTTTCAATGAATTTATCACACAATTGAATCTTTAGGAGTAGCCCCGGATTTTAATCCGGGGACCTGCCATCAACTCTACACGCCTGAACCGTTTCAACGGTTTACAAAAAACCACTGAAGTGGTTGAGGAGGGGGTGGCATGGTTTCTCATTCCCCGTGTTGAAACATGGGGCTACTCTTACCTCAGACGCCCTTGTCTGAGGGATTTACAACAATCAAGAGTGATTGTTGTACGTTTCCAACTCATCACAATCCGCACCGCAACTGTCTTTCATCAGGCAGGAATCACAGACCGATTGCGGCTTTTTTACTGTTTTATAAAACCGTTTAAACAGCGCAATTACACTGGCAATAACCACAACTGCAACAATAATAATTTGCCAGCTCACTTTACCCTCCAAATCCCAGCAAACTGCCTATTTGGTAGATTCCAACAGCCAAAACAAATGCTACCAGCAACGTGTAACCCGCCTGAAACGCCGGCCACTTCCAGGAACCCAATTCCTTTTTGACCATAGCCAATGTTGCCAGACAGGGAATATAGACCATAATAAATATCATCAGAGCAAGCGCTATAAGCGGTGAATATGCGGGATCCTGACTTAATTTATCCTTTACAAAAAAATCGACATGCGCCTGACTATCGGACGCATCATAGTCCATGCCGTAGAGAATTCCCAGCGTTGAAATAATCACCTCTTTGGCGGCGACCCCGGCCACCAGACTAACACCGATTTTCCAATCAAAACCGGCCCATTTCAGAATCGGTTCAAGTCCTTTACCGAGCCGGCCACCAAAACTATATTCTACAGATGGAGTATTATTTCTATAAACATCCACCCCTTCCGTCGGCGGTTTTGGGTAGGAAAGTAAAAACCAGACTACGATCGAAGCCGCCAGAATAACAGTGCCGGCTTTTTTAATATATTCTGACGATTTCTCCCACATGTGAATTATCACATTCTTGAACAATGGGCGGCGGTAAGGCGGTAGTTCCATCACAAAGGGAGTCTGTTCACCGCGAAACAGCGATCTCTTGAATATCAGCGCCAGTACAAAGGCCATTAGCCATCCAAAGAGCCAGACATTCCAGAAAATCAGCGTCGAATTTTCCGGGAAAAATGCCGCCACCAGCATCGCTACGACCGGCGCTTTAGCCCCGCACATCATCAGCGGCGACACCAGAATCGTCACGATCCGGTCTTTCCGATTGGCCAGCACGCGAGCGCTCATAATTCCCGGTACAGCGCAGCCGGTGGATATCATAAATGGAATAAAACTGCGGCCGTGCAGACCAAAAATATGCAAAAACTTATCCATGACAAAGGCAGCCCGGGACATGTAGCCGGTATCTTCCAAAAATGAAAGTCCCATAAACAGTAATATTACCAGCGGCAAAAAGGTCAGAACGCCGCCAACCCCGTTAATTATCCCATTGGTCAACAGATCCTGAAGCACACCGACTGGCATTATGTCCGTTAATAATTTCGAAAGCTGTCCGCATCCCGCAGAGATTCCGTCGGAAAGCGGGTTTCCCAGTGCGAATGTAATTTGATAAATAACAAACATGACTGCAAAAAAGATCGGTATTCCCAGGTAGCGGTTGAGCACAATCCGATCAATCTGTTCAGTAATATCAATAACTTTTCTCTTTCGGAATTGTATTACCGTCTCTTTTATTGCTCCGTGAATATAGGCATAGCGCTGTTCGCCGATTACCACTTCGGAATCTTCACTGTAATGTTTCTCCAGCCACTGTCGCCATTCGGTTGTAACGCTGAAAACCATATCCGCAAACTGATGCTCGTTCTTAATTTTTCGCTCGGCGTCCCGGTCTTTTTCCAGTAATTTAATCGCAATCCAGTGCATGGAGTAACGCTGTTTAAATTTGTCATCCAACTCCAGTGTATCAATGACCGCATTATGAGCTAGTTCCACGATCTTCCCATAATTCAAATGCCGCTTGTTGGATTCCAGTTCGCCACCGGCAACCTTTATTGCCACATCCAGCAATAAATCAATCCCGGCGCCTGTATTTCCAACCGTTTTAACAAAAGGAATCCCTAAAATTGTGGACAGCTGTTCGCCGTTAATATGAATTCCCTTTTCTTCAGCCTCGTCAGTCATATTTAAAGCACCGACAATCGGTACTCCCAACTCCTGAAACTGCAGCAGAAGATACAGGTGCCGATCCAGATTGGAGGAATCCAGAACATCAACGATAACATCGGGCTTTTCGTTCAATACAAAATCCCTGGAGACAATCTCTTCGATTGAGTAGGCGCTCAGGCTGTAGGTTCCCGGCAAATCTATAAATTCAATATTCTTTCCGTCAATACTAATCATCCCGGACTTTTTTTCCACCGTTACACCGGGATAATTCCCGATATGCTGGCGCTGCCCGGTCAGAGCATTAAATATACTGGTCTTCCCGGAATTTGGATTACCTGCCAGGGCAATTCTGATAATGTTCTTATTTTCAGGATGATTACCGCGTCCAAAGCGCCGACGCATCCGGCGCGGAGCCTGGGGGCCGGGTGCATTCATTATATCTCTTCAACGTTAATCAGTTTTGCTTCAGAGCGTCGTAACGACACCATAGCTCCTTTGATTTCAATTTCGATTGGGTCCTTTAAGAGCGCCTTCCGAATGACGCAGCCGGTTTGATTTTTAATAAAACCAATGTCCAGCAACCGTCGGCGAATCTCTCCGGCAGCGGTTATTTTGGCCACTTTGAATTTTTTCCCCGAGACAATTTGGGAGAGATTAGTAACCGTTCTTTCTGTAATATCTGTGTTCATGTTTCCTGGATTTAATTGGATTGTTCAATAGCAACTTCTATCATATTGGCTGCTTTTATATCTAATTCCACGGAACATCCGTCGCTTAGAATACGATACGGACTCTCGGCATCACCCTTTTCTTCAAGTACAAATGCACTTCCCGGCAATAATCCTTTTTCAATGATCCGACGCCGAAGTTCCGTATCCGGGCCAAGCATTACAACCTGGCCCTTTTGCCCGCGATTCAGTTTTGCAAGGAGAGTGTGAACTGTACTTTTTCCCATCTGATGCGGAAAATTACTGGTTACAAAGCAGGATTTGCATTCAGGATCGATTTCAGACATTCCCTCGGCCGACCGAACACAATTTTTTAACAGATGAAGAGTCAATTGATCGTTTTTCTTACATTCACTTAAAAACTGGTAAAGCAAAATCAATCGATCAAGCGTTGCAACGCTGAGATGGTGTTCCAGTTCACAGGCTTCCTTCTCCGCAATACTATTTTCAATACCAAGCACATCGATAAAAAAGTTTTTTAGGAACATATTCTTGCTGCTCAAGCGGTGAGCTGCAGTTTCACCAGCAGGAGTTAATTCCACAAATTCCCGGACCGAATACTGGACGAAGTCCTCTTTCGACAGTTTGCGCATCGCTTCGGTGACCGACGGCATACTGACCCCTTTCCGGCGGGCGATTTCCTTGATCCGCGCAACTTTTTTTTCATTGATCAAATCCAGAACGATTTTCAGGTAATCCTGCTGGCTTTCCGATAATATTGTCTGGGTCATACGCCCTCCTTTTTATGCGCCCCTAAATTAGTTAGGCCTGCCTAATTTACCAAGACAAATCGTTTTATGATGATAAATTTATGCTTTTACTCATTGCATTACTCAGGGACTTTCTATATTTTCAAATATTCAAAAATATTGGAGCTGTTTTGGATTTTTCAGATATAATAGAACGGGGATTAATACTTTTTGACGGGGCTATGGGCACCCAGATACATGACCTTAATCCGAGTGACGCCGATTGGGATGATCGTAATGGCTGTTCCGAAGTATTAAACCTCACAATCCCGGAAAAAATTCAACACATCCATGAAAACTACCTTGCCGCCGGCTCCGACGTCATCGAAACCAATACTTTTGGCGGCAATAAAATTGTATTGTCGGAATTTGACCTCGGTGACCGGGTAGTGGAAATCAATCGCAAGGCCGCCGAAGTTGCCCGGCGGGCCGCGCAAAAATATTCCACCCCGGACAAACCCCGTTTTGTCGCCGGTGACATTGGTCCCGGAACCAAACTTGTCACTCTGGAACAAACCGATTTCGATACAATGCATGAATCCTATGCCCTTCAGGTCCGGGGATTGATCCAGGGAGGCGTAGACCTGTTCATTATTGAAACCTGTCAGGACCCGCTACAGATTAAGGCGGCGCTCACTGCGGTAGACGACGAATTAAAATCCGCCGGACTGAAGCTGCCCCGAATTGTCTCCATTACTATTGAAACCAACGGCTCCATGCTGATTGGCACGGATATCGCCGCGGCATTAGCAATTCTCGAACCTTTTCAGATCGATGTCATTGGCATCAATTGTGCCACCGGGCCGGAGCAGATGCGACCCTACGTCAAGCAAATTTGCCAGTCTTTTCACGGGCCGGTTCTTGTACAACCAAACGCCGGTCTGCCACAAATGGTCAACGGCGAAATGATTTATACCTTGTCGATTGAAGAATACGTAACTGTTTTATCCGGTTTTGTCGAAAAATATGGCGTTCAGATCGTTGGTGGTTGCTGTGGCACTACGCCGGAATTTATCCGTGCCCTGGCGGCTAAAATACCAACACTGACCGCCGCCAAACGAAACCCTGTTTTAATACCGGCTGTCGCCTCAGTTTTTTCCGCCCAGGAGCTGCACCAGGACCCGGCCCCATTTTTTGTCGGTGAGCGATCTAACACAAATGGCAGCAAGCAGTTTCGCGAATGTCTGCTGGCCAATGACTGGGATTGCATTGTCAATATCTCCAAGCAGCAGGAATTGACCGGGGCACACGGTCTTGACCTTTGCGTTGCGTATACCGGCCGGAATGAAACGGCAGATATGCGGGAAGCGGTCACACGGATTGTCCGGCAGGTGGATTTGCCGATATTTATTGACTCCACTGATGTCACCGTCATCGAGAACGCATTGAAACTGATTGGCGGACGGGCAGTTATAAACTCCATCAACCTTGAGGATGGAGAAGACCGCTCCCGGCAAGTCTGCCGACTGGCAAAACGCTTCGGAGCGGCCGTCATTGCACTGACTATCGATGAAGTCGGCATGGCCCATGAGATCGATAAAAAGGTCGCCATCGCAAAACGGATCTATGACATTGCCGTCAATCAGAACGGACTGCGCTCCCAGGATTTAATATTCGATATGTTGACCTTCACACTGGGCAGCGGCGATGAGTCCCTCAAAGAGGCCGGTAAAAATACGATTGCGGCAATTAAGGCGGTAAAAGATGAACTGCCAGGTGTTTATACAATTCTCGGCGTATCCAATATCTCCTTCGGGCTACATCCCGGTTCCCGCGAGATTCTTAATTCCGTTTTTCTGAATGAAGCCATAATCGCCGGCCTGGATATGGCAATCGTCAATGTTCAAAAAATCATGCCGCTCTATAAAATCGATCAGGCGGATGTGGATATTTGTCTTGACCTGATCTATAACCGCGGCAACAATGCCCTCTATACATTTATCGACCATTTTGACAAGAAGGCCGGCGTTAAGAAAATGAAGTCCGTTGAGGACGATACGACTCCCGTCGACGAAAAAATCAGACAGCGTATCATTCAGGGAAATCGCGTCGGTCTGGACAAACTGCTTACCGAAGCTCTTGAAAACACCAGGGCTATTGACATTATTAATAACTGGCTGATCCCGGCGATGAAAGTTGTCGGCGATCTGTTCGGCTCCGGGAAAATGCAGCTGCCCTTTGTCCTGCAATCCGCGGAAGTAATGAAATTTGCAGTCGGGAAAATTGAATCTTTCCTTGATAAAACAGACACTGAAGTACAAACCAGTATTGTTCTGGCTACGGTTCGCGGCGACGTCCATGATATCGGCAAAAACCTGGTGGACATTATTCTGAGTAATAATGGCTATAAAGTGTACAATCTCGGCATTAAATGTGAAATCGAAACGATGCTCCAGAAGGCCAGCGAGGTTCACGCAGATGCGATTGGAATGAGCGGATTACTGGTCAAATCAACGACCGTGATGAAGGAAAATCTGGAATTGATGAAGCAACGCAATATCAGTATTCCGGTTTTGTTGGGAGGCGCCGCTCTGACCCGCGGTTTTGTGGATGACATTTGTGCGCCAATTTCCGATGGACCGGTTGTATATTGCCCCGACGCCTTTGCCGGGCTGGACACAATGAGCCTGATAAAAGAAAAAAACTGGTCGGCACTGAAACCGGATAAAGACAAAAGACAAAGGAAAGAGGAAAGAGTAATACCGAAGACGCCAATCGTTCAGCATGCAGAATTCCGACGCGATATTGACATTCCGGCGCCACCTTTCTGGGGTGTAAAATATGTCACAGATGTCGACCTGGATGCTGTTTTCGCATTTTTAACGGAATCCGTACTCTTTCGGGGACGCTGGGGGTATCGACGGGGCAAATTATCCCGTGAGGAATATGACGAATTAATTGAAACCCGTGTACGTCCCGAATTTGATACTCTGAAACAGCGCTGCAAAGACGAAAAGCTGCTGATCCCTCAGGTTGCTTACGGCTATTTCCCCTGTAACAGCGTTGGGGAAGCGGTAATTATTTTTGATCCAAATTCTAATCTTGAAATTGAGCGGCTACATTTTCCGCGACAAAAAAAGAAACCCAATCGCTCGATCGCTGATTTTTTCCTGCCTCTGGATTCCGGAAAAAAAGATATCAT
Organism: bacterium; assembly: GCA_018824205.1. Taxonomy (GTDB): domain Bacteria; phylum Fidelibacterota; class UBA2242; order UBA2242; family UBA2242; genus B118-G9. Next base: position 34,449 of record JAHJGX010000253.1, read on the forward strand.
AGCCCTGCAGGTCGCGACCGTCGGAAATGAGGCACACAAGGAGGCCCGGCGTTTATATAATGAGAATCACTATAAGGACTATCTGCTTTTTCATGGGCTGAGCGTAGAGACCGCCGAAGCACTGGCGGAATACTGGCATCAACAGATTCGGATTGAATTAAAAATCACGGAAGAGGACGGCGCCGGTATCGATGATTTCGTTGTTCAGAAATATCGCGGTTCCCGTTATTCCTTTGGATACCCGGCCTGTCCGGATTTATCGGAAAACAATAAAATCCTGTCCTTGCTGGATTCCCTGCAAATCGGTGTTTCTGCAACAGACAGTTATCAGATGGTTCCCGAACAAACCACCTCGGCCTTTGTGGTGCATCATCCGCAAGCCAAATATTTCACTTTAGAATAAGGAAGTATTCCGTGGATAAATGCATATGTACCAATTGCGGCTATATTTATGACCCCGAGATTGGCGATGACGAAAGCGGAATATTGCCGGGAACTGCTTTTGACAATTTGCCGGATGATTGGATTTGCCCGGTCTGCTATGTAAACAAAAGCAATTTCGATGAACTTTAAAACATTAAAAACACTATATCGGTGAGCATTCTTCAGTCGAAAAAACAAGTCCTGATAATATGTCTGTTTATTCTGTGCCCGTTGCCCAAGTCCAGTTCATTTAATTATAATAATTATCAAACTACTTTCGGTTACTGGAACGATAATATTATCTACCAGAATTTTTTAAAAAACATTCTTAAAGTAGGTTCAGATGATTTTGTCACCACCTGCCTGTGGTCGCAGGTAGCATATATGCATGCAAAAAGATGGTGGATATTTGATCTCTATTACAATGTTCTGACCAATAAATCGGCTAATTATCGCTTTGATCTGATTACAAGTCGGATATCAGTGGAGAAAGACATGCCCGGGGCCCTCTACCAGATTGGTACCGGTTTTGTGTTTCGTGGAAATTATGGCGGTGAATTAATTCAAAACGGCTATCATCAGCTTGGGGGTTACAGTATCATTGATTTGCCCTATCCTGAACATACCGCTATTGGCTGGCTGTTTTTGATAAAAGCAGAGCCTTACCTCATTAATAACAATCTGCAAATTTTAAAATTGTCTTTCTGTAATGCGTATCGCACTGCCGCAGGTCCGAGTAATTTTCAGGCCGGAATTAATACCAGTTATCAATTTGATATAAACAATTCACCAATCTCTCTCCACGCTCAGGGTCGTCTGGGATATATTTGGTATTATTATCTGGACAATCTGGTCGATCCACTCTTTGACAAGGGGCTTGGTTATACTCTGATGATTACAGGTACATACCGAAATCGCTACGGGATTTCCATCTGGAGGACAGAAAACCAATATGGTCAGCATAATCCCCATTATGGATTGTCCTTTTCGCTCAAACCAAAAGGGCGGCGACTGTTGAGAATCAGTGACATCATGGTTCCCTGATCAGATAATCCCAAAAAAGTTCTTGACAACCAACCAAACAACACTTACATTATTAGTGTATTAGTTGCTTAATACACTAAACGGGAGCCAATTATGATTGAATTAACAAATCTGAGTTTCGCCTACAAAAACAAAGCCCCGCTGTTTGACCGGCTGAGCCTGAAAATTACCGAAGGCAACATTTATGGCCTGCTGGGAAAAAACGGCGCCGGCAAGACAACGCTGCTGAAAATCATCTGCGGACTATTGTTTCCCCAGCAAGGAACTTGCAATGTTCTCGGTTTTGCGCCCCAGAAACGATCCGCCGATATGCTCAAGGAAATCTATTTCATTCCCGAGGAATTTTACACGCCGGCGCTCAAGATTAACGAGTATGTTCTTCTCTATGCCCCGTTTTATCCGAATTTTGACCCTCAGGCCCTTGAGAATTATATCGCCACCTTTGACCTGCCGACCAACGAGCAGTTAACCTCGCTGTCGTACGGACAAAAGAAAAAATTCCTCATTGCTTTTGGTCTGGCCACAAACATCCGGCTGCTGATCCTCGATGAACCCACCAATGGCCTCGATATTCCCAGCAAAAGCCAGTTCCGAAAACTGCTGGCGGCCGCCATGGATGAAAACAGGACCATTATCATTTCAACCCATCAGGTCCGGGACATCGGGAATCTGATCGATCCTATTATTATTCTGGATAATGGTAAAATCATTTTTAATCAAACCACCGAATCGATTTCCCGAAAATTGTCCGTTAAACTCCAAAAAACCGAGCCTGATGAAACAGATGCTCTCTACTCCGAAAAAACACTCGGTGGCTATGTGGTCATCAACGAAAATCGCGGTGAAACCGACAGCAATCTGGACATCGAATTACTGTTCAACGCCGTAATCAACAATCAGCAACACATGAGCGAACTCTTCGCCCGGGAGGCATAAATGAAACCAAACAGAATTTTTAATTTTAACCGTTTTCTGCTGCTGCTTCGCAACGATCTGTTCCGCAACTATCGGACCCTGCTGATCGGGGCCGGGACCGTTGCCGCAATCTATTTTGTCGCCACCCTGACCCCTATGATTTTTTCCCGTGAAAACATCGGCTATGATTTTAATACCGGGTTCTTTCCAACGGTTCTATACATTTGCGGCTTTCTGCTCAGTGCGGCAGCCTTTGGTGAAATTCATCATACACAAAAAAATACCGCCTTTTTCATGTTGCCGGCCACCACTTTCGAAAAATTTACCAGCCGTCTATTATTAACAACAATCGGGTACCTTGTTATCAGCGTTGTTTTTTATTTCATTCTGAACATGCTATCCCTGCTCCTCTCGGCGCTGTTCATTAACTCGGGATTCCCGGTATTTAATCCCTTTTCCGAAGATATGCTGATGGCAATAGCTATTTATTTAATCACCCAGTCCATCTTTCTGTTTGGGAGTATTTTCTTTAAAAATCACGCCTTCATGAAAACCGGTCTTTCTTTATTTGGGCTTTCCGTGGTAATTGGTATTTTCGCCTCCATTGTATTCCGGATTGTTTACCACGACTTCTTCGATCACATGCGTTTTATGGACAATTATATGGCCAGTGATTTTATTTACCTTGAAAACTTTGGGGAAACATTACTATCGATCGTCAAACACATTTTCTGGTTTGTTCTGGCCCCCTATTTTTGGATAGTTGCCTATTTCCGGCTGAGTGAAAAGGAGGTGTAACATGGAGTTTGAAAAGGAACAAGCCATCTATCTCCAGATCGCTGACCTGATTTGTGAAAACATCCTGTCCGGAGAATGGACCGAAGAGGAGCGAATTCCATCTGTCCGCGAACTGGCCGTTGCGACAGAGGTCAACCCAAATACAGCGATGCGCAGCTACGCCTGGCTTCAGGAAAAAGGCATTATTCAGAACCGTCGTGGAATCGGGTATTTCGTCTCCGGCGGTGCCGTAGAAAAAACCAGAACGTTGAAGAAAGAAGAGTTTATCAATAACCAGCTTCCCCAACTTTTCAAGACGATGGACCTGCTTAATATCCGTTTTGATGAACTGAAAACATTATACGACAATCACTAATGACCGGAGTTTGCAATGAAAAACAGCAATATAATTTTACTAACAACCATTCTCACGATACTCGTTATCGTCACCGGCCTGATCGTCAGCAGCCGGATAATGATCACCAGGATTCCCGATCGGACAACGAAATATTCAGACGAGGACTTCACTTCGACAACACTGGATCTGGTCAATTTTGACGCCATTGAAACCAGTGGCATCTGGCAGGTCGAATTACAGCAGGGCAATGATTACTCCGTCACATTGTATTATCCGGAACCAGAAGCCGACGAAATCAATGTCTACATCTGGGATAATCAACTCCATCTGGAGAATGACATGAAATGGCAGCGTCAGCACACACTGTTCCGGGCAACGATTACGATGCCGGAGCTGAGCAGCCTTAGAACTGAAGAGGGCGCATCCATTACATTTAATAATTTTAATTGCACTGATCTCGACATCAAAATTACCGGTGCCGCAGAAATCAACGCCCGAAATTCGAGAATTGAGAACCTTAAATTACGCTGTGACGGTGCCGCAGACGCCAATTTCAAGGATTCCGAGGTGGTAAACGCCAAAGTTAATATTAATGGCGCCAGCCGGATTACTCTGACAATGGGCGGTGGTAAATTGACCGGAAGCGCCCATGGCGCTTCCTCTATCGTGTACTACGGAGAGGTTTCCACACAAGATATTGCCACAGCCGGCGCTGTTTCCATTCGCCGTCGCTGAAAATATTGGCAAAAAATTATATTTTAAGCGCTCACAATTACCCTTAATAGTTGTGATTCCCGTCAGAAAGTTCAGTCAATTCGCTTGACATTGACGGGATTTTTCAATAACATTTTTGGCGTTTTTGATTGGATATAAAATATCAGTAAAATTATCATGAAACTATTAATTTCATCAAATAATCGGGACAAGATAAAAGAAATTCGTTCCATATTTCAGCTGCCTAATGTCGAGCTGGTCACCCTGGAAAGTATTCCCAATGCACCCGAAGTTGTGGAAGATGGGAACACCCTGTATGAAAACGCATTAAAGAAGGCGTCTATGCTATACGAATTTTCAGGGTTGCCTACTATCTCCGATGACACCGGTCTCGAAGTTGATGCTTTGAATGGCCGGCCCGGTGTCTATTCGGCCCGGTTTGCCGGCGAGAACGCCACTTATGATGACAATGTGGAAAAAATGATCCGTGAAATGCAATCAGTGTCGATAAAAAACCGGACTGCCCGGTTCCGGACGGTGGCGGTTTTTTATCACCCGGACTTGTTGATTCACGAGGAAGGTGTGATCGAAGGAACTATTTTATCCGAAAAGCGCGGTATCGGCGGTTTTGGATACGATCCTATCTTTTACGTTCCCGGAAAGAAGAAAACCCTGGCCGAGCTGAGCCACGACGAAAAGAATGCCATCAGCCATCGGAGCCAGGCATTTTCACGTCTATATAAATCGCTGTTAAAGCAGCTCCCGTCAATAACCGATATTAACTGAGGTGTCGTTAAACAAACTTGCTACGGCTTTCTTAAGTAATTGAACCTATATTAACATTTTTTGGAGTGACGACACTGTATCGTATCGGGAAATTTGCATATACACTGATTTTATCAGTTTTACTTTTTTCACAAGTATTTGCTCAGCAGGAAACTGCCGAGGCGAAGGGCGTAGCATTTCCCTTACAAGTGGACTGGCTTTCATACCGTTTCTCATCGATCAAAATTGATCCGCCGCATGGCTTATCCTTGCTGTCACCCTATGCAACCCAGTCTAACAAGACAGTCCTGAAAATTAACTATGCCTCCCGGTTAAAATTTGACACCCAGTTGGATTACACCGGCCGGAATCTCATTTTTACAGAGGCGTATGACGAAATACCGGGACCAATTCCACGGGGAATCTCTCTGGAATCCTATTTTCAGACAAAGTCCAATTACTATTTGCGCAATGAGCTCCGGAGTCTTTGCAGTAAAGGATTTGCAGAAGAAAAATCCGCGGCCCGCTCCGAAAAACTGGAACTGATCGGCGCCGATATCGCCGGTCAGCGGGTTTCTCTGCGGGTTTCCGGAAACGTCAATATAAACGGTCGTCTGCAAAACCAACAGCAGTCCCAGGTCCGTACCGGTTATAACGCCGGTTCATCCACCACCTTTATCGTGGATCAGAAGCAGCAGCTGAACATTGAAGGCAAAATCGGTGACCGCATCAGCATTCTCGTCGATCAGGACAGTGAACGTGACTTCGATTTTGAAAACAACCTGAAAATCATCTATACCGGACAAGAAGACGATATCGTTCAGAAAGTTGAAGCCGGTAACATTTCCCTCTCGCTGCCGGGAACCCAGTATGTGACATTTTCCGGAACGAACAATGGCCTGTTCGGTTTGAAGGCGCTCATGAAGCTGGGGGCCATCGACATAACCACCATCGCCAGTGTGGAAAAAGGGAAAAAAGAAAAACTGAGTGTTGATGGTGGCGCTCAGAAAACCAACAATTTTATCAGAGACTACAACTATCGTACAAACACCTATTTCTTTCTGGACCATGAATTCCGAAGCACACTTTATGATGGGTTTGAGGAAAATGGTGGGCGGTTTAATTTAACAAACCGAACTGTCGCAGATCTGGAGGTGTATAAATCGATAGTCACTGAAGTTGCCGGCAGTATGTACGGATACGCCTATGTGAACCCGAACAACCCAGACCAGGACACCTCCTATATTGAACAGCGTATATTTCAACGTTTAACCCTAGATCAGGATTACTCGGCTTCCCTGGACTTGGGATTCATTCGTCTGAACACACAGGTGCAGGATGACGAAATTATAGCCGTTGTGTATCGGATAAATGGTTCAGATGAGAGCTATGGCGACTGGCAGGCAAAAGATACAAGTGATATTAAACTAAAGCTGATCAAGCCCAAACAGAACAGACCGAGCCATCCCTGTTGGGACCTGGAATTTAAAAACGTCTATTACCTCGGAACCACCGGTATCAACGATGTGGGTTTTGAGTTAAGCCTGGTCTATATCTACGGTGAAACCGGCGAAGTGGAACGTGACCCGGTCGACGGCGAAACATTCCTACAAAAATTTGGCCTGGACACCAAGGACAAGTCCGGTAACCCCACGCCTGACAATGTCGTTGATCTGGATAATCCGGCCATCATTAATCTGCAGTCCGGGGAGTTGTGGTTTCCCTATCTGCGCCCGTTTCAGTATGATTCCACTGATTCCAACACCGGTCAGAATCCGGATTTAAATAACCTGTACAACTGCTCGGCCATGTACGACAGCAACCGCAATAATCAAACGGCGATTAACCAGGATTCGAAATTTAAAATTGTTTTTAAATATGAAAACCGCAGCTCCGTCATCAATCTCGGCGCGATGGTAATCGACGGCAGCGAATCGGTCACGCTGGGTAGTCAGACCCTGGTCCGGGGCATTGACTATACCATCGATTATTTCACCGGTACTTTAACATTATTGAACCAAGACGCAATGAGTCCCGATGCCAAGCTCGATGTAAAATACGAGCGCAATCAGTTTTTTCAACTGGATAAGAAAACCATATTGGGCGCCCGGGCCCAATATGACTTTGGCGATAATTCCTTCATCGGTGGTACGGCACTTTACTTCAGCCAATCGGTCGTCGATGAGAAAGTGGATGTCGGCTATGAACCGATGCGGAACTTCGTCTGGGATATAAACGGCCGGGTTAACCAGGATCTGAATTTTCTGACACGGGCAGTAAACTGGCTTCCATTAATCCAGACCGACAAAGCGTCTTTAATCACGATTGAGGGTGAAATCGCCCAGGTGCGCCCCAATCCGAACACACTCAGCAACGACGCTACCGGTGATCCAAACGGGGTTGGTTTTATCGACGATTTCGAAGGCTCAAAACGAATTACATCACCACCAATTATGCAGCGTTACTGGGCCCCTTCTTCGGCCCCGCTCGGAAAAAGTGAAAACCAGCGCGGTTTCTTTTTCTGGTACAACCCCTACGGTGGTGTGTCGACCACAAACATCTGGCCCAATAAAGAGGTCAGTACCCAGGCCCAGAACAACCTCACCGAAATTATGGTGCTGGCGCTCGACCCGGATTGGTCAATTGCCGTCGCTGACGACATGTCGCCAAGAGAAGAGGCCTGGGGTGGCATCACCTATGCGTTTCCTACCAGCTATTACGACCAGTCCAAAACCAAATTCATGGAGATCTGGGTCTGGGGCCAGGCTGGCCGGATGCATGTGGACATGGGCTATATCAGCGAAGATTACATACCCAACAAGAAACTCAATACCGAGGACAAACCCGAGGCCGGCTTTACCCTTGGAAACGGTCTTCTGGACGAGGATACCGAAGATACCGGTATCGACGGTGTATTTGATATCGACGAATATATTATCAATAGTTTCGACGAAACGATACCCTATGGTGATGATCGGCTGACAAACTATAAACGCAGTCTTACAGATCCACACAGCGACAATTGGAAATGGACCGAAGGATCGTCCAATTATCGCCATATCAACGGTACTGAAAAAAGCGCTAAGGATGCCAGCGGCTATGTTCCCGACTCCGAAGATCTGAACCGCAATTATGTGGTCGATCTAACCAATGATTACTACACAATCGATTTTTCCCTGAACGACTGGGTTGACGATGAATACGTCGCCGGCCGGACCCAACATGATAACGGCGATCCTACCGGCTGGAAATTATACCGCATTCCATTGAACGAATTTCAGAAAGCCGGCAGTGACGGCGATGTCAGCTGGCAAACCGTTGAGGCCTGCCGTATCTGGATCGACGGGGTCAGCGGCGAAGAATCCGTCATGATCGCCAAGATTGAAATGGTTGGCAATGAATGGGAAGAGCTGGGAGTCGGAGATGGTGAGGATGGCGAATTTAAAAAAAACAACGAGGTGTTTAGCATCAGTGTGCTGAATACCGAAGACAATTCCGACACATACGACGCTCCCGAGGGGGTCAGGGGTGAATATGACGCCGTGAATGAGATTCAGATGAAAGAGCAGTCCCTGGTCATGTGGTTCAACAGTAGTCAGGGACTCCGGCCGGGCGAGGTGGCGGCGGCCAAAAAAGTACTGCTCGAAGAGGCCAGTTTTATTACCTATAAAAAAATGAAACTCTACATCAATGGTAATAACCTGCATTCCCGCACAAAAAACTATGATAAAGGAGAAAAGACACCATTGCAGTTCTTTGTCAAGTTTGGCGTCATTAACGACGAAAATAACATCTATAACTACTATGAATACCGCCAGCCTATCTACCCTGGCTGGGATGAGAAAAATGATCTGGAAATCGATTTCGACTTTCTGACCAGCCTGAAAGGCTACGCCACAGAAAAAGAATTCGATGAAAATTACACAAATAATTCCGGGCTGAAACAGTACACCATCACTCACGATGGTAAGGGCGGCGTACTGAAGCGACACTGGAAAGAGGTCAAAAACGGAAATTATACGGGTAAGGAAATCCTGATTATTGGAAGCCCTACTATTTCAAAAGTCAAACGGATTGACATGGGTATTATCAACCAGAAATACGCTCTGGACGATTTCAACCAGTCAGCTCCGCTGCCCCGTTATGACAATACGATGTATGGCGAAATCTGGTTGGACGAACTCCGCCTGTCCGACGTGCGTCGCGACGCCGGGATTGCCTACCGTGGCTCTGTATCATTGACAGTGGCGGATCTGGCAAAGCTGAATGTTGGTATTGACAAAAAAGACGCGGATTTTCATACCGTTGAGCAACGTCCCAATCTGCAAACAACCGGACTAAATAACACCCAAAACCTGTCCGTCCGGGGAAGTGTCAACCTGGACAAATTAACACCCGTCAAATGGGGTTTAAGCCTGCCGGTATCCGGTTCTTATTCAAACCAGTACAGTGCTCCGAAATTTCTACCCAACTCCGATATTCTGGCGGGAGACAGTCCCCCGGACAGCGTTCTGAGTCTGTCGGAATCCTATGGGGTCAACATCTCTTACGGCAAGCGCAGTTCCGATTTCTGGCTGACAAAATACACCATTGACCAGATCAAGGTATCGGCCAACGCCCAGTGGTCAAATAGATCCACAGTAACTATCCGAAAGAACGAGTCCGAATCCTACAAGGGCAGCATTTCCTATAAGGTCCCTTTTGGCCGGAACAATTTTTTTCAACCCTTTAAATGGATTCAAAAGGTACCTTACCTGGGCGACCGCCTGGGCGAGCTGCGCTGGTACTACACACCCAGCAACCTGGATTTTTCAATGGACGCCGCGGAAAGTAAATCAATAAATATTCCCCGTATAGGCGGTATAGATAAAATAACCGAACCTTATGATTTCGGCATGAATCGTTCAATCACCGGCGGTTATAAAGTGTTTGATAATCTCAACCTGAATTATTCACGAAAAACAAAAAGCACTCTCGTTGACTTTCGGGACGATAAGCTCAAAGCGATCCAGGAACTCAATCCCGGCACACCGATCAATATCAATGAAAGCTACTCGGCATCCTTTTCTCCCAAAATATTTGACTGGTTTACACCCAGTTTGAGCTACAACGCCAATTACACCTGGAGCGAACCGGCAAACAGCAACACAAAAAGTATCGATCAACTCAGTAATCAGAATCGGATTTCCAGTTCCTTCAGTCTCAGTCCGGCCGCCATTATGAAAACCTTTTATACGCCCAAATCGACATCAAAAACATCCCGTAAGTCCCCCGGTGATACAAGCACACCCACGGGCCGTAGCGGCCGTAATGCCAAACCGGACGCTGCTCCGGAACCAGCCGAAGAGAACGCCAAAGAAGCCAAAAAGGAGATACAACTTCTGGAATATTTATATAAAGCTTTAGACCGCATACAGCCACTCCAGGTCAGTTACTCCACCAGCCGAAGCAACAATAATAAAGGCCGGATTGGTGAACCCGACCTCCTTTACCGGATGGGACTCAGTTCCGATCCGGGCCTGGATACGATTGCTACAGAAGCCGGGGCTTATCCTGATAATGTCTCTATTAATTCCGACGCCAGCCTGCGCAGCGGAATTAAACTATCCAACAGTATTAATACCACGTTTTCTTACGGCCAGAATATGTCCTGGTCTGAGTCACAAGGCAGTAAAAACCGCAATCTGACCCGTGACTATATCACATTTGACAACTCCGGTAAGGACGGTATTCCTTTTCCGAGTTGGACTCTGAATATATCACAGATTGAAAAAATCGCTTTTCTGGCCAAGGTCTTTAAAAAATTGTCCCTGGACCATGGATTCTCAGGCAAAGAATCGATTGTCTATCGCAACGGGAATGTCGAAAGTTCAACCTATAAGCTGTATTTTCAACCCCTGTTTGGTCTATCGATGCAGTTTAAAAACAACATCAGTTCCACGGTCCGTATGACTATGGGGCAAACAATCACCAACCGGCCAAACGGCGGCGCTAATATCGTCAGCGATCAAAGCATCAACGCTTCCATGAATTATCAGAAAAAGGGCGGGTTCACCATACCCTTGCCCTTCCTGCGAAATAAGCGGCTGGAAAACAATATCAATTTTACGATGGCCTTTGACTACAGCACGTCTCTTTCAAAAGGTAAGAATTCGGCGGAAGAGAAATTTGCCACCCAGAATGAAAACCGAACCTGGAAAATCGAACCGCGCATCAGCTATTCCTTTACCCAGAAAGTCACCGGCGGCCTTTTCTACTCGTACGGCGAAAGTTTTAACGCCAGGACCGGTAAACGCATCACCCGCAACGGCGGTTTTGACGTCAACATCGCCATCAGGGGTTAATATGCGAAAAATACTTACCATATCAGTTTTATTAATTTCTATCGCCTGTAGCCGACAGAAAACAGCTTTTAACGGAGAAAAAGCATTTACCTATCTTCAGGAACAGTGCAATATCGGGTACCGGCATCCCGGTTCACCGGGACATCGGAAAGCGTTGGAATATTACCGGAATTTCTTTGCTGAATTGGCCGACACCCTCGTTCTCCAGACATTTGTTCAGGAAATTCCTGATGATAACGTCTTTTTCACACTGACAAATGTAATCGCCGGTTTCAATCCCGGCGGAGAGAATCCGCTGCTTATCGGGGCCCATTGGGACACCCGCCCACGCGCCGATCACGACCCGGATCCTAGTAAACGCTCCAGTCCGATTCTGGGAGCCAACGACGGCGCCAGCGGCGTTGCCGTGCTCATGCATCTGGGAGAACTGCTCAGGAAGAAGCAGCCCGATCGGGCAATCTACCTGGTCCTGTTTGACGGTGAGGATTATGGTTATTCCGGTTCCCTGGACTACTACTGTATGGGATCGGAATACTTCGCGAAAAACCTGCCCATTCCAAAACCAAGCGAAGCGATTATTGTTGACATGATTGGCGACAAGGAACTGAGTATTCCCATCGAACGACAATCGTATAAAAGTCATCCCGAACTGGTGAAAACACTTTGGGGGCTGGCAAAGAAACGGGGCTATTCCGAATTTCAGCATAAATTCGGCGGCTATATTCATGACGATCATGTAATGCTGATTGAACATGCCGGAATTCCGTCGGTCGATCTGATTGATTTCGAATACCCGAACAGGTATCAGAATTTCTGGCACACCAGCATGGACACGCCGGATAAATGCAGTCCGCATAGTCTTGAAGTCGTTGGACAGGTGCTTTACGATTATATTTACCCAACTGGGGATACTGCAGAGTGAAAAAATGAATAAACAGTGGTTGCGATATGAATTTCCAAAAGGAGACTACGATCATGAGATTTTAGTGGCGCTGCTCTCCGACATTCCCTGTCTTGGACTTATAGAAAAAGACAGTACGATCGACGCTTACTTCAATACCGACGAAGAAAATGACATGGATCAACAGATTCAGGCAATACTGCAGTTGTTTCCGGGCTCAAAAATCAAAACCGTCAAAACTTTTATACAAAATGAAGACTGGCACCTCAACTGGCAGGATTACTTTAAACCGATCCGGATCAGTCCGAATATTGCAATCTATCCTCACTGGGAAACATATCACGGCCCGGAGCCGATACAGATCGCCATCATTCCAGGAATGGCTTTCGGCACCGGGACACACGCCACGACCCAGATGGCCCTGAAATTACTAGAAAAAACAATCCGGCCGGGCATGACCATTCTGGATGCCGGTTGCGGCGGCGGAATACTGACTATCGCGGCGCTTAAACTGGGGGCCGGTTTCGTTGACGCCTGGGATATTGACCCGGACATTGAAGACAATTTTCTGGAACAGATGGAACTTAACGGCATTCGGGACCGTTTTAAACTCACCATTGGAGATGTCACGCAGCACACCGATTACAATTTTGATCTTGTTCTCAGTAACATTGAAAGGAAGCCCAACCTGGCACTTTTACATAATATAGATAAGCACGGAAAAGTGCCCCCATGTATTTTTACCGGCATTCTGAAAGATGAATATGCCATATTTAAGGCGAATGTGCTAAATTACGGTTTGGTTTTTAAGGATGAGATGTTTCAGGACGAATGGGCGGCACTGGCAACGGAGTAACATGAACAGACACGTTTTTATCATAATGATCATACTGCTGGCGCTGGCGGCCTGTATCAATACCACCCAGCAGGAGTCTGCAACAGACCCTGTTATTGAATCGGTAACGCTCAATTATTCCCAGGCAAATAAATCCCTGTTTATCTCTGCCGAGGTTATTGATCCGCAGGGACGTGATAACATCGCCTCGGTGGCTTTTCGTCTCTATCACAAAGATTTACTAAACGTTGCCGAAGAATCCCTTTTTCCGGATACTGTTCTGTCCAATAGTGGACCGCCGTTAGACATAATTCAGGAGGATAATTTCTTTTCCTATTTACTCGATTCGACCACATTTGTAGGCAACGAAGATTCGTTTTGGGTCAGGGTCACCGTTCAGGCTTTTGATAAAGACGGAAACAGTAGCGAAATAGAAGAACGAGAAGATGAGTTCAAACCCAACAGCCGACCGGAACTTTTTCTATTTGATTCACCAAGTAATTATGAAAAAGGTGATACGGTCATTTTTAAGGTACGCGCTACAGATCCTCAGGGTGTAAGCGATATTAGTTCTGTTTATTTTAGTGTTCTCCAACCAAATGGTAATTATAAAGGTGATTGGGAATTAGTCGATAACGGATTGCCTTTTAATGCAAATCTATGGATAGAGCAATATTTTGGTGATGAAATTGCTCACGATGGTATTTATACTAACACGATCATTATCAATAAAGATAATGAACTGCAAGGTAAATATACCTTTTATTTTATGGCTCGGGATATTCATGGTAGTCAAAGTGACACAACAGAAAAAATCATTACCGTTCCCGGTGTTCACCTCCTGTCACCAAATTGGGCAGACACATTACGACCGTATCAGACATATACAATAACCTGGGAAAGCGCCTATGTCAATAAAGTAACTATCCAATACACTACCAATGCTAATTCATCGCCTCCCAATTATCAAACCATTACAACAGAGTTTGCGGTAACGGGCTCCTATGATTGGGAAATTCCCTATGAAAATTCCGCAAACTGTAAAATTCAAATCTTTGATGCCGACAGTACCTTTCGCTATGACACCAGCGATAACAGTTTTACCATTAAACCATGATCAAACGATTCACAATTAGTATATTACTTTTATCAATGACCCTTTTCGGTCAGGCGTTTCGTCTGTCAAAACCGTTTCTGAATGATTCCACACTTGTTTACGAGGGTTTGGGTAGCAACGGTGTTACCCAGATCGCATTTCAGGGAGATTCGCTAACCTGGTTTGCCACTGGTGGCGGGTTGAGCAAAACATCTGATTTCGGTAGATCGTTCTCTAGTTACTATGGTGGCGATTTTAACATGCCTCGTGGTGGAATTTCTGCGCTTGCCACGCTTGATTCGGTAATATGGGTAGCTGGCGTTTTTGATTCCAAAACCGACTTAGGTTCACAGCAAACCGGCGGTGGTCTTGCATATTCAAAAGATTATGGAGAAACATGGACGTACGTGCCCCAGCCACAGGATGTTATCGTTTCAGTTTTGAATATGTCTGGTTCACCTGGCGATGTTATCGACGTTCCATTACGACTAACAAACGTTGATGATAAAAGTATTCAATCCTATGAAATAGAAATTATTTATGACTCTGCTGAATTAACATTTGCAGGTATATCCCAAGAAAATACAATAGCTGAATCCTGGAAAGATCCAGATGTTACGCTATTAAAAGATAAACTTATTATTCGGAATTCCAGTGATTTTCCTTTGACAATGAAAGATTCCGATGATAATTCAGACAATCTTCTGTTTTTGAAATTCCAATGTGATAACACGTCTTTAGCAAAATCAATAATACGATTCGCAAATATTGTTTTTAATCAAGGAAATCCAATTGCTGATTGGAAATCCGCTACATTTACAATTAACAGTGATTCAACCGGTAATCTGTTCCGTATACCGGATGCCTCTTATTATGCGAGCTCAATCTCCTCCCTACCTGTATTTTTTAATCCTGTCACACAAGTTAAAATAAATTCTGTTAAAATAATTTTTTGTTTTGATCCCGAAGTGGTTACACTATTAAATGCTAAAAAGGGTCCGGTTTTCGATGATGATTGGAATTTGACAACGCAAACAATTGAAAATGGAAAAATCACAGTTACAATATCCAGTCAAGATTCTCTGACCTTGAGCTCTGATGTTGAATTACTCACTCTTTCAGTTTTCTCAAGGGATAACGACAATCAAACTTCACGCATATGCATTGATGATGTTCGTTTAAATGGTGAAGTAATAAACAAAATCATTGATAACGCGTTAATTTTCGTCGTTCCACAAAACCCCTATTACAAAGAAAGAGTTGAGTTTCAATCAATTACCACACCAATCAACAACACTACATGGGATATTTCTCTCTGTAAAATTGATGACGATTCCATATATGTTTATATCACCAGTTGGGCCGGTGGATTACGCCGTAGTCGGAATTATGGCGCTACCTGGCAACGCCTTCCCCTTCCTAGTGACGAAGAAAATATGCTCATTTGTGGCGAAGTAATAGATTACGATATCGATCCCCGTGACCCGCCGGTAGGAAATCATAACCATAAAGGTTTCAGTGTTCTCGCCGATAGCAACACCATCTGGGTCGGGACGGCCAATGGTGTCAATCTAGGTGTTATTGAGCTCGATGGCTGTATCAGCTGGCAAAAATATAACGCTCAGAATTCAAATCTGTCCGGCAATTTCATTATTGCCTTGGCCCGGCAATATTACAATGGCCAGGAAACAATCTGGGTCGGCGCATTAACGGCAGAGAGCGGCAACGAAATACGGGCTGTCAACAAAACCACTGACAGCGGATTAAGCTGGACCCGAACGCTTGTCGGTGAACGGATTTACAACTTTGCCTTTGACGGACCAACGGTGTATGTCTGCACAGAGCGCGGACTTTTTAAATCCCTTGATGGTGAAAACTGGGCGCTTTACGATCCGGCTGTGGATACGGATAAAAATGAATATCTCTTTTCCGAAGACGTATATGCCGCCGGTGTAGATTCTCGTAAAGATACAACTTATTTGTGGCTGGGTACTTCCGATGGAATCGCTAAAACGGCCAATGACGGTATCAGCTGGTCGACCTATCGTCAGTACCTTTCTACCAGCCAGGCCGGTCAACCGGAAATATACGCCTACCCAAATCCCTTTGCCCCGAATTTCCACAATGTCACCGGTGGTGATGGTCATGTTCGAATTCAGTATTATTTGGAAGATAATGCAATTGTAAAACTGGAAATATACGATTTTGCCATGGATCGGGTGTATTCCAGTGAATTCCAATCCATAGAGCATCCCGGAGACAATTCAATAGTCTGGAACGGTCGCAATCGTGCCGGTGATATTGTTGCCAACGGGACCTATTTTTGCAAGTTAACCATCAAAGAAAACGATAAGGAGACGGCGCACTGGACAAAGCTTATCGTTGTAAAATAACCGGAATGAAGCGTTTACAATACACATTACTGCTTCTGATCAGTTTTACCATTTTTAGCTCCGCAGATACCGGTGATAATGCAGGTTATGCCGGTTCCTTTTTACGAATGGGACTTGGGGCCCGGTCGCTGGCGATGGGCAATGCCGGGGTTGCAGACAGTGAAAACGGATTTGCGGCCTACTATAATCCAGCCGGTCTCTCATATCTGAAAGACCGACATCTGTCAACAACCTATTATTTCCTCAGCCTCGACCGTCAATTGCATTATGTTGGACTCGCCTTTCCACTGAAACCAAGCGCGGGAATTTCTGTTGCTTGGATGCACGCCGGGGTCACCGATATTCAAGGCCGGACTTTCACCGGTATCCCTGACGAGGTTTACGATACCGGCGAAAATGTCGTTTACCTGTCCTTTTCCAACGCTTTTCACCGCCGTATTTCAGTTGGTTTAAATTTCAAAATACTAAGTCACAGCATGCTCGACCTGACCGGCAGCGGTCTCGGATTTGACATCGGCGTATTACTGAAACCTTTTGACCGTATCTCCATTGGTATTCTTTTAAAAGATATTGGCGCCAGTTACACCTGGAACACCCAGGATCTTTTTGGTGATCGGGGTGGCAATTATACCGATACATTTCCACAAATTTTAAAAATCGGCCTGGCCTACAGTCATAATTCCACCTTCGCTTTCATCGGTGATGTCGAACTTTCCGATAAACAGGATTACCGGGTACATTTTGGCGGTGAGTACCTTGTCGGCGATATTCTTTTCCTGCGAATGGGCCTGGACAACATCAATCCTACATTCGGCGCCGGCCTGGCCTATGGATTTATGAAAGACATTCAAACCCAGATTGATTACAGCGCCATGATCGGCCTTGTCGGCGAGGGCAGCACTCACGTCTTCTCCTGGGAATTCAAGTTTTAAACATCGCAGGTATATTAATGAAACAAAAATCTCTGGTATTCACACTATTATTTTCTATGTTTTTTTATCCCATAAACGCCGAGCTGCTGAACAGCGGAATGTCCTTTTTACAGATTCCATCTTCTGCGCAGTCGGCGGCCACAATGACGGTGTTTTCGCAGTCCAGCCAGTCGCCGCTGGCCATATTTGAAAACCCCGTTGGAATCGGAAATACACAGACGACGTTTGCACTTTCCCATCATTTCTGGTTTTCAGATATCAACATTGATGTTTTGGCATTTTCAATGCCCTTCAGAAAGTTCAGTGTGGGTTTCGGATTGAACTATGTCCGAATCCCCGGTGTGGAAATTCGTGAAACACCGACCGATGAGCCACTTGCTAATGTAGAGCCGCAATACCTGGCCGCAGCGGCAGCGTATACCTGGTCACCTCTCCCGAAGGTTACCATAGGAATCACCGGTAAATTTCTCTATGAGCATCTGTATACATACACCGATAATGGCGTCGCATTCGACGTCGCCGCCCGCTGGAATGCACCCAGCATGCTGGACATCTCTTTCAGGCTGCAAAACATCGGATATCTTCATTCCGGCATCGATGAAAACCGATTGCCGGGGACTCTTACTATTGGCATCGTTCGACCTGAAATATTTGAGGGCAATAATCTGAACGGGGCAATTGGTTTGAACCTTGGTTCAAATATGGTTTCCGGCGAAGCATTCGCCCAGGTCGGGGCAGAGTTGGACTATCGGGATATTCTTTCGGTCCGGAGTGGTTTCGCCCATATCGGTTCCGAAAACCGGGAGTCAATCGGTTTCGGGATCCACCTGGACCGCTTTACATTTGATTACGCTTATTTGTTTATGCCGGAGGGGTTTAATAATCCCCATATCTTAACGATTAGCTACCGCCCCTGATTTGATATCTTCTATTCCAATCGAAATTCTATCGGAATAACTATATAGACGCCAACACTGATATCACGCTGTTTTGCGGGTTTAAATTTTGTTTTTCGGACTGCGTCTATTGCCGCCTCATCAAGACCGGTTTTAGGGATACCCTGGACCACCCAACACTCTCCCACATTACCTTTTTCGTCAATATATGCAGCAACCAATACGGTGCCGGAAATCTCAGCTTCTCGTGCAATTTCTATGTGAATGTTATGAATATTTTTATTTAAATCAACAACTTTATAACACTAACGTTTACTGCTTTCTATTGTATAACCCCTTATTATCCTGTACATTTATGGCTCGTTATTTTAAAAGGATTACAATACAAATGCGTAAAAATAAATTCAGAAATATTGCCATCATCGCCCATGTGGACCATGGTAAAACCACACTGGTAGATGGAATGCTCAAACAGAGCGGCATCTTCCGGGAAAATCAAACCGTGGAAACCCGGATCATGGACAACATGGACCTGGAGCGGGAACGGGGCATTACCATAAACGCCAAAAACACAGCGATCTGGTACAAAGACACCAAGATCAACATTATTGATACTCCCGGGCATGCGGATTTCGGCGGCGAAGTCGAACGCGGCCTGAATATGGTGGATGGCGCCATCCTGCTGGTCGATGCCAGTGAAGGCCCGCTGCCTCAAACCAGGTTTGTTGTGAAAAAAGCACTTGCTAAACAGCTGTCCATGATTCTGGTGATCAACAAAATCGACCGCCGTGACGCACGCATTAAGGAAGTAATCAATGAGGTCTACGATCTTTTTATCGACCTGGGCGCCAGTGAAGAGCAGATTGAATTTCCGATTCTGTATACACAGGCCAAGTTAGGTGAAGCCCATCGCAGCCTGGGTGATGGTTCCGTAAACCTGCAGCCGTTATTTGAAACCATTGTCGAGACGATTCCCGGACCGATTGTGGATGATGAAAAAACTACTCAGTTTCTGATCACAAACCTGGATTATGATCCCTATGTTGGTCAAATCGCTATCGGCCGCATAAG
Source organism: bacterium (assembly GCA_018824205.1). Classification (GTDB taxonomy): domain Bacteria; phylum Fidelibacterota; class UBA2242; order UBA2242; family UBA2242; genus B118-G9. Next base: position 53,913 of record JAHJGX010000253.1, read on the forward strand.
CAACGGTCACCTGGAAATGAACCGCAATTATTCGCTGTGTTGTGAAACTACAATTGTAAACAACATCAAGTTCTCAGCATTATACACCTTTGAAGGTCTGAAAAAAACCAGCGTGGAAAAGGTTGAGGCCGGTGATATTATCGCCCTGGCCGGTGTTCCGAATATACATATCGGCGATACCATTTCGTCCGCTGAAAATCCGGTTCCCCTTCCCAGAATTCAGGTTGACGAACCGACTATTTCCATGCTGTTTTACGTCAATACCAGCCCCCTCGCCGGCAATGAATCCAGCTATCTCACGTCACGGCAATTGAAAGAACGGCTTGAACGGGAAACATTGCGCAATGTCTCCATGCGGGTCAAACCGGTCAAGGGCCGGGCCGATGTATTTGAAGTTTGCGGCCGGGGCGAGCTGCAAATGGCGGTGCTGATTGAAACCATGCGGCGCGAAGGCTACGCCCTGATGGTATCCAAACCGCGGGTCATTACAAAAATTATCGACGGAAAAAAGCATGAACCTGTTGAGCGGGTATTTATCGATGTTCCCGATGTATTTATCGGTGTCGTCACTGAAGGTCTGTCCAAGCGCAAAGGCCGCATGACAAATTTGATTAATCCCGGTCACGGACGCGTTAACCTGGAAATCCTGATTCCCACCCGTGGTCTGATTGGATTTCGCAGTCAGTTTTTAACAGAAACCAAGGGAACCGGCGTAATGAACACCCTTTTTGAGAGTTACGAACCCTGGTTTGGACCGATTCCCCAGCGTCAGTCCGGGGCGCTCGTGGCCGACCGCAATGGCAGAGTAACCGCCTATGCCAGTTTTGGCATGGTGGATCGTGGCGAGCTGTTTATCGGGCCGGGAACCGAGGTCTATCGCGGAATGATTATCGGCGAACGAAACCGCCAGCAAGACCTGGACATCAATATCACCAGAGAAAAGAAATTGACCAATATGCGGGCAGCTTCTGCCGACGCAACCATCACCCTGCGCCCGCCACGCATGCTGTCGCTGGATCAGTCGATTGAATTTATTGCTGAGGACGAACTGGTGGATGTATCCCCCATGTCGGTGCGCTTACGAAAAATGGAACTTGACCCAAATCTGCGGAAAAGGTTTTCTTCCGATTAACAATTACGTTTCCCGGCTGGAATAATCACTCAGCCGCTCAATGACAAACGCTCTTACTATCGGATCTATCGTATAGCTGGCATCAAAAAAATGCTGTAAAATCGGGTCTCTTTCAAAGCTTCCATCGGGAATGAGAATCGGGGTCATTTTGTGATATCTTTCACGCCCTTCCCCATCATCAACGCCTTTATGTGTATAACCACCTGTTTGCTGCCAGGTCAGGGCTTTTTCGCCAGGTCCTTTGTCATAGCACAACTGAAAGCCCAGTATTGTATTTTCCGGAGTCTGCCAGACAATCAGATCGAAGTACTCATCGGTAAACCAACGGCGAAAAGGTTCTCCATCGACTTGCCGGGCATTTTTAAGTTCCGTGAGCATGAATGATGTTTTCTTTTGTTCCGGGTTAATATAAAAAAACCAGCGGTTTCCCGTAGGGTTTATTTTTTCAACGTGATCGTAGTCACTTAAAGATTCTCAACGATCAGGTTCAGATCAAATTCCCGGATTTCACCCGGTTTTAGGCTGACATTAATTGTGGGAACGATGACCGAGCTCTGGTAAACCCGTTCGAATCCAGCCTCTGACAACGATACGGTTTCCACTGGAAAATACCAGAATTCGTCTGTACCTTTCGCTTTCAGAATCAATCGGAATTTATCCCATTCATTGACCACTGACATTGAAGAAATATCGGTTAAAATACCGTGACTATTCAGCGCCGGATTTTCCAGTTTTTTCCCATCGGCCATATAATACCGGTCCGGCGTATTACCACCCAGCATCGCAAAATTGAATTCCGTCCCAAAACGGAAGCTGTTTTCCTTTTCACCGGTATTGTTCAGGCGATAATGAATCTTTAATACGGACTTTTCGTAGATAATTGTTTTCTCAATCCGGAATTTCTGCCAGTTCGCCCATCCATCCCGACTGAAACGAATTGTTTTCTGCTTTTTATCCACAGAACAGTTATAAAGTCCCTGAATAAAATCGCTGTCTTCATAGTATTCACCATTGCGGAACTGATCAAATGTGACCGTCGGATTAATGATATGGTCCAGCAGATTCTTACGGGGATACTGGTCGTATTTCAGATAGTTCTCCAGCCCTTCTTCTTTGGCCATCACATTGTCATGGATCGAGCCGTTGGCAGAATCTGACCCGGCCTTGAGTACCTTGCGGTGATAAGCTTCCCGGTAGCGCTTCAGACTGTTTAATACGTTATAGGATTTGTCCAGCAGTGACAATTCAGTCATCATGGCGCCACGGTGAGGAGCGAACACAGTCAGGATATTATCGGAGGTGATCAGCAATTCCTTGTCGCCATCGACGTCGATATCCAATTCCGCCACATGGAAAGCCGAACGTTTTTCAATTTTGTTCAAGATCTGTTCGCATTTGAGTAATTCACCATACAGCGCGTGCCGCAGGTGGGGCAGGTAAAGCCCGCCGAAAATTCCATGCCAGTAAGCGCAGTTACACATGCTTCGCCAGAGATGATCGCGGGCATTCTGCAGATCTTTTTTATCTGCGGAGACCACTTTTTCACTGTCGATTCCATGATAGCGGTCGGACAGATGCTGCATCTTTTTCTGAATCCAGTTGGCCTCATCGTATTTGAACAGAAAATTGCGCCAGATACCGCCTTTGATAAAGGGTTTGACCTCGTCGCCACGTTCCTGATTATCAAATTCCTTGACCAGATCACTAAATTTCTCGCCGGCCTCCCAGGGCAAAGACCACTCACTCATTTCGAAATAGGATGCCGTCGGCAGGTAGATCCGGCCTTTGGGTGAATGCCCGGAATAGTAATCCGCAAAGGTTTGAGTCTTCAGCCAGTCACTGTTTTCTTCCAGTGTTTTCATAAAACCACGGAGCCAGCCCTGTTCGAATACTGTCTCATATGTTCCGGGCCAGACCCCGAATTTTTCGCCATCATCGGCCATAACGATTGCATTGTTGGCATCATCGGTAACATATTGACGCAGATGGTCGATCGTTTCCTGGGGATCTTTAAATGGAATTGCGTAGCGCAGTTTCTGGCTGATCGGAAAAATCGACAGTCCATAGCCCTGTTCTTCGGTAATAAAATGACCGGTCAGGTCCTTTTCCATTTTCCCGGTTCCCAGAAAATGATAATCGTCCACGGTAATGTATTTAATCCCGGCCTCGGCGATCGGTTTTGCCAGGGATGGTTCCCAGACCCGCTCGGTCAGCCAGAGCCCTTTGGGCTCATATCCGAAACGCTGGCGAATATAGTCGTTCATCATTTTAATCTGACCGACTTTATCCACATCGGGAATAACGGCCAAAACCGGCTCAAAAAAACCGCCGCTGATGATTTCGACGTTCCCGCGTTTTACCATTCTGGCGACCCGGTCCAGATATTCCGGATGATATTTTTCCAGCCATTCCAGCAGACAACCGCTGAAATGAAACGTCAGGGCAATCGACGGAAAATCTTCAGCCACTTCCACAAAGGGCAGATAGCTGTGCCGGTAGGCGTGCTCGACGACAAAGTCAAAGTTGCCTACCGGCTGATGATTATGTATTCCAAAAATAAAATTTACTGTTTTCAATTAGACAAACGCCTCATTTACATCTTGTCGATCATCAACTGAACAAGATCGACAACCCGGCAGGTGTATCCGTATTCGTTATCGTACCAGCCGGAAACCTTGACCATACCTTCGGGTAAAACCATTGTCATCTTGGAGTCAAAAATAACGGAATAGGGTTCGCCGATCACATCGGTGGATACGAACTCATCTTCTGTATACAACATAATGCCTTTGAGCGGACCGTCTGCGGCCTTTTTCATCGCAGCATTAATATCTTCAACCGTGGCCGGTTTTTCGAGCTCAAGGATCAATTCGGTTAGTGAACCGTCGGGAGTTGGTACGCGATAAGCTACACCGCCCATTTTTCCTTTTACCTGGGGAATGACTTTTCCGATGGCTTTGGCGGCGCCGGTAGATGTGGGAATTACCGACATCGCGGCAGCGCGGGCCCTTCTGAGATCGCTGTGCGGAGCATCCAGCAGGTTCTGGTCCATGGTATAGGCATGAATTGTCAGCAGAAAACCCTGTTTGATTCCCCAGTTGTCAACGATAACTTTCGCCATAGGAGCGGCACAGTTGGTAGTGCAGGAAGCGTTGGATACAATTTCCTCGGTGCCTTTATAATCGTCGGTATTCACACCCAGAACAATCGTTCCGTCGATCTCGTCCTTGGCCGGTACAGTCAAAATAACTTTTTTCGCGCCGGCGGCCAGGTGAGCGGCGATCTGGACCCTTTTCCGGAAAACACCGGTAGCTTCAATGACAATATCCACACCCAGTTCTTTCCAGGGCAGCTGGGCCGGATCTTTTTCGGCGTACACCGGGATTTTCTTACCGTCAACAACAATAGAATTTCCATCGACTTCGACGGTTCCCGGAAATTTACGATGTACCGAATCGTGTTTCAGTAAGGCGCCCAGTGTTTTAGCGTCGGTCAAATCGTTGATCGCAACGACTTCCCAATCTTTTCCCAACTCCTTAGATGCACGTATAAAAGCTCTCCCTATTCGTCCAAAACCATTAATAGCCAGTTTAGTTGCCATTTTCAAACTCCTTTTGGTTTAGTTTTTCAATTTGTACAATTATTCTCTGTTTTAAGTGTAACTCCGTCATGAGTCAACGGAAACGAATTTAGGTTTTTCCATAAACTTTTACAAGGAAATCATCACAGTCGGTGTGGCGCGTCTTAACGGAAGAAGCGGAAATCCAAAAGCGTCCGCTGTGGATTGCAACGGAGGCTTTGCGTGAATTGAAAAGTGATGTCGTTCAGAAGTGTTCGAAATGCTGATTATCTTATTTAATCAATAACCTAACAGAATCCCTTTCGGGAAACGAAACAATCCTCCTGGCCGAGAACGAAGATATGGTCCGCAATCTTGTGGCGGAAAAATTGACGATAATTCATCCCGGACTTAGGGTGATTTATATGTCCGGATATATGGACTATGTCATCACTCGACACGACATCTTATCGGACAGTGTGTGTTTTTACAAAAACCGTTCACAATGAATGTTTTATTAAAAGAGGTCCGCAGAGTAATAGATACCGAAAATGAGTGAAGTCGGGGGTACTGACTGTGGCCGCTTGTTCGCAGCTTCAATTGAGATTCAGGAACAGTGAAACGAATATATCACTGAGCAGTATTGGCGGATTAAGTCACACTTTAATCATTTTTGCGGTTTGCCGGGTGTGTTTTTAAATGTGCGCTCAGGCAGATCTTCATTCTGCTTGTCAATAATAATATTGGGGCCGGACGGATTTTTTTGAATGTCAAATTCATCATACAGCTCTCCGGTTACGGTGTATGATTTAAAATTTAAAACATCTTCCTCAACACGAATGACATGATACAACTGGGTGTTCTCGGCACTGCGAGTCATCCAGCGGTCGTCAGTTAAATCATACTGTTTAGGACCGCTGACGGATACAACGTAGACAATACCGTCTTCTGCATCAATATTACCCCCCCGGGCATAGGTGTGGTCATGACCATTAAGGACGAGATCAACAGCATATTTTCGAAAAAGGGGCTGCCAGCTACGGCGAATTTCTTCCTGGTCGCGGCCACGGGCGCCGGAATAAATCGGATGATGGAATGATACCACGGTCCAGCGGTTTGAGTTATTTTCAGAAATTTTTTCAATCCATTTGGCTTGATCTCCGATGAGTTCATTTGAATTCAGTACAATTACCCGCACCCCCTGAAAATCGATGAAATAATTACTCTCAGTCAGTTTAATAATACCGTTTTCAGGCAGGGTGAACTGGGGAAACCAGTAGGGTGTAATTTGCCGTTTTTCGCTTAGTTTATGGTAATATTCATGATTTCCGACGACCGGAATCGAGGGAACCATAGCGTTTATCCAGCCGGCCGCTTTGAACCACTTACTCCATTGTGTATAAGAATCGGCATTGGAGACCAGATCGCCGCCGTGAATGATAAAACGGCTGTCCGGTGCGGTGCCGTAGGCGGCCCGGATTGCCCGTGACCAGAGAGACAGCAGGGCGTTTTGTCCGTCACCTAAATAGATAAATGTAAAGGGTTGAGGTTTTTCACTGGCCGTTCGAAATTGGAACCATTCGCTCCAGTTTTCTTCCGAGCCGACGCGGTAAGCGTACAGAGTATTGGCCTTGAGGCCATCGAATGTCGCCGAATGATAATTTGCGGAATAATTCTCAACTACAAATGATTCAGTGACCGCATTGATTCCTTTGGAATAGTATGTAAAATTCGGTGACGCCTCGGCCTCTGCAATTTCAGCCCAGGATTGTTTTATCGACGTATCTGTTCGCCAGGTCACGGATTGCGTATTTACCGGATTGTCGCTCCAGGTTAATATCACATGGTCCGGAATTTTAGTCGGGAAAGGATTGTGGGCAGCATCGGTCCAGTCCGCGGCGTTTATTATCATTAAATTTTGCACTAGTAGTAAAACAGCAAAACCAATGATATTTCGAAAAGATTTTCTCATGGATAATAGCCTTTCTTTTAAAAAGATTTCAATAGTGTGTAGCCGGTTATGTTTTTCTAACGAAAATCATGCAATAAAAAATCGGGTGTTTACAGGATAAAAACAACTGCTGCAACGACAGTTGTCCAGAGCCCCTTTTTATCTCCCTGCGCCGATTGGGTGAGCTGGCTGGTACGGATAATCATTCCGCTGGAATGATAAATTTGCTTCCGTTCGTCCCAGGCCTGCTCAGGATCAAACTCAATTCCCCGGGTCGTCGCCAGCATGGTGGCGGCCAGGTCCTCGGCGTAATCGCCGGCCACTTCATCGGTTTGCCCGAATGAGTGGTGTTCGGAAATATAGCCATAAGCATCGGCGTCGGAGGGTATGGCGATCCCCACAGATGCGGCGATCAGACGGTTTGGTTCATTGGTTGAGTTTTTGGACATCACGACAAACGTAATCTGGCCGGGCTTAAGCATTTGCACCCCATTTTTCTTCGAAACTTTTTTACAGCCGGGCGGCAGAATGCTGGAAACCGTCACCAGGTTACATTGCTGAATACCGGCATTCCGAAGGGCTAATTCAAAGGACTGTAAATAATCTTTGTGTCGTCCTTTACCTTTGGTAATGAAATAATATTTAGGTATCATGGTGCTCTTCCTTCAATTGATCCGTTCAAATTGTTACAGCCAGAATTTACACACTTTTATTATTGGGAAAAGATGTTTATTCGTTCAACAGACGCTGTCATGGTCACCGTGCTTTTGCCAGTTCTATCCGACGAATGAATTCATCAATAATGATTTGATACAAGATTTTCTATCAGATGATCTGCAGGAATGAACGGCAACGTAATATGCCCGTCATTCCGATGCTGTTTATTCCATAGCGCCGCAGTCTCAACGGCGTTCGGATTGCGCGCCCAGTTGCGCCGGGCAACTCCGCCCATGACGTCCCAGGAAAGACCTTTCCGGATTATCTCATTCGCCCGTTCGGAACCGTCGAGTAAAATGCCATTGCCCCCATTGCTGGAACGACCGATCCCGACCCCGCCGCCGTTTGATAAAACCACCAGGGTCATACCCCGGGCAATATTTCCACCGAAACACTGGACCGACATATCGGCTGTCGTACGGCTGCCGTCATAGATATTGGCCGTTTCCCGAAACGGTGAATCGGTGCCGGAAACATCGTGGTGGTCACGACCAAGCAGGACCGGGCCAATTTCCCCCTTGCGGATCATGTCATTGAATTTCAGGGCGATGCGGATACGGCCCTCTTCGTCGGCATAAAGAATGCGGCATTTTGTACCAACCACCAGATTGTTCTCTTCGGCAGTTTTAATCCAGTGATAATTGTCCCGATGCAGTGAACTCAGCGCCGGATCTATACAGGATATGGTAGCCTGATCAGTTTTCCGCAAATCTTCATCATCACGGCTCAGGCAGACCCAGCGAAACGGCCCAAATCCTTTATCAAAACAGAGTGGTCCCATAATGTCTTCCACATAAGACGGCCAGATAAAGCCTTCGGACGTATCGGTTTTGTTGTGGGCGATTTCATTAACTCCGGCATTGAAAACCGACGCCATAAAACTATTTCCATAATCCCAGAAGTGGGATCCTCTTTCAGTGAGCGTTTTTATGACGCGGTAATGACGTTCCAGGGACTGATCAACGAGTTGACGAAATTTTTCCGGGTTGAATTGAATCAAGCTGCGGCCGTCATCAAAACTTATCCCTGCCGGTGTATATCCGCCTTCATAAACCGCATGACAGGAGGTCTGGTCGGAAACGAGTTCAACGTTGATATTGTTCTCGGCAATATATTCCAACAAATCGACAATGTTTCCGTGATAGGCGATGGAAACCGCTTTGCCGTTGGTTTTATAGTCACGCATCCAGGAAGCAATCTGATCGAGACTGTCGCTGACTTCAGTGACCCAGCCCTGTTCATGGCGGGTCTTGATCCGGCTGTAATCAACCTCGGCAATAACCCCGATACCACCGGCGATTTCCACTGCTTTGGCCTGGGCGCCGGACATGCCGCCAAGCCCGGAGCTGACGAAAAAGATTCCTTTCAAATCACGGTCTTCCGGAATGCCGAGATACTTACGTCCGGCATTTAAAAGAGTGATATAGGTACCGTGAACGATACCCTGAGGCCCGATATACATCCAGCCGCCAGCCGTCATCTGGCCGTAGTTGGAAACGCCCATGGCCGCCAGTTTTTTAAAATGCTCGGAATTGTCCCATTCCCCAACAATCAGACCGTTGGTGGAAATGACCCGCGGCGCGGAAGGGCTTGATGGAAAAAGACCAACCGGGTGACCGGAACTGACGACCAGCGTCTGCTCTTCAGTCATGTTTTCTAGATATTGTTTGATCAGCAGATACTGCATCCAATTTTGGCATACCTGACCGGTTTCACCATAAGTGACCAGTTCGTAGGGATAAAGAGCAACGTCAAAATCAAGGTTATTATCGATATTGACCTGTAGTGCCCGGGCTGCCAGAATACCTTTGTACCGATCAACCGGCTTGCCCCAGATACGGCCTTCCGGACGGTAGCGATAGCCATAGATTCGCCCCATGGTTTTCAATTCATTCAGAAATTCCGGAGCCAGTTCTGCATGCAATTCTTCCGGGATATACCGCAGGGCATTCTTCAGGGCAATGATTGTTTCATTTTTACTTAGATTGAAGCCGCGGCTCGGCGCCCGCCGAATCCCCTTGATAAATTCTTTTTTTGGAGGCAGTTCGACTAGCAATTTAATGTTCATAGCTCCGGCAATATCTCTGTTATGCATTATGAATTCCTTTGATTCCCATAATTAAAACCATTTAATCTTTATTTGGGTAGTAACTCCTGAACCCTGGCCTGAATGGTACCGTTTTCCAGATACTGGTAGAGATTTTTACCGGGACACAGGGTTTCGGTGTAATCTTTATGGCCTTTGATATCGTAGAGCGGAACATGAAAACGTTCGACCAAGTAGGCGGTCAGTTCAATAATCGATTTCATCTGTTCTTGGTTGACCGTGGCGTTTTCGTAATTGCCCATGAGACAGATCAATGCATGGCCGCGCGGGTCATAATCCGTATTGGTGGCGCCGGGATAGTTGATTGGCCGGGTTTCATAAATTGTGCCCGACGGTGCAATCATAAAGTGGTATGGAATATCAATCCATTTTTTTTCGGTGCGGCTCCAGTTCTGCAAATTCCGAATATGTTCAACCGGATCTTTATCAGGAGGATAATCAACACCACCGTGGTGGATAGTTATTTTAGTGATTTCATGTTGTAGTAAAATGGTTTTCAGTGGTTTCCAGTCCCAGTCGGCTCGTCGGACAACCCCCAGTTTTTCCGGGTACTTGAGTTCCTGGATATCGATACCTTTTTTGATAGGGACAGTACATGAACTGATGCACAGAACCAGAGACAGTGTCATTATTGGTCGGATATGCATTAGTAAACCTTTCTGGAAAATACGAATTAAAGTTACTTAATTCAAAACACCGTTACAACCGAAAGATCATGTCGAAGCATGTGATTTCTTGTGGAAGCATAAAAAATGGCTCACCTTGGGGAAGACCTTGTATGATATCCTGAGTGCAATAAAGGCAGAAGGAAGTCCTGTACCATTTTCTTACAAACCATACTTTGTTTCACACAGAATAGCAGAATACTACAAAGTCGCAAAAATCAAGGGGGCAAACCTTCACTCACTTAGGAAAACGTTTGGAAGCAGACTAATCCAAGAGAAAAAAGCAGATCTATATGCTACCCTAGTGTCGTGTCATGCTTGTAATGACGTATAATATGTTGTATATTACTCCATCAAACAAAAGATGGAGTAACAATGAAGAAGTACAAAGTGACATTGGCCAATGAGGAAAGGCAAGAATTAAGTTCAATAATCCAAAAAGGGAAGCATCGCTCACAGAAGGTCTTAAAT
>JAHJGX010000030.1 GCA_018824205.1 bacterium
ACCATAGTCTGGAGGCAACGAGGTGAGCTCTGGGACGATTTTGAGATTTTTGACTTTTCATAGGATTCTTGGAAATCAAAAGTTTATCGCTTCGTTTTACCTCGTGCCTCAGACTTGACCGTTAGCCATATAAGGAGGACTTTGTGTACCGATTAATTAACAAAAATATTAAGCAACTACTTGAAGATATAAAAAAGAAGGATCACATTGATCTATATATTTATATTTGTAAATCCTTTGAAAAAAGACAAAGTACTACTTCTGAATTTAAGGATATATTCCGAAAGTTTTATCGACTCAATGCAGCCCGGCTTTCTATCAATTTTTGTGAATTGTATTTTTCTTTACTTGAAAAAAACCGAAATAACCGAAAAATTGATGTCCGAGATATTACGAATAGTCTTTATGAGCTTGAGAGTAATAGTAGAGGTATTCATGCGGTTCATTTTTCTTTTGCATCAAAGTTAGCTCATACGATTGATAATACTTTACCGATATATGACAGCATGATTTCCACATTTTATTTTTTCCCTGATATTAAGACCAGCTGGACTAAAGATAGAAAAATTGAAGAATACATGGCTAACTATCAGTTTCTAAGAAGTGAGTACAAAAGAATAATTAGAGACAATCTACTGAAACAAACGATGGTTCAATTCAGAAATAAATTCGGAATAGGCATAGAATACTCTGATGTAAAGTTAATAGATACGCTTATATGGCGATACACAGCATTATTAAAGTCAGGGGCAATTCGCAATGGCCAAATACAATACGGCTAATAATTATATAGTAAAAGGAGTAAAAATGAAGTTTCGAATACTAGTGTTTTTTTCTTTTGTGTTTTTTTCTTTTCTATTGTTTGCTCAACATGGAATTTCTAATGTAAAGTATTATAATCGAGAAGATGGTAGTAATCTAGTTGATGTATATTACGATCTCAGCAATAAGACAAAAGAAAGTGTGACGTATAATATTGAATTACAAGTGAGTTATAATGGTAAAGGAGATTTTGTAAAAGCTTCTAATTGTGTAGGTGCTGTAGGTGATAATATAGCCTCTGGAGCTAAAAGGCACATACTTTGGCGACCTGATTCACCTATTACTAGTGAAACGCGAATTCGAATTATTAGGACCGAAAAGCCAGTAGATAGAGCTGAAAAACCGGTCGAAATGAGTGAAAAAGATGATGAATATCCCCTTTCAAATGTTAGAGGTGGATATAAATCTGCGAAGTGGGGGATGTCATTTTCAGAAGTAAAAAATGAGATTAATGAACCTATTATTAGCGAAAGCGACTGGTGTCTTATATTCGATATGGGTGAGGATAAAAGACTTATGTGCCAGTTTTATAAAGGGAGATTTTATTTATGTGATTATTTTCCAACCTCACACGATGATAATCAATCTGCAGCAAAAGCAATATTGTTAGGATTAGAAAACAAATATGGAAAAGGAAAATATTTAAATGGATTTGTGGAGGGTGTTTTAGAAATACCAATATTGCTTATTGTTTGGGATTATAATGATACAATAATTAAATATATAATGCATGATCCATATTTTTATAAAAAATATGATTTTTATGTATATCCAAGTTCTACCTTAAGAATAGAATATATATGCAAAGAAATTGAAAATGAGAAAGTAGAAGCTGGTAAAAAAGAAGAAGAGAGTAAAAAAAGAGATGAAATTCAAAAAGAATTAAATAATTATGAAAGTGACTTATGAGACATACGCTGAACCTCTTATTTTATAACAAAATACACCAATATTTTTGGGACAGCTTTCAAATATTATTATTAAAGTATGTCTTATATAGTATTATTGGCTAACCATTGTGTGGAGATAACGGCTAAAGCTCTGGGACGAATTTGAAGTTAGACGATTCAGTAAAAGGTAAGCGAAATTCGAAGTGATCCGCTTCATCAGCCGCCGTATCTCACACTGGTTCGTTATAGTCTATAATTCCTTCATACATAAAGATATTTTTCAATTATGGATAAGAAATCAGAAGAATCACTAAAACCTAAAAATAAGCGTATTGGCCGTATAGATTTTACAAAAAGGTTGGACACGCGACTGGTTGGCGTTTTGGGATTTGTGAATGTTTGGAGTTTATTATTCTTCGTTTATGTATGACGGAAAGACGAGCATTTTTTTAGATTTTCTGTTCGGATAGAATTGTGATTTGTGAAGATGATAATCGAAAACGGAAACTAAACTATAACCATGGTATGGAAGTAACGCTTAGAGCTGCTCGATTTAGACCATTTTTGAGTATTTTCGCGTACTTCATACTTTAACTGTTAGAAATTAAAGGAAAAGGAGATATTATGAAGTACTTGTCGATTTTTTGCATTCTTGTATTATTTGTTTCCTGTGAATTACTTGATCCGGACTATAGTACCGTTAAAGTGGATAAAATAATAATAGAACAGATTCCTTTTCAAAAATCCGGCGGATCAGATTGGGATTTGATTGCTGGAGGACCAGATATAAAATGCAAACTTGTTGATGAAAATAGTACAATATATTATACGAGCAATACTATTGACGATATTTCATATTCAGATTTACCTATAGAATATAACTCCAGATATAAGATTAATGATTGGAATAATAATTATCATATTGAGATATTTGATGCTGATCTAACAAGCGACGAATTAATTGGTATTACTGATGAGTTTAACATAAATATTGCAGTACTTTCAGATTATCCAGATGAACTTGAATTAGTAAATACGACAAGTACAATACTAGTAACAATAAAACTAAAATGGGAAGAATAATATTTCTAACCACAGTATGGAAGTAACGCTTAGAGCTACTCGATTTAGACCATTTTTGAATATTTTCGCGTACTTCATACTTTACCCGTTATGTTTTAAAAAGAAAAATGCGACAGATAATCATTGAACATATTTTTATAATTACACTTATTTTTATCTCTAACTGTAATCATAAATATGAAAGTACAGACCAAATTATTATTGCATTTAATAACTCCAAAGATGTATTTATATACGACACTTTTGATCAATCATTGATTAACATTACTGAAAACCTGGTTGATACATTATATTGGGCGGAGGTTTCTGCGTTTTCCGATAACGGTGAAGAACTATTATTTACACTAGACTATATGAAATTAGAAAATGAATGGATGCTTAGTAATAGGGATGATATTTACTTATATAATGTTATATCTGGAGAATCAAGGAGAATTACAAATAATGAATATCGTGAGATTAATCCTAAATTTTCGAATGATGGAGAAAAGATAATATACCAATCGTTTGAGAACGGTAATTCGGATATATTTCTTATCAATAAAGATGGCAGTAATAAGAAATTAATAGTTGATAATACGGGATATGAATGGTATCCGACATTTTCAGCCGATGGTCAGAATATATTTTATCTTTCTATTCGCGCCGGTAAAACCGATATTTACATGAACACCATTGATGGTAAGAATGAAGATAATATTACAAATGACCAAATGGAAGAGGGAGCACCAGCAATTTCCAAAGATGGCAATTTTATAGTATATAATGTAATTGAGAGTACTATCAATGTCGGAGATTTTGATAAAGGGATGCGTAAATTAGATTTAAATACCAGGCTGGTCACACAAATAACCGCTGGCAACAATGGTGTCAGTGGCTTTGATATGTGTAAAATATCCGTTGATTTAAAGTATATTGCCTGTCGATATTTTGATGCCTCCTGGTTGTATATTTATCTGATGGATATTGACGGTAATAATCAAATCGAATTGGGAAAAGGTATAGATGTTGAATTTACACAAGATGGTAAATTTGTAATTTATCAGAGCAATGACGGTTTACACAAATATAATATCGCCGAAGGAACAGATGAATTAATATTAAATCAGGACATCAGTGGTTTTAATATTGAGGTTAGTACTAATCAATATTAGGAAACATAACCATTGTCTGGAGGTAACGAGGTGAGCTGTAGCGTGATTTTGAGATTTCCAACGTCTCAAAAGGTCTTTAAACGTTGTGTTATTATTGCTTCTTTTCACCTCGTACCTCAGACTTACCGTTAGGATATAATAACTGAAAGGAAAATATTATGTGGTCTTGGAGATATACATTTGCTTTAGTTGTTACAATAATTGGATTAGCATTATTAGTATTTTTTTCGTTTCATAGCACGTATTTTAATTTTAGTTTCAATATTGATTCTAAATTAGCAAATGAATTTGGCGGTTTCATCGGTGGATTAATCGGATCCCTGTTTTCTCTTGCTGGAATACTTTTATTATTTGAAACATTGAATAGTCAAAAGTTTGCTTTTCAAAAACAGTTGTTCGAAAATAAATATTTTGAACTTATTAACTATCATAGAGAAAATGTCCAAGAGATGAAACATAAATTACCCAATAAAAAAGATGAATATGAATATGGACGTAGAGTATTTATTGTAATTCGCGAACAATTTGGGGAACTTTATGAGAAAGTCAATTTACATGATATGACACAGGAATTATCAGAGGATGAAAAAATTGACGTAACATATCAAATTTTATTCTATGGCGTTGGTGATAATTCACTACCTATACTTAGACAAAGATTTGAAAAATATGTAAATAATAAGAAAATAGTAATAAACCATATAATTGATGAAATATCAAAAATAAAAGATGTAAATAATATAAATAAAAGATGGGGAGGACATCAATCGAGACTAGGTCATTATTTTAGGCATCTTTTTCAAACAGTCAAATATGTTGACAATACTCCTTTCCTTAGTGCAATTGAGAAGTATGAATATATAAAAATATTGCGAGCTCAGTTATCAACGTATGAAATAGCAATTATCTTTTTTAATTCACTTTCTAGCCTGGGTGAAAAATGGGAGTTAAAAGCCGATAAAACAAAATATATCTCAGAATATAAATTCATTAAAAATTTACCTCCAGCTTTTACTTTTAATATCAATCCAAAAAAATACTATAAATTTAAATTTGAATATGAGGAATAAATATCCTAACCATTGCATGGAAGTAACGAGGAAAGCTGTTCGATGAACTTGGATTTTGAGAGTTTTCTCGGGCAAAATAATAACGGTGGAAAATCGGTTCATTCTCTTTCCTCGTACTTCATGCTTGCCCGTTAGCACTGTATAAATTCGGAAAAATATTGTGGTTAAATAAAATAGGAGCAGAAAAAGTGGGGTAATCCAAGGAAATTAAAAAGAAAAAAATTAATTCAAATTCGATTGTTTGACTAAT
>JAHJGX010000254.1 GCA_018824205.1 bacterium
AGTCAAATCAGTCAAAACGAGCAATGCTAGCTTACATTCCCTTCCTCAGACTCATCGATCAAAGTATCTTGATTTGTTCAAACTTGATAAGCAAAAGGAAGTACTGATCATAGAGAACGAAATGCTCAGCTGCAAACTTGAAAAGAACAATGCCAGGCTCGATGTAATCGAAAAGCAAATTGGGGAACTGGAAAATCCACCACAAGCATCGAACCGGAAAGTGACTGCCGTTGAGGACATTTCTGACAACCATTTGGGAGAAAGCCACAATTTGAAAACAATGAAATTAGGATATTGAAAATTGAAGCGGGCAAATACGAATTTTTCGTGTTCAACCAGTAGCAGTTTTACTCGAGTTGATCAATTGTTGAGATTTAAAGTTGATAGTTTCGTCCCAAAGGGATCCGGCAGCTGCCGGATAAAAAGTATCAAAACTGTCATTCTGAACGAGGTACGAGTGAAGAATCTCCCAACCTTACGAACATCCGGTAAAGAAATCTCTCCGGTCTTTGGAGATTCTTCCGTCTTTATCCCGACCTCAGTCAGAATTTCGCCGGACAGGTCGGTCGCAGGCTTCCTCAGAATGACACGATCAGGGCTGTCATTCCCTCATAGAGATCTCTTTGAGATGAACGAGGTACGAGTGAAGTTTTACCTGCCCGACTGATTCGGTCAGGCGGGTTATTTTTATTTACTTTTTGGCAGGAACATTTGAAAGCTGGCAACCGAGCATAAAATTAGGTGAAATTTTGGCCACGAGCACAGGTTATTATCTTTATGGATTTACGGATTGCAACCAACCGCTTGAAATAACAACCAAAGCCGTCGGGGGGAATGATTCAGTTCATAACCTTCCTTATCACGGGATAGGTGTGCTTTATAGCGCGGTAAATGGGAAAACCATCCAGCCCAGGCGGGATAACCTGATGGCCCATCAAAAGCTTTTAGAATCTTTAATGGAACAATATACCGTCCTGCCAATGCGATTCGGAATTGTGGCTCAAACTAAGGGCGTTTTATATGATGGTCTGAATAAAAGTTCGTCAATAATTCGATCAAAGCTGCAATATTTCCAGGGAAAACGGGAGCTAAACATAAAGGCTTTCTGGGTGAAAGAGTATATCTATGAGTATATTGTTAACAGCTATCCGAATATTCGATCTTTCAGAGATTCCATCCAAAAATTAAAAGGACAAAGCGGACACTATAAAAGCATCGAACTGGGACAGATGGTCGAACGCGCTCTGATTGCCGAAAGTGAAAAAGAAGCCGAAGCCATAACTACTGAGATATCCTCTGTAGCCTTGCAACAAACGAAGGGGAAAATCTTTGGCGAGCTGATGTTTTTAAATTTAGCCGTACTGGTAAATGATCAGAGGGAATCCCAACTGGACCAGCTGGTAAATGAAGCCGCCGAGAAACGGAAAGGGAAAGTTCAATTTAAATATATCGGCCCAGCTCCACCGGCGAGTTTTGTGGATATTCATTTGAAATTTTAAGGATAGAGGCGCATTACCGTGTTAAAGTTTGTGGTCTGGATCGCCCGGAAAATCAGCGAAGCCGCTGACCAGGAATACTATAGTCCCGATGCAATCAGACGGGAGCTGACGGATATTTCCATGAAGGTCGAATCGGGGGAAATATCTGACGAGGAATACCAAAAAAAGGAAACGGAACTATTGGACAGGTTGTCAGAATCGGCTAATTCGGAGGAAGCGGAGTGAAAGAGAAAAAGGCCATTTATCTGTATTGTATCAGAGGAAAAACCGATTCAAAATTACTCACAAAAGGGATAGATGGCCGGGGGACTGTCTTTACTCTTACATATCAACATTTGGAGGCTGTGGTCAGCGAGGTGTCTGTCCGGGAATATGATTCTGAAGAAATCCAGCAGAAAGCCCGGGAGGATTTGAATTGGATAAAAGAAAAAGCGCTTATTCATGAAGCGGTCATAGAAGCGGCTATGCGGTGCAACGGCAAAATCATAGCAGTCATTCCAATGTGCTTTGGCACTATTTTTACCAGTCGTGCAAGTATTCAACAAACCATTGAAAAGAACTATTCAAAATTTGAAAAAACGTTGAGAGATCTGCAGGGAAAGCAAGAGTGGGGCGTCAAAATCTATTTAGCAAATAGCCAGGCCTTAGAGGATAAGGTCAAAAATGGGAACGAAGTAATAAAAGCCAAAGCAAAAGAGCTGGTCTCTATGTCAAAGGGCGCGGCGTACTTTTTCGAGAAACAGATCAGGGAGCTTGTCGATTCTGAGGTAAATAATACAATTGGAACCTATATGGATGCTATATTTCTCGATCTCGAACATCAATCGGAAACCGGTCTGAAAGGGAAAATTCTGGAAAAGGAGCTTACCGGAAAATCAGAGCCTATGGTTTTGAACGCATTTTATCTGATTCAGGAAGGCAGAATTGAATATTTCAAGTTGCAAATTAAGCGGTTGAGTGCGGAAATGGGGCCTAAAGGTTTTCGATTGGAATACAGCGGTCCCTGGCCTCCCTATAATTTCGCAAGGTTATAAACAAATGAATCACTACGTCAAGAATAAAGAGGTGACCCTGCTCGATGCTCTGGATAAAGTCCTAGAGACAGGCGCCGTCGTGGTAGGCGATCTGGCTGTGAGGATGGCTGATGTCGATCTCATTTACATCGGCTTAAGACTAATCGCCACCTCAAGTTCCAAACTCCAGGAACTCAGTGGCGGCTCTACTGCCGATCCGGATCGTGAACCGACTGCTGAAGAATTAAAGTATATACAAAAACTGGAAAAAGAGATTGAAAAAGCGGAAAGTAACATCTCGACTCTTATTAGAGCAGAAAATCCCAAAGAGACCGAACAGGGCCTGGCCAAACTGGTTATGACCCTCGTTGTGCTGATAAAAAGATTAATGGAAAGGGAAGTTATGCGTCGAATCGAGCGAAAAACCCTTACGGACGTCGATATGCAAAAACTGGGCTTGACCTTTTTGGCACTGGATAAGAAAGTCGAAGAACTCAAACTCGTATTTGGAATTCAGGATGATGATCTGAATATAAATTTAGGCCCTTTAGGAAACCTGATGTAATA
>JAHJGX010000255.1 GCA_018824205.1 bacterium
CTCAAATGGTGGCGGAGACGAGGTTGGCGATCTGAGTTTAACGACAGACAGCAGCCTTGTGTTATATGCGGCGGCTTATGATGCGGACAGCAATTATGTAAAGGATACGGTAGTTACCTGGAATCAGACCGGTAGTTTGGATGGGTTTCCGAAAACTGGTAGTCAGATAGTGTTTGAACCGGAGACGGCGCCGGTTTCGGGGAAAATTACCGTCAGTGCCGGTGGATTAACACCGGATACGACCGGAGTAATCAGTGTTGGAACGGGGCAAATCCAGAAGATAGTAATCATGTCGGGTTTAGGATCGGCTGCAGACACGTTAAAGGCACTTCAGATGACGACGGATGCGGATACGACATTATATGCAGCGGCCTATGATCGTTATGGTAATTTTGTAGATAATGTATCGGTAACCTGGAGTGAGAGTGGTGGCACGGGGATATTTTCAGTTGGGATTGGAACGAGCAGTACATTTTCAGCAGATAACATAGGTAAAGGAGTATTAACTGCCAGTTATATGGGAATAACGGATAAGGTATATGTAGATGTACTTCCGGGATTATTGAGTTATCTCATTATCCGGGATGGCTCAAATGGTGGCGGAGACGAGGTTGGCGATCTGAGTTTAACGACAGACAGCAGCCTTGTGTTATATGCGGCGGCTTATGATGCGGACAGCAATTATGTAAAGGATACGGTAGTTACCTGGAATCAGACGGACAATTTGGATGGGTTTCCGAAAACTGGTAGTCAGATAGTATTTGAGCCGTGGACAGCTCCATCAGTGGGTAAGATTATTGCGTCAGTGGATGATTTAGAGTCTGATAGCACTGGTACAATCAGTGTATTAATGCCACCTTTTATTAAATATATAACTAATAGTTTGGAACCAACTATTGTGACATCTGGAATTGATACTATCTTCTCAATGGATGTTTGTAATATTGGAAATATCGGTGTTACACTAAACACTCAATCATTTTTTACATTTTATGATTCTGATGGTGATTCCTTTATTACCTTTTTACAGAGTAACACTGCGTCATCATCAATTGGTGATACTGTCAGATTAGTATTTGGGAATGATACGATTCCACCAGGCCTGAGTGGTGGCAAATATAGTTCAGAATTGCATTTGTTTGGTGTTGATTCTCTCGGTAATTCCTTTTCTCAGATCGTGCTTATTGAACCGAACGGGATTTATAATCAGGTAATTACTATAGATGCAATAGACGCAAAACGTGAAAGTGTTACTCAAGGTCAGGATAGTTTGATCGTTGAAATGGAAATTACAAACCATGGACTTCTTCCTATATTTAATATTGATACAAAATTGTCCTTCAGAAAGGATTTGCTTTCAATAACGACTGAATATACTCAGATACGAACCGATACTTTTACCCAGGTTGCCCCTGGTGTGTCTGTTACTCTGAGTTTTCTTGTTTATGTCCAAGAATCAGCAACACAAGGTAAGATTACATTAAATGGATTTGTTAGTGGGTTTTATAATGGGGTCCGAATTGAGGATAATGATTCGAATATAAAGGACACCTGGACAGTTAATTTGAAGCCAAGTATTACATATACAGAAAATAGTATTAAACCTAATAAGGTTACTCTTGGACAGACAAAAATATTCTCACTATCTGTTAATAATTCAGGTGGAATTGGGTTAACAATTGATCCCAGAACAATATTGACCGTGAATAATGGGTCGGACACTTTGATATTCCCAATTTCATCAACCGTGACTTCATTAAATGATGGAGAAAATGATACACTTTCTTTTCGGTCTGGTACTATTCCTGTAGATTTTCAATCAGGTAGCTACAGACCAAAACTTTGGATAAAAGGTTCAGATGATAATAAATGTCTGTTTTCAGATGATATTATCTTGACAAACGATCTTGTAATTCAAGATCCTGCAATTCTATCAACCATTGATGGGACGCTGTCTCCTGATACGGTGACACAAGGCCAAATTGTTGAATTTCAGGTTAATCTGATTAATACCGGTGGTGTTAATGCAATTTTAAATATGGATAGTACGTACATTAAAATAATCGACAACGATATTGTTGAACATAAAAGAACAATTGATACCACCTATACAGTGTCAACTGGTAGTACTCAAAAAATCACTTTTAATTCTTTTACTGAGACTATAGCAGCTGGTGTGTACCAGGTGAAGTACTTCCTAAGTGGAAAAGATGCAAACGGTTTTGATTTCTCATTTGTTGACAGCTCATCTGCTAATGAACTATGTGTTCAATCTCCTCCGAACCTGACCTTTATATCAGTGGATCCTAATAATGTCAGAACTGAAGGTGAGTATGCATTAACATTATCAATTAAAAATATCGGGGATGCTGGCTTTCTGGTGACTAGTAGTTCATATATGACTTTTATTGATTCAAAACAAAAAAAAGAATATAAAGCTTTTTTACCACAATCCTCTTTTATGGAAGGGCGTGGAAAGAATAGTGATCTGGATTTCAAAACTGTACAG
>JAHJGX010000031.1 GCA_018824205.1 bacterium
CAGTGATTTTTCTTTATATCCGATGATGAACTCTTCTTGGAATGTCCCCAGAATCCACTGCTCTCGTTTTGGCGGGACGCCAATCGTAGTTTACCGCGATTGCCTACGGTTTTATAATCAACTTCCGGTTTGTACAGGTCTTTGGAGTAGGTGATTTCAGCCTGCATGATATATTTTTTATTATCAGTGCTCCGAAGTTCAAGCTTGCCCAGTCCAAACTCAATGCCTACGCTCAGTTCTTCTTCGCCTTTATACGGCAGCTCATGACGCTCGGTGACAATATCTCCGGCAAATCCGATTACTGTGATCAGGCATATTCCGATTATCAAACGCCCCTTCATATTGCTATCCCCCTTGTACGGTTTAGGTTTGTCATTGCATCAGACGGTCAATTTTGATGTCGCCGCCGCTGGTTTTCAGAGTTATTGCTTCCCCGCCGCCATTAATCCGCCCCTGTCCGGTAATAATCAGCTTCGAACCCCGTTTTTCTTTACTGATATCAAGCGGGAAAGCGGAACGGATTTCGCTTTTATCCCACTTATCGTATACTGTAATCTGGGCAAATACATCGGCTTTGATATTGTCCGGTAACGACAGGATAATATCACCGCCGGAGGTGGACAAATCAATGGTATTTTCTTTGATGGATTTTTCAATTATTTTTTGCATTTCGATATCACCGCCCGAGGTGTGGGCATAGACAGCACCGTAGACGCTTGGCATGTAAATATCACCACCGGAAGTGGTTGCACGGACTTTATCCCGGGCAAATTCAATTTCGATGTTCCCGCCGGAGGTGTTCAGATTACAATATCCGTCGACCCGGTTAACGTCAATATCGCCCCCCGAGGTGCTGGCATCCAGATTACCACCGACTTCGTCGATATCGATATCTCCGCCCGAGGTGTGCAGGCGGACATGGGAGCTTGTTTTTCCAATGGATATATCGCCGCCGGAGGTGCTTAGATTTATTTCTGTCTCAATATTATCGGCGCCAATGTCACCGCCGGATGTACTGCCTTCAAAGTATTTCCCTTTAATATCGGATATATAAATATCACCTCCAGAGCTTCTTACTTCGCCGTCCCCATTGAGATCTTTTACCGTAATATCGCCCCCCGAGGTTTTCGAATAAAGTTTTCCGGATAATTGGTCCAGAGAAATGTCACCGCCGGATGTAGTAGCGTTTATATCTGCGTCTGATTTCCGGATATTAATATCGCCACCAGAGGTGTTTATGGTTAGTTTGCCCTTGGTTTCCAGGATGTCAATATCGCCGCCGGAAGTTTTTATTTCAATGACGCCAATTACCGTTTCAGTGACAATATCACCGCCGCTGGCGCTTATATCCAAATTAAAATTTGTGGGTATCTGAATGGTAAAATCGCTCTGATATCGTTTTGAATCATCCTCCCCCTCAATCATAAGGGTGTTGCCTTTCAGGATATATTTGGCCCTGTAGTCACTATATATTTTTTCCGCATCGGATTCGGAATAGGCATTGATACTGTATCGTTCAGTAACCTGAATATTGTTCCGGGCTTCGCCGATGATTTTTATATCACCGCGGATGTTTTCCATTACCAGGGAACCTTTTTCGTCAATTTTATATTCCTTAACGGTTTCGCCACGATAGCGCATGCCATCGAAATCAAATTTTTCAGCCATCAGCTGAACACTGAGAAATGCCAGAATTATAAGGATGTGTTTGGTATTCATAACTATACCCATTGGTTATTTATTTTCAACAATTTCATCTAAATATTTTTGCGCGGTATTGCGAAGCGTTGTATCGGAATCATTGGAAGCGATCAACGCCAGGATCGGCACAACCGATCTATCGGCGTTTTTATAGAGCTGCTCCATGGCCGCCAACCGTATTTCTGTACTGCTGTCACGCAGGGCTATGGTTTTATAAGCGTCCATGATCTGGGTGTTGACATTGTAAGATTTCAGGG
Organism: bacterium; assembly: GCA_018824205.1. GTDB lineage: Bacteria > Fidelibacterota > UBA2242 > UBA2242 > UBA2242 > B118-G9. Next base: position 1,959 of record JAHJGX010000031.1, read on the forward strand.
CGTCCAGGGCGAGATCACGAACTTTCTGTTCGGCGTCGTTTAAGATCACCGAAATCATTGTGGCTTCATTGTTAGGATTCTGGGGTGTCTTGGACAGAAGCTTAATGGCCTGCAAACGGCGGGTCTTATCTTTTTCATGTATCGCAGAATACTGCAGCATGTTCAGAATCGTTGGATCATCCAGACCGCCTTTTACAGCGATATCTCTATCAACCTTGATATTCACTTCCACGAGTCCATCGCCGTCATCATCCGCAGAACCCTGAACGAGTTCGGCTACTTCTATTCCACCCGACTGTAGCAGATAATTGGCCAATGCTTTTTGGAATTGATCTTTCTCCGTATCTGTTAGGGCAACCTGATAATTCACAAAGTTTGCCAGCATACCCGGATCGTGCCGCAATCCACTGCTCAGCCACAATTTGCCGACAAAAATTCCGATGATAAATGTTACTCCGATCGAAACCAGCTGATATTGCGGACGGGCAAAAATACTGGTAAATGTATCCTGTATATCATCAAGGAGGCCGGATATAGTCCATTTCAATTTATGCTGCTTGGTCTGTCGGATGACGCCCATGACTTTTGCGTTTGCACGTTCCACCAGAACAGAACCGGGTATAGGCCGGGACATATATTGAAGAGAGTGTTTCATTTCATTCAACCGGCCCAGTTCACCGGAACATTTGGTGCATTCTGCCAAATGCTGCTCAACTAATTTCATGTCAACGGCATTCAATTCGCCATAGAAATAGAGCAGTAACTTTTCTTCAAATGTTGCGTGTGTTTTCATTACACATTCCTTTATGCTTTGACCAGTATGGTTTGCAGTTTGCGGGTTGCCCGAAACAGATAGCGCTTCACGGTGCCTTCGGTGCAGTCGAGTATTGACGCAATATCTTTGATCTTTTTGCCCTCGTAGTGTTTGAGAATAAACACAATGCGCTGCTGAGATGATAATTGCATCAGGGCCCGGTCGATTTCTTCCCGCAGGGATGAGTTCAGGGTGGCCTGGTCGGCTTCGTTGGATTCGTCCGCCGGCAAGGTTTCCCATAAGTAGTCATTTTCACCGGGATCCACGATCGTCATCCGCTTGGCCTTGCGATAATAATTAAACGCCTGGTTTGCCAGGATGCGGTACACCCAGGTAAAAAATTCACTTTCGAACCGGAACGAATCGATATTGCGATAAACCTTTATAAACGTCTCCTGATACAAATCTTCCGCGTCCTGATAATTTTTAGTAAAATGGAAGGCCAGCCCCATGACTCTTTCGCCATATCTGCTCATGATTTGCTGGAAGGCCATTTCATCACCATTTTTAATTCGTTCAATTATTTCAATTTCCTGCTGGTCCATTCAATTTTCTCCTATTTTAGACCACAGTAAGTTTCTAAGGTTGTCAGTCATGTTGCTGCCTTTTTAGTTATTAATGCAAAATCAGACATTTACCACGAATTGTTGTGTGTTTATCTTTCACGGTCACAATATAAACTCCCGAAGGGACAATTTCCCCGGAAATATTTTTCAAATTCCAATAAATTTTTTCGTCAATTCCAGCGATTTGCGGACTAAGATCTGTGCTCCAGACCAGCTCCCCAAGTAAATTGTATATTTTTAGATATGTTTGTTTCTCGTTTGGAATTACATGAGTCCACCGGAATGCAAATGTGACCCCGGTAATGGCGGGATTGGGAAGAGCATAAATCCTTTTACGATCGGGCTCCCAGTTTAAAACTGCGGCCATATCTACCTCAAACATGGACCGGTATACATTGGGAATTCCCCAACCGTATCGATCGCTGGGTGTGTCGCTGTGATTTGATTTAGCCTTCAGTAACCCGATGATTTTAATGGGTGGTAGCGCGGGAAATTTTTCCATCAACAGAGCGGCGGCCCCCGCAATCAACGGAGTCGAATATGAAGTTCCGCCACCAAACGCATAGGAATTTGGAGAGGTGGACATGGCGACGTATACACTAACTCCCAGTGCACAAAGATCCGGCTTGATTCGCCCGTCGGCGCTTGGCCCATGGGAACTGAACCCGGCAATCTGTCCGTCGCTGTTGACAGCTCCAACGGTCAACGCTCCGTATGCGTCGGACGGCGTCAGGAGTCCTCCGTCCTGGGGGAAATTATTGGCTTCGTTGCCGGCGCAGATTACCGGTAAGATTCCCCGCTCAAAAGCCCAGTTGATCACTTTGGCAGCATTGGTGGTTTTGCCGTCTAATTGCTCGAATTGATAATCACCCACACCATAATCAAAATCCCGATACGCTACAGAGGAACTAATAATATCTGCCCCGTTTTTATCGGCCCATTCCACAGCTGCTACAAACAGGTCTTCCTCGAGAATGCTCTCTGAGCCAATTCGTTCACTCTTGGCCAGCAGAAATTCTGCCCCGTATGCGGCGCCGATTTGAACATCCGGGACATATCCTCCGACAATGCTCCAGACAGAAGTGCCGTGTCGGCTTTGGGCAGATGAGGTGGTGTCGGCAGCAATCTCGTCCTGAACATTATTATCGTTGAATATAAAATCCCACTCGGCAATCAAACGGCCGCTGTCAATGATATGTTGAAAAGCGGCATGATCTTTATAAAAACCTGCATCGATTATGGCGATGCGAACGCCGGCGCCGGTATAGCCTGAATCATGAACCGCCGGAATATTCAGCTGCTGCAACTGGTCATAAGAACTGCCGTAAAAGTCACTGCTTCCGGGGGATTTTTCCAGGCGGGTTATCGGTTCAGGATATGTCGGCCGATGATAGATTTTAACCGGAACGACCTCTTTCACAAACGGGAGATTTTTTATATTATCGGTATTGGATGGATTAATAAACGCCGAATAGGCCTTTAGCGAGCGCGAGTAGAATACAATTTCATTGACATATTGATCGATTTGTGAACGAATGTGGTCTCCGGGAATAACATCGGAAAGATTATTGCTGGTTACGGAAGATTTTTTTGAGAGTCTATTCAGCGTCCTTTGTTGAAAATCAAGGGGAACGAGATCCTCGTTATTGAGCTGTGAACCATCCAGATATATCCAGACTTTTTGTTGGTCTTCGCCGGAATTCTGTGCCCATGTCGGCAAGAAAGACTGAAGACAAAATATGAAAATCAGTCCGGTACTCTTTACTCTGGACAATTTAATTACAGAAGAACGCTGGAACGGTTTTAGATTCATTATCCGGATTCTTTACCGTTATAGGCCTTGATGATTTCTTTTACCAGCCTGTGGCGAACCACATCGCTTGGATCAAAATAGATAAATTCTATTCCGTCAATATGTGTTAAAATGTTTTTTGCTTCGATTAGCCCGGAACAGACCTTGTCGGGGATATCAATCTGGGTAATATCACCGGTGATAATGGCTTTTGAGTTGACGCCCAGGCGGGTGAGAAACATTTTCATCTGCATGCTCGTGGTGTTCTGAGCTTCGTCTAAAATAACAAAGGCATTGTTCAAAGTCCGGCCACGCATATATGCCAGAGGCAGGATTTCGATAACATGTTGATCGGTATAGGCTTTAAACTTGTCTGCCGGCAACATGTCATGCAACGCATCGTACAGCGGCGCCAGATAGGGCTCGATCTTTTCCTTCAGATCACCGGGAAGGAATCCGAGGCTCTCCCCTGCTTCGACGGCCGGTCGGGTCAGAATAATTCGTTTAAAATCGTTATTTCGGAGGGCGGCAACAGC
>JAHJGX010000256.1 GCA_018824205.1 bacterium
AAAAGCAAGGGGCTATAGCAGTTCTAAGAATTTCAAAATAATTGCATATTTAGTAACTGGTAAATTGGATTTCGGGAAAATCAATCCTGCCTATGGAACGTTTAAATGATATCTACCCACTCTAAACGAGAAGGAACCATAAATCATAATCTATAATTTTATTTTTAGTAGCATTTTTATATAAATATTCTGCACATAAATAATATCCACGAGGACTATTATATTGATCTCGTATCTTTTCTAATACTGAATTAATATTTTTATCATCGCCAATAATTATCCATATATTACTTTCTAATTCATATAATATCTGCAATTCATCTTCATTTAAATTATTTTCTGCTGTTCGTATTATTGCCAATGCAGATCCTAATAAATCAGTTTTTTCTGCAAAATCGGATTTTTTCTCAGCTTTCTTTATATACATAAGAGCATGAGCATGATATGCATAAGAATTTGGGAAATCACCGTGTTTTGCTTCTTTAAAACATGATTCTGCTAATTCGAAGGATATTCTTGATTTTTCGATTTCATTATTTTTTAATTCAGATATTCCTTTTTTTGAATATAAATTTCCTAAAGAAGTTAATATATTTTGGTCTGATTCTGACCTATATGATTCTATACTATCCTTAGGTGTCTCAAGTGCTAATTTTAATAATCGTTCCCCTTCAATATAATTTTCATCATCCAGTTCTATTAAACCCCAATGGTGAATTAGACTTCTTATTTTATTATTTTCACATATTGATTTGAAAAGTTCTTTTTGCTGGGTGGGTGTAAAAATCTGTGTTTTTGCATTTGGACCGATATGTTCAATTAATAATTTTTCACAGATATCTCTTTCAATTTTATTGGTTAATAGGGTTTCACTAAAAATTTCAAGATAAATTGATTTTAATAGTTCTGGGTCACCAAAGAAATTTTTGACTGTTTTATCAGCAATAATTCGATGATGGCTTTTATAAAAAATATTACCAATATCATCCTGAATTTCAAATATTACTTTGGAACAATTATTGTTTATTACGTCAGAAATGAAATCAGTATAATTACATTTTAGAGCACGGACAAGCAATTCCATATTAATCGGTAGGTTGAACTGATGAAATGAGCATATATATCGAAATGCTCTTTTACTAATTTCATTAAGTTTTTGATATTGATCTTTTATAACGATATCAAGAGGCTTTCGCGAAGGGTGTACAATTGAATATATAGTTGCAAAAAATGAGCATTCATAATTTTTTTCAATTATATTTTCCCAATGTGAACTTAGAGATGGAATATAATCCAATGAAAAAAAGTGTTTTATAATGGCTGTTTTTTCTGTAGTCGATAAAGTTTCATTAATTTCATAAATATTTTCTATAGGTAGATTGAAGAAATATTTTTTATTATATATAGTATCCCATTCATTTGACCTATCTGCAGCGATAATTAAGACAGATCTTCCGCGTGATGTTAAATAATCTTTTAATCTATGTACATGTCGAATATAAGAAGAAGCATCATCAATTATAATGATAGGCTTGATTGGATTAACATGGACATTATCTTGCTGTATCTCATCATATTGTCGATTGATATCAGAAATAAAGCTATCGAGCAACTTATAATCAAAGTTAATTCTGAATTCCTTAATAAATATAATTGGGGAAACACCTTTTTCTTGAAAGTCAAATGCAATTCTTTTTAATAGTGTTGTTTTTCCAACCCCGGGCATACCTTTTATTAATATTATTTTATTTTTTTCTATCTCTGATGTTTTTAATTCATTGACTATTTGATCTTTTATACATCCTGTAATATTTCTAGCGTTAGCAATTCTTGAGTATCCTTTATCTATATATACATCTCTTTGAAAATCCCACCCCTCTAAGAACGGGTACCAAGATTTGTAATCATCCATAAAAAAGTTCTCTTTTTCACATTTTTCAACGTTAAAATTTTCATTGTATAGGATGTGAAAATATTCTGAATATTGCTTTGCGTCATCATATTTAATCTTGAGTTTAGATTTCTTGTAATCAATTGTGAATATTTTTTCTTTTACCTTTTCAATTGGCTTAATTTGATCTGATAAAAGTCCAACGAAATTTTTAAAACTACATTCTATAGGAATTATTTTTCTACTTGAAAATTGGAAATTTTGTTTTTCACTTGTAGCAGGTAATTTATCGAATAATGCATAACTCCAAGGAAGTCGATCTTCTCCCCATATTTCTTTTATATCATATAAAACATCAAAAACTATTCTATCACAAAAGCTGTAACCGATAAATACTATTGGGCCTGATTTTAGGAAATCAAAAAGAATTTTAAAGTATTTTCTTCTACGTATTAGGGCTTTATGATAATCGGACCTAGATAAAACCATATTCCCTGATTCGCCTTCTACAGATTTTATAGATCCCATGATTTTGAACAATTTTACTTTACTTCGATCAGCTGGATTTGTTGAAAAATTTTCTGTATATATTATTTCACATGGTTTAAGTCTTTTCTCACTTATTCGATACGATAATTCAATTAAATCATCGTAATTGGTAGTAAAAATTGCAGTCCAATCATACAATGTAAGGGATTTATGCGAAAATGAAGGTTGTAGAGACTCCAATTTTTTTATGATGAAATTTTCTAAATCTTTTCTACTATAGGGTGGAGTTTCAATTACATCTTGGCAAACATCAATAAGATCATTTAAGCTTTGGTTAACATTTGGGAATTCTCCTTTTATCATTTCTGTTAATTGTTTTCCAGTTGGTCCGTCTGATTCACAAGTTACTCCTGCACCAAGAAATAATACAATATTACCCTCATTTACTTTTGTAAGAATATCTTGAATATACGAATTGGTAGGAGTCATTTTACATTTTCCTTAAAAATAATTTCTCTATTAAATTTATTTATCATATTTGTCTATTGTATAAATTTTCTGTGAGGATTGCTGTTTGATATTTATTTTGTTACTGTTTACTTTTTACTTCGTATCCTTTTTCTTATAGCTTCGCCTCCTGAGTCCCATACTCCGACGGAGGATTATAGAAACTGATTTGTAACCGAACAACCGAAATGCAGAAATCCACAAGTATCTGTTAACCAATTTTACCGTTGGCAATATTTTAATAGATTAAATAGTGAGATGCAAGGGTTAATACTGCCGGTGGATTTCGTGGACCTAAAATGCCTGGGCCATGCTGAAATATAATTTTGCGCCGGCTTCACCGGGACGGGGACTGAAATTGACGGCATAATCCAGGCGGGCCAGGCCGATGGGCGAGTTGTATCGAATGCCAAGGCCGACGCTGTGACGGATATCGCTAATGGCGACATCTTGGGGTTTATCCCAGACATTTCCCAGATCGATAAAGGTTTCCAAGCCGAAAGATTTATACACTGGTTGGCGGAGCTCAATGACATTCCAGACGAACTGATATCTTCCGCCCGATGGAGTCCGGTCGGCATCAACGGGGCCGGCTAACTGGTAATCGAAGGCCCGCAGTGCATTGGGTCCGCCAGCATAAAAGCGCTCATTCAGCGGGATTGCTGAAAATCCCTTCGCGGCATCAATCCAGCCCAAATCCATAAAACTGCCCAAAACTGTCCCTTTTTCAGTTGAGAAGAACTGTTTTAACCGCAGATTGGAACGGAAAAAGGAGTTGGTGCCGGACATGAAAGATCCCGCTATTTCATTGCTGAATTCAATATAGCTGCCTTTGCTGGTGTTGAAGAGATTGTCACGATTATCGAAAACCAGGGACAGTTTCAAGGCACGGATATCACTTTCCATCGTTTCTTCTATGTCGGCAATCTTAATCTGGCTTAGCTGGTTGTTTTCGTACCGATAACTAATCGTGCTGCTTGAGCGGTTTAAAAATTTACGACCGACCGCGACTTGCCCACCAAGACGCTCAAGATTGTAGCCGGGTTCATTCAAATATTCCCAGGTAGAAGTCAAATCAGTACGCCATCGGGTGTGGAAAGTCCAGGGTTCAGTGAAGGACGCCTCGATGCCGCGGTTGATACCTTGACTGACGTAACTTAGCTTTGTGGTAAGACCGATTTTTTGACCGGTCCCTCGCAAATTTGTATAAAGAATTTCGGTTTTCCCGCGGAGTTTTTCCACTGTACCTGATCCGACGGAGACATTAAATTCTCCATAGGTCTTTTCTTTGGCTTCGATTAAGATGTCTTTAGTGTCGGGAAGATTCGTTTCTGTCGTTATTGGCCGGATAAATACACTCTGGAAGAGACCGGTGAGGTAGAGTTGGCGCTGGGACTGGAGGAGTTTGGAGTAATTGATAATCTCACCTGCATTAAAATTCAATTCCCGAAGTAATATGGCTGGTTTGGTTTTTTCCAGTCCGTTAATTGTGATATTACCGATATGATACTGGTTTTTTTCATTAATAATAAAATCGATCAACACCGAATGAGATTGACTGTTGATCCGGATGTCCGGATTAATATCGGTATCCAGATAACCGATCTCCGCATATTTTCGAAGAATCGCCAGCGTCGAATTTTCGATTTCTCTGCTTTTAAAGGCATTGCCCTCCTTGACTGAAATTATTTTCTGGATATCCTGATCACCAATAACGGCATTGTCAAGAAAACTGATACCTTCGATGCGCGTCAGTTCGCCTTCATTAATTGTAAAACTGACTTTTACGGATTTTTTACTTGAATCGATAGTGACGTTATAATCGGTCAGTCGGGCTTCCAGGTATCCGTTTTGTTGATAAAACTGGGGAATACCGGCCAGATCGCTCTGAAACAATTCAGCATTGAAATAGACCGGGGATATCCACGTTGACGGTCTTAAGACAATGATTTTATTCAATTGGCCCGCTTTAAAATGCTTATTGCCCTGATAGGTGACGGATTTAACCTTAATCTGGTTTTTTTTCAAGGGTGCTCCGGATAGACCGCTCTCAAAAATAAATACGAATATTATGCCGAATATTAGTCGCTTCATCATTTGAACTTTAGTTTATATTTCAAGTCCAGGCCGGAGCGCCCCCGCTGATCGGTTTGGCCTTCCAGTGAAAATTTATCATTCAGTTTATAATCCAGTTTAACTTTTTGTTCATTCATATGTCCGACGGCGGTGGAATAGGTTACCGACATTCGTTCGGTCAATTTCTTGGAGGCCACTAGTTGCGGTCCCCAGGATTTGCCGAAGCTGAACAGATTACCGTCAATCGACATCTCTTCCAGCCCCAGCAAGGTTCCGACTTTCTCGGAAGTAAAGCTGGAAATCCGCTGGCTGGAATATTCGGTCAGACGTTCCTGGATAGCTGTTCCGACGCCGCTGCTACGGGGATCTAATCCTCGTCCGATCAGTTCTTCACGGGTGGCCCCAAAGGTCAGCAATGCAATAATGTCGGATTTATCCAGAGGCGGTTGAGCTTGCAGATTAAAAACCACCTCATCCAGCGGCCCGGTGATGGTGATGGTTACTGTGTAAGGTTTTTTTGACAACGTTTGGTAGCTCTTGATTTCAGATTCTGCGGTAAAATCGATGATCGGATTGATGGTATTAGGATCCACGAAATCGATGACGCCCTGTTTCACTTTGAACTTCCGGTCAAGATAGAGGATATACCCCTCTTCAACTTTCAGGCGACCGGAAATATTGGTTTTTGCGGCAGTTCCGATAATTGCTAGTTCAGGACGAAGCCGAATCCGCGCCAGATTATTATCTATCCAGATGTTTTTGCTGTCCCGGATGCGAATATTCATGCGAATATTTTGCATTAATTGCGATGACTCAGTGCCTGGCCGTTGGGAATTCCGGGACATGGCAATCAGCGTTTTAGGCTGGATATTGTATTGAATTTTGGTTTCATCAAATACAATATCACCGTCCAGATTATAGTAGTTGTTTTCTCGCCGGAGACGCAGGGTTGAGGATTTTAAAGCGACAAGATACTGTTTTTTCCGGCTGATTGAGATATTATTCAATGTCATTTTCATATCGATATCGCCGATATCCTTTTCCCGATAGGCAAAATAGCCCGAACCGGTGATGTTGCCCTTGTTCAGTTTAATGGCAAGGGTATCGAGGATGAAGCGGGTTTGTTCGAAACGTAAACTGATCAAACCGTCGGTAAAGGTCTCACTGATTATAGCCGGTTGAAGACGGATTTCGGATATTCGGGTCTTGCCGTCAATGATAGGATGCATTAGAGGACCATTGATATTAATCGAGCTATTGATGTCGCCGCTCATTTGCTGAAATTGGGTTGTAAATGGCTGTAAATAGCTCAGATTGAAATGTGTCACCTGTAGGTTTATACGGATGTCATCAGTGTCGATACGTCCCTTGATGGAAATGGCCGGATTGGTGTTTATCTTTACTCTAAGATCAGACGACAAATACGTCCAGTCCCGGGAAGCCAAAGTACCACTCAGATTCAGGACAGCATTCTGGATTGTAGCCCGGCACTCCACCATCCGAATGACCGTGTCTTGTAAGGTAGCTTTCATGGAAATGGAACTGATGGCTGGTGTTTCCGGACTGAGTTGGAATGCCCCGTTTTGAAAAACCACTTCACCATTAATTTTTCGTTGATTCGGAGAACCTTGGATGGCGATAGAAGAGTTCAAAATTCCTGAAAGCAGGTAAAATTCAGGCTTGAGATCTTTGACTATACCGATATCAAGGTTGTTGATATTCAGACGCGCGTCTATCAGGCTTGGTTTCCAATAACCGGTCAAAGATGCGATTTCCTGACTGTTCATAAAAAGGTTCAGATCAGAGGTGATTGACTGATGTTCCACCAGATCAATGTTACCGCTTAAATTAAATTCATTGGAGAGGTAACGGCCGGTCAATTGTGCTAATTGAATGTAATTATCCTTGATTTGTCCGTCGATCTTGATATTTTCAATCGGCGGCTGTCGGAAATCGGTTTGAACAACGCCGTTATTGAGATTGAGGTAGCCGGTAAAGCGCGGTTTTGCCTGTGTTCCCTGGATTTGAATTTTTGAGTTCAGATGACCTTCCAGGCGATAGACCGGGATAAAGGATTGCAGTATCCCCAAATCCAAATCGGTAATTTCAATGTCGAGATCCGAGTATTTGGGCATTATTGTGCCATTTGTATAAAAGATTTTCCGGTTGCGGCTCAGCATTTCAAAATTAAGATTGTAACTTTGAATATCGGTCTGGTTAATTCGCCCAGTAATTTGAATCGGCAATTCGTCGAGAGATGCGGTAAAAGAATCGATTTTTAGAAATGAATCGCTTGCTGAAACACTCGCCTCGACAGAATTCATCAGATGCGGAACACCATTAATCTGAAACAGGCCTTCAGAAATAGATGCGGTCGCTGAAAATTGTGGTGCTGTCAGATGTCCGGAAACATTCAAGTGGGCGTTCATTTTGCCACCGATCTGTTTGAGATCTTTGACCAGTGGCCGAAATTGGGCCAGGTCAAGGTTGCTGACTTCAGCAAAACCGTCTATCTGTGTTTTTGAGATGGAAAATTCCGACTTGGCAATGTCTGTGCCGGCGAGCGCGACATTCAGGTTCAGGAGAAAATTGTCAAATCGATGTGTATATATTGTGCCTTCTGTATGAATGGGAATTCCATTAACGATTGCATCCAGGGAATGCAGTGTGAAAATACTGTCCTGAAATGTCGTTGTCATTTGTAATGCTTCAAACCGTGGATACGTAGTATCAATGTCAACACTGGCGTTCCGAATGTCGAAGTTACCGGCAATATGAGGTTGTTTTGGTTTCCCGGAAACGGTCAGACTGAATATCAGTTGCCCCTGAATGTCGGTAATGTTATGGGTGAAGGATTTTGCCATTGACAGATCGAGACTGTCTACTGAAAGTTGAATATTCAATGTATCTCTTCCGAAATAACCGCCAACATCGACAATTTTCTGATCGGCGAAATTGAACAGGGAAGCGATCTGGAATTTACGCCAGCCGAATCGTTGCAAATGACCATTAAAAGAAAAAGGAGTGTTCCGGATAAGGCCGGTGAAATTACGGAAATCGAGAATTGTGTCCTGTAGAATGGTTTCGATCTGTATTTCTTCAATTGGTGGAGAACTGTTACTCAATTGAAAGAGGCCGTCGGAAAGGCGAATAAATCCATTGATGTGAGGTTTCGTATAAGAACCGGACAGCTTGATATTGGATGATAAATATCCCTCTGTGATCATTTCCGCGGGGGTAAAACTCTGTAATAGCGCGAGATCGAATTGATCTATATTCAGATCAACGTTGATCTGCTTCTTTTGGGAATTTATAGCGGCGGACAGGGCCTCCCTTCCGTGTATATTTATTTGCCAGTTACCCGCGAATTCATCTTTTTTGATTAAATCAAACCGGCCGGTTGATTTGAAGGGTAAATCATTAATGCTGCCACTGAGGTTTTTCAGGTCCAACCTCGATTTTTGATATGAAACATTCAGTAATAAGTTTGTTAAAGAGGGAGCAGTTGATGTTGACTGGAATAATCCTTTTTCGACATTTAATCGACCATTGACATTGGGTTTTTGCCATGATCCGGAAATATCAATATTGCCGCTGGTCAGTCCCTGAATAGCAAAAATCTCTGGAACTAGATTTGTGAAATCTGCCAGGTTAATGTCGTCAAAACGGGCATTCAAATCGACAGTTTTAGAATTGAATTCACCCTTAATAGTTAAAATCTCTTTATCGTGAATAGAGATTTGGCTCCTGTTCTGATACTGCTTCCAGTTTTGGGTGGTGACGGTTGATTGGATCGAAAATGGGATTTCGGTGTATTTCCCCGATAGATATTCCACCTGAATTTCATCATTGTTGAGATTTATTTCCAGTTTCAAATCGGTTATTGGGGGCTGGTCTTTCGCCCAATGTACATCGCCCTGTTCCAATGATACCGAACCGTTCCAAATAGGTTTTTTAACTGTACCTGAGACGGTAATATCCAGATTGGATCTTCCCCGAATGAAAATATCAGCCGGAATCAGTGGATTGAATTGATTGAGATTGATATTCGTTGCTGTGAGTCTTCCGTTAAGGGTTGATTTTTTATCGATGGAATATTGCCGGTTTTCATTGAGGATTGGTACATCTGCCGTCAAAAGGATCTTTTCGCCGGGTTTGCTGAGCATAAGCGGATTTAAGATCAGCCGATTTTTATGAAACCTGATATTGGTGGTCACGGTGTCATATTGCAGATATTGGTAATTAAAATCGTGAATTTCCGACTGGAAAAGAATCTCCGGCTGTTCAAGATTGTTCGATAGCGTGAGATAAAAATCCAGAAGTCCGTCCATTTCCGGGACATCCGGCAGAAAGAAATGAATCCGGTTTAAATCAATCCCTGAGCCATTCATTGTTATATCTAAGTCGGCCAACTCTTTCAGATCGGCATTTCCGGTGATTATTCCAAAACCCGGTTCTTCCGCTGAAATTGACTGGAGTCGCATCATTAGATTTGTCTGCCTGTTCGGAATTGAGTAAGAACCGTCACATTGGATTTTTACGGAGGATTTGACCAAGGATAAATCTTTAACAAAGACACGCTCATTTTGAAATTCGATCGACATCTGACCGCTGTCAAATTGATAGTCCGAATAGCCGGGCTGGACCATTTCAACTTCAAGCATTCCCCGAAGTGTCGGAACAGAGCCTTGCAGATGACCGTGATATGTATACGCACCCTGTAATCGTGTAAGACCAAAAGGCGCCGCGGCGGAATGTATCCGGGGCAGTGTGCCATTGAACTGACTGCTGTTAATTGTTGTTATTTTGTCGAAATACGATACGTCAGCTACCAATTTGTCGATGGGGAAGTGCTGATAACTTAGATTGGAAACAGAAATTGAAGCGTCTATTTTCGGATTTTTGTACTTACCGGTAATGGATCCACGGAGAGTAACCTGACCGGAGACATCGGAAATGTTTACCAGTTGCGCCAGCGCTTCGATTTCGTGAATATCAAATGAATAACGGGCATTCACCTCCTCGTTTGACAGATCAGCGGTAATCGTTCCGCGGGTTAAATTGTTTTGAAGTTCGGTGTTGAGATGGCCATCCCGCAGTTGAATGGTTGCAGCGATATTGGGAACGATTTTGTCAATCATTTTCAAATTGCTCAGGCTGATATTACCGGACGAAGAAATTGAAGCGATGTTTTTTAAAGCGCCGTTCGTGGTAATGGATGCATTTAATCGACCACTTTGAAGGATCGGGTTCTGAAATACTGTTGCCCATATCTGCTGAAGATTCAGATTCGAGACCGACAGTGTCGCCGAATGCTGCCACAGACTGTCATTGACAAAAAAAGCGGTTGCTGTGATATTACCGCTGCCCGTTTTTACGGTGAGCTGCCGGATAATTAAGGAATCCGAATGATAAGAAGCGTCAAAACGCCCGTCTTTGAGTTCGGTCCCTGAAATAGTCAATTGTGGAATAATCGCTTGGAGCTCAATATCCGGTGCCGGAAATTTGCCTTTGGCGCTGATGTTTACATCCATCTCGCCGTCAAAGGGCGATAGTGTCGAATATAGCCCTGGCAACGATGTTTTTAGTGACTGTCTTGGATTTCCCCGAATTCTGATTGACGCTGCCATCTCCGGTAGTGTTGTTGTCAATGTGCCGGAAAGAATCAATTCCGCTGAGACAGTCTGAAATTCCGCTAAAGTGACATTGCCGTTTTTGATTTCGGCGTTCACCTGAATATCATTGAAAGTAAAAGGCGTGTGCAAAACCCTAATGTCCGACTGACCGGCACGTAGTTGAAGTTGATAAGTGGAATCGGCGGTTTCCTGAAGATGAATGGATGTCTGGGCAAGAATGCCCTCCAGGGGAATGGACAGATCGTTATATTGGTAAAGTGACCGTTCAATGTTGAATTGCTGCAGAGAAACAGTGAATTGGGAAGTGGTAGTATCCGGTTTTAGGAGACCATTCAGGTAATTAAAAGTAAAGCGACCGCCGCTGTCTCTCTCGATAAAAAGAGACATACTATCCAGGTTGAGGTTTTTAACATTCAGTGATTTTTTCAGGAGTTTAAAAACATTATAGTGGATATCTGCCTTTTTCAGGTACAGGATTGGCTGATCGATTGATTGATAAATCTGTAAATCTTCAATCTGCAGGCGGCTGAAAAGATTGGTTTCCAAAACACCAATGCTAACCGGGACTTCCAGCAACTGCATCAGTTGTTTTTGGGCAATCCCGAGAATCTGTTTTTCTCCTGCTTTTGAACTAAAATAAGCGCCGGTTATCACCAACAGGATAAAAATACCAAAGAAAAATATGGTAATGATTTGGATTGCTTTTTTCACGTGTCTTTCGGAGTTGTCAGTATTAATCTACACCACAATCAAGGAAATTAAAAACAGTAAACATATTTAGTTTACGATGACTCATGTTATTTACGATATTCGTAATATTTAAAATCATACGTAACTGTTATGTTAAAAGTCAAGGCCTAAGTCGTTATTTTTTACATTTTTTTAAATTCAGTATGTAAATATCCCTTTGCTTTTGCATTCTTTTTCTTTTTTTTCTAAGAAAACGTACTAATCTTTCTCTAAGTTATTTT
>JAHJGX010000257.1 GCA_018824205.1 bacterium
GCGGCAATCGAGATGTTCTTTATTACCAACTACCTGTTTTCCCTGCTGACAGACAACGATAAAAAAGATGCGGCCCGATTGACCAATGATTATTTTAAAGGCAATCTTGCAGAACCGGTGAACGATATTCTTACGTTCGTCGAAGATTGCCGCCGAAAGAATCCTGAAAAATTCTCACTGGATAATCCGCTCAATCAATCCAGAACGCAGTTTCTGAATGAAATTGCCCATTCCGATCAAATTTTCCCGGAACATCATTTTTACACGATTACGGCGCCAACCGGTATCGGGAAGACTTACGGATGTTTGGCGTTCGCCAATTCGCTCAAGAAAAAATTGTCTCCTGGGTCCGGTCGGATCATTTACTGCCTGCCCTATACGTCTATCATTGATCAGAATTATACGGAGTTTGAAAAAATTATTCAATTCAATAAAGGCAGTGCCTATTCCGCCAGGCCTTCCCGCTACCTGCTGAAACATCATTACCTGACCGAAAAGGAGATTGTCAACCGAGTAGATTCCGAAAACCGAAGTTATAAGGATTACCTTGACGATCAATTACTGGTGGAATCCTGGCAATCGGCGATGATTGTAACGACGTTTGTCCAGTTCTTTCATACCATTATCGGCAATAAAAACCGGATGCTCAAGAAATTCCACAGCATTGTGAATTCGATCGTGATTCTTGATGAAGTTCAAAACGTCGACCCGGACTACTATCGTTTGATTTGTGAATGTTTCAAAATATTGGGCGAGCGATTCAATATCTATTTTCTACTGATTACGGCTACCCAACCGAATATTTTGGATAAACGCACAACGGTTTCACTGGTTGATTCGGCGAAATATATGACGGCTGCGCTTTTTAATCGGGTTAAACTCAGTATCAATACCAAAGAGAAAGATCAGGACACATTTCTTGCGGAATTTCGGGATAATTTTAACGGCGATAACTGCTTGCTCGTGATGAATACAAAAAGAATGGCAATCGAATGTTATCAATTCATTGAAAAACAATATAAGGAGTACCACAAATATTGTTTGACCACGAATCTTACTCCTTATGACCGGGAACTGATAATCGATGAAATTAAGTCCAGACTGAGCAATCAAGAGAAAGTAATCGTGGTTTCAACCCAATTGATCGAAGCCGGTGTGGACGTCAGTTTTGAAACGGTTTACCGGGATTTCGGACCTTTTGATTCCATCGTTCAGGTTGCCGGACGCTGCAATCGCAACGGGGAGTATGGCGTATTAGGAGGAAAAATGCTTTTAGTGAATCTCGGAAATTATCGGGTATACAAACATTTTTCGTATCAAAAAGAATGCATAAACAATATCATCAATGAAGAGGAATACGAGAGCAAAGATTTTTATAATTTATCCGAACAGTATTTCGGGCGATTAAATTTTGAAGCGAAGGCGGAAAAATTTCTTTCTGCTATTTCTGAGTTGAATTATGATGTGCGAAGAGAAGACCAGACCCCTGTTTCGGATTTTACATTGATTGAAGAACAACCCAAAACCGACATTTTCATATTAAGAACTGAAGACAGCCAGCGAAATATGGATAGGTTGATTGAACTGCTGGCTTGCTTGAAAGAGCGTGATTTACTAAAGGAGGAAAAAGATAATATTCTCATTGAATTTGAAAAACTGAAAAATGCTCTTAAAAAATTCCAGATATCGATCTATCAGCAGGAATTTCAAAAGTATCAGGCGATTATTAAATCAGCTACTCCGGGAAGTGATTTGTATCAGTATATTTCGTACGAAAATCATTTGAAATATGCCTATGATGAAAAAGTAGGTTTTCTGAAAGAACCGAAAGCGAGTTTGCCCGGTGCAATGTTTTATTAATCTTCCCATGAATCCATTCATGGGTTTCAATGCTGTGTCCATTGTTGAAACCTATTGCCTGCCCCGGCTTGTCGGGGGCTTCAGCCATGGGAAAAAAGAAAACCATGTAGGACAAGCCTTCCCTCATGTTAAAAATCCTTTCCCCGACTTTGGGGAGACAATCCCCAACCTGGGGCGGACTTTCCCCCACCTGGGGGAGACCTTCCCCCACATAGAAAATTCAATCCCCAAGCTTGGGGAACCTTTCCCCCATGTGGATAATCCTTTCCCCAATGTCGGACATTCAATTTCCTGCTTA
>JAHJGX010000258.1 GCA_018824205.1 bacterium
AAAATAACTTAGAGAAAGATTAGTACGTTTTCTTAGAAAAAAAAGAAAAAGAATGCAAAAGCAAAGGGATATTTACATACTGAATTTAAAAAAATGTAAAAAATAACGACTTAGGCCTTGACTTTTAACATAACAGTTACGACTCTATTATGGGCAAATGGATCCTGATAAAATTACCCGTACTGCGGATAATGTCGGTTGTTTGAAAGACTGGATCGGCAGCTTCAAACAGTGGATGCGGGACGAGGAATCCCGGGGTAAAATCACAGAATCCGATCGTCTGGAAATCCTGGAATTGAATCGCCAATGGCAGGCTAACCGCGGTCCGCTTATCAACGGCAACATAAAACATCAGTTAACGGAGTGGCTCCAAAAAATCGTCACCAAATAATTCTCTTTTCCTTTTTCAAATAACGATACTATTCGTGAATTAATTCTTTACGGATTCACCGCCTTAAATAGGGCAAACTGGGTACTGTTTGTGATATCCTTCTGAATCACCGGACGCGTCGCGGTTACCACAACTTCCTGGCCCATGTCAATCGCCTGAGATTCCAAATCCATATTCACGGTTGTAGTATGATCAATGTTGACTTTAACATCTTTGACAGTCACCCTGCCATAGCCAATCATTGAAACATGCAGCGTATAAGTACCTGGTGGAATCGACAGAATAAAATATCGGCCATCAATATCGGAAGCCGCACCAAACATCTGGCCTTCAACAAGAATATTGGCGCCAACCAGGGCTTCACCAATACTTTTATCACGAACCAGACCTGTGATTTTTCCGGTCACTCCGGCAATTGCTGTAATCGAGCAGCACCCGATCAGCAAAAAGATTAAACCACGAAGGCATTTCATTTTTTGTTTTACCATAAAATTACCCCTTTACCATCTCAAAATATTTTTTTTGATTTATTTTTCATCAGGAAAATAATCGATGATAATATCCCGGATGCGTTTTAACCGGGTTTCCATCAGTTCAATAGCCTTTTGCTTATTTCCGTCACGCAAAGCATTATACAAATCCAGGTGTAAATGATAATCATCCTGACAGGACATGTGTTTGTTTATCAAAACGACCTGCTCGTCGGTATATAAATTGGTAATCACCCGTACAATTTCAAAAATAATCATGTTATTCGCTGATTTACGAATTTCATTATGAAGTATAAAATAATCCAAACCGCATTCATCAAAATTATCTAAATGCTCTTTGGCGTCATCGAGCAACTCCTTCATTATCTTGAACTGTTCTTGAGTGAGTTTATCAATTGCTAAAGTTACGATCATTCCTTCCATTGCCATACGGGCGTCGATCAGTTCCAGTAATTTCTTTTTTGATAATGGTTGAGCGGTGGTAATCGGGTTCGGCAGAAACAGGGTGTTGAAATAACGTCCAACAAAAATCCCGGAACCGTGTTTTATCACAATCGAGCCGATGGTTTCCAGCTTTTTTATTGCTTCCCGCAGGGTTGGCAAACCGACTCCGAAAAGTTTGGCCAGCTCCGCTGTTGAAGGCAGGCGATCGCCCCGTTTAAAATCGTTTCTGACAATAAATGCCCGAATCTCCTCGGCCAGATGATCCGCCAGGGAACGTTTGTTTATGGGAGTAATGTCATTCATAATTATTCCAATTCATAAAGTCATTTGTTGATTTTATAACTTCTAAAGTATAAATTATTTTCCGACAAGTATCAAGTGAAAAATGTTGTTTTAAAAGTCAAATTTGAAGGTCATGAAAATGACCACAATGATTACTCCCGGCAGGAGATTATGAACAGCCGACAACATATCAAGGCCATTATTAATGGTTCTTTCTCATTTCAAGTGGGTAGAGTAAAATAGAGGAAAAAGAAAGGAGCCCTCAATGGAAGTTTTAGAATCATTATTCAGCAAGGCACTCAAGTTGGAATCTCCGTGGGAAATAACAACGATAGAGTTTTTAGAGAAAGAAGGCAGGATAAATATCATCATTGATTTTCCGAAGGGGAGTGTTTTTCCATGTCCGAAGTGCAAGAAAGAAGTAAAAGCCTATGATACGACAGAGAAGCAATGGCGGCATATGAACTTTTTCCAATATGCATGTTATTTGGTTGTAAGGGTTCCGAGGACAGAATGTAAAGAAGACGGGATGCTTCAGATTGAAGTTCCGTGGGCACGAAGCGATGCCGATTTTACCTTTCTCTTTGAATCATTTGCCATGACACTATGCCGTGAGATGCCGGTAAATAGGGTATCCCAGATAATCAAAGTGGATGACAACAAGCTCTGGAGGATGATGAGCTACTATACAGAGGCTGCACGGAAATTAGAGGATTACTCTGGAGTGACTAAAATAGGGATCGATGAGACATCTAAAAGTAAAGGACATGACTATGTCTCCCTGTTTGTAGATTTGGATGATAAGAAAACGATCTTTGTTGCAGAGGGCAAGGGATCTGAGACCACTTCTGAATTCAAGGAAGACCTCATGGATCATGGAGGCAAACCTCTCGATATAACGGATATGAGCATAGACATGTCTCCGGCGTTTATCAAAGGCGTAGAAGAGAACTTTCCCCAGGCGGAGATCACCTTTGATAAATTTCACATCATGAAGATAATCAACAACGCTGTAGATGAAGTGAGAAAGGCGGAAGTAAAGGAGTAAGAGATATTACGAGGACAGAAGTATCTATTTTTAAAGAACAGAGTCAACTTAACGGAATTGCAGAAGGAAAGTTTAAAGGCAATAGAGTCTATGTCAAGGTTAAACTTAAAGACGGTAAGGGCATATCATATTCGTGAGAATTTTCAGGGAATCTACAAGGAGAAGACACGAAAGGACTTTGAGAAGTCATTAAAGAAATGGTATTTCTGGGCGACACATAGCCGAATTGAGGCAATAAAGGAAGCAGCGAAGACGATAAAGCGTCATTGGTCTGGAGTGCTACGCTGGTATAACAGCAAGGTAAGTAATGGCATATTAGAAGGGCTCAACAGTTTGGTGCAGGCAGCAAAGGCAAGAGGTTATAGGACATTTAAAAACCTCAGGACAATAATCTATATGCTTACAGGGAAGTTGGACTATAGTAAAGTTGGGTTACCCACTTGAAATGAGAAAGAGCCAAAAAATATAACACTACTATTCCTCAATTCAAGGTCAGTAATAAAAACTTTCGTGTACGATGTATCTGAATTTTCGGCTTAATGGAACAAAATTGCTGCTAATTTCCTTATAACATACTGATAGTCAGAGAGATATCGGGAAAGTTTTTTTGAGGAAAAAAATATGACAAAAAAATGCCCCTTTTGTGGTTGTCAGCGAACGAAGAAATACGGAAAAAACAGAAACGGAAAGCAGCGTTTTTTTGTTCAAATTGTAGAAAATATTTTTAACGACAATCCATCCTGATTACCAAACCATAGAAAACCGTAACTGTCCTGTATTATACGATCAATTCTTCCATCGGACAGGCCATTTTTTATCGTTAAATGATCAAATGTAATTTTACTGTCCCATGCCGAAAGTGGCACAGTGAAAATTATTATATAGACAAAAGCTCCAAGAATTAGTGCTCTGTATCTCTGATGCATCTGTATCATAAAAAATAAGCTCGGTGCTTAAGCAATGAACAGTGGCACAATATGCCTGCTGTAGATATTTTCTGTTACATTCGGAGCGACATATTCTTCATAAAGTACAAGTGCGTTTTGATAATCTAAACCCATCTCTACGGCAATTTTATAACCGACATGCAATAACTGGCGAAAATCAGGATTATACAATCTTTCACTCTGAATATGGCGCAAAGAATTCACAAATTCGTCGGATTTCCAGGCATTCACTACACCGGGAACCGGGAGTCTGTCAGGATCGATATCCAAAACCGTGGCATAGGGTTTCATTAACTCATCTTTTCGATGATACGCCTGTGAATAAATCTCCTTCGCCAAGATGAGACCGTCACCACCGACCGAGGCAATTCCAATTACCTCCTCAAGCCAGGTAGTCCCGGCAGTTTTTAAATGGACGCCGACATTGTATTTTTTAAGGACCTTCCGGATAATCGGATATATCGAAAATTTATCGCTACCCGAATGGACACTCAGTTTTAAATTGGACGGCAACCCGAATTCCTGGATAGCAAATTTTACTACCAACACATCCTTTTCAAATTCGCGAGCAAACTGTTCAATGTCACCCACATAATCGACGCCTTTGTTAAAGCGACCGGTAAATTTCGGAGCAATGGTATCAAGGGGCAGGCGGCACCAGGCGGCGGCCGCCAAAATGAAGAACAGGTCAATTGGCAGCTGCGGATATTCAGTTTCATCAATCGATAATTCCAGTACAAACGGTGTGGGCCTTTGCGCCATGATGTGTTGATATATTTTTTTTGCTTCAAGAACACCGGCAAGATATTGATTTGCCCTTTTTCCGACTACTGAATGATCGACTGCAATCTCCTCGTCAATTCCGGTAATTTTAAACGGCCGGGTGAATCGCTCACAAAATTGGATAAACTCACGAATCTTCACAGCAGCTACTGGTTTACCGATCTCATCCGCTACGTCCATTGTAAAAAAGTCGCTGAAATGCAGAAATCCATCGACGGTTTTTAGACTGATATGATCCGCATCAATAAAATACAGTTTTGTCCAATTCATGGATTGAACAGCCCGGTCAGCCGTGATACGCGTATCCGTCGGTAAACTTCCAATAGTTTTATGTTCCCGGTAAGATTTATTCCAGACGGGTGTAATTTCAATTCCCTGTTTACCGGCAGTTATCAGAGCATCCAGTTGTGCTTTACCCTGATGACCAAAACGATCCCCAATTCCAATCGAGTATTTACTTAATCCCACTGTTTCTCCTCATGATTTTCTGTGCCTAATATGTTTCTAAAGACTTAGGGAACTTGAAAAATAAAATTTAACAGAGGACTTTTTAATGTGCAACTGGTCTTGCGAAATAAATCCTACTCTTTTTGGTAATGATATGTTTCATAGATAATGATTAATTATCGATAACCTTATTTTCTCTTTGTCGGTTATATGTTTTAAACCAATTAATCCGTATCCGACGTAAACGGATTTTATCCGGCGAATTTATTCGATAACAAAAACACAGGTCACGGTTGTACTTGGTGCCATTTAGAGAAATCGATGCAATTCCTTGAATTTGATTTTGTATTGCAATTTGAAATACAATTCCATAATATCCTGTAATTATGTTACCAACCGTACATCATCCGAGCAGATTTATTTGGGATTTCTGGTACCATTATGATCCAAAAGATAAACTATTTCACGTATTCTACATGAACGCCGATCCGGCATTGGTTGCGGATGAAAAACACCATTGGGCATCCCAGGTTGGATACGGAGTTACCAAAGATTTCATATCTATGGACTGGGGACCCACCGATGTACTAACGGTGTCTCCGGCGCGTTGGGATAACAGTTCGATCTGGACCGGAGATGTCATCCGGATTAAAAACGGTTTCCTGCTATTTTATACATCCCGAAATAGCGAAACCGATGACGGTAAAACTCAGAATATTGGTGTCGCCTACGCCGACCGGATTGATACTCATAGATGGAAGCCGTTGCCGGATATTCGGATTCAACCGGATGGTTTAATATACACTCCACGACATATTCCAAACGACGTCACTATCCATGCCTGGCGCGACCCGTTTGTGTTCCGACATACCGGTCAAATCTATATGCTGGTAACGGCAAAATCTGTCAACCACCCCATTGGAAAAAACGGAGTTGTAGCACTTCTGCATTCGATAGATGGTAGTTACAAAAGTTGGGAATATTTAAACCCAATTGCCGATCCCGGTTTTTACTCTGAAATGGAAGTGACACAAATACTAAAGAATCCCAAAGGTGGATTTGAACTCGTTTTTTCCACCGGACCTGATTATGACAACTGTCCCGGCACAGAAAACAGTGGCGGTTTGTACGGAATAAGTTCCGCAAGCGCCCTGTCCTTTAAGAATAGTCCCCACATACTGTCACCTTTTAAAAATGGATTATATGCCTGTCGGATTATCCCTGAGCTTGGGGGTGAAATCGTCGGTTTTGATCATCGGGTTGGGGGCATCTGTCGCAGCGGTATCAGGATAGGCTACCGTTCACTAAATCGGAATTTTCATGATTGGAAAGTATAAAATAAGTTGTAAATCATAACAAAAGAGTGACTATGAAAAAAATTGACCTGACCCAAAAAGACATTGAGCTCATTCAGGAAGCGGCCAACACCACCGACCGGCTTTATCTTCAGGGACATCATGAAGTCGCAGGAGCAATTCGTACAGCCGACGATACACTATTCACCGGAATTCATATCGAAACTCAGATCGATTGGGCAGATGTCTGTGGTGAAGTGGCTGCGATGAGTTGTATGGTTGCCGGCGGTCATCGTGATCTTGAAACAATTGTCGCAGTATGGAAAAGCCCGGAAGAAAAACACATTTTATTGTCCCCATGTGGACGCTGTCGGGAACTGATTTATGAATTTAATAAGAATGCCTGGGTCATTACGGGAACAATGGAAAAACCATTTAAAGTAAAAGCAAAAGACTTGTTGCCGTTACGAACCTGGGATTATTAGGTTCATTCCAGTCTTTTCCATTTCCGATATGTAGCAGCCAAGTCAACGCTTCTTAAAAAGAAATAGCGTTTGTTTTCTCCGGTCTCACCGGCGCTGAGCTGAGCAGCTATCGTTTCAACGATCAACGGCACATCCTTTACCGCCGTACCGGCGAAAACATTCAGGAAAAGCGGACCCTTGTCAGGTGCATCCTTGATAAGTTTTCGAATCGTATTTGGATCGTCATTCATTTTAACACTCCCGATGTGGAATGTTTCACCATCCATGTGATACTCATAAGGCCCGATGCCTTTCGGGCAAATTCCAGCATAACCGCTGTTCATCATATAGGGCTGGATTCGCCAGGCAATTGCTTCGGATTCTTCCATCTGTTTCATGGTCAGAATACCAGCCCGTCTCATATATCCCGCCGCAAAATTGCAGTAATACTCAAATGCTGCAAACCGATCACTCGATGGATGTCCATCGCTGACCATGGCAAGCAATTCATCATTGGGCGCCCGTTTCTTATACCAGTCGAAGAGTCGCGGCGCCAGATCGATTAATCCCGGATTAATGACCCAGCTGATTGGAATCGTACCAGCTCGTTGTGTTGCCATTATTAAATCAGGCTCATAAACCATGGAGTGCAAGAGATTGTCGCCATCGGCAATGAAGAATGAAATATACACACCATTATCATAAACCGGGGCTGGTACCGGCTGCAGAGCCCTTCCCGTTGTGGATGGAAATGAGGCGTGCACGGTAATATTTTCCGCCGAAATATAGGGAACCATAAAATAGCCCAACTTCATGAAAAGCGCATCGGACCAGCGTTCATCCGTCCAGCCTAGAATCGGCGTTCCCGGCGCGTAATGTTTCAACACCTTTTCGTAATACTCTTTCTCCGCTTCGTCAGTTATATTGAGATAATAAGTAAAAAGTTGATTAGCCACCACGTAATCTTTATTAGCAGCACCCCAGCTTTTATCATCGAGTGTAATATGGGACCACGTAAACGCAAAATCCTTATTTGCCCCAGTCATCCAATGAGTCAACAACCAGTTCAGACATTCAATATTTGAATGAAAACCGAATTCTTGAAGATCAACGATTATCGGAAATTCGGAAGCGAGTTTTCCGGCCATTTCCGGGGATACAACAATCCCGTCGGTCTGTCCAGCGATTGTTGTTGCTGCTTCAATTGTCGCCTGTTCAAGCCGGGGGTCCCAAATAATTAATCCCTTGATATATTTTCCGAATCTGTGTATCAACCCCGAAAACCCGGGACGTTCAGGATCATTGCCAATTGCATTAATTTCCCTTGAGACATCAAAATATAATTCAGTCAAAAATCGCTCGGACACCTGGGCTTGATTCGGTCCGCCGCCTTTATTATCATAGCAATAGGTATTAATTACATAAATTTTTTCAGGACTCTGTTTATTGACGATTCCCTGCAACACACAAGCCGCAATCTGTCCGTCCATTTTATCTGATTTCAGATCGGCGACAACCAGGGATTTTGTGGGAACATTTATTTTGGGGTATTGATAGGTTCTGTTTTGTGAATGGCTCATAAATTAGAATCGACCGCGTTTTTGGATTGTCAGCAGACACTCAATAGTTGACTCTGCACCGGAGTTGTAGTTAACGTCACTGTCGGCATTAATTCCGTCATAACAGCGCCCGGTTTTGGGATCATACATCGGCGTATTAGCGACATTTTTCCCTTTAAACCACGAAAACACGTTTTCGGCACGAGCGGAATATTCATCATTCCCGGAAATTACTGATAGTAATTTCATTCCGCTGTAAACCGAATGCATTCCATAGGCAATCTGGGGAAATTTATTCATGGAATATGAACCATCCGCTGATACTGAAATATCCCATGGAAAATCATTCTCAATAAGAAAAGGTGCAAATTTTTTAGCCCATATCTGAACGCTGTGCAGGTATTTTTCGTCTTTTGTAATCTGATATGCTTTCAATAAAGCAGTAGACTGATTGTTGCCCCAATTGTGCCATTTATTCTCCCAACAAAAATACATTCCATCCACAGCATTACCGGTTTTCCGATACTGGTAGTCCACCAGGCCATCCGCAATTTTCTTAATTTCGTCCTGATAGATAAAATCAGCATATCCATGCAGTTTTGTCAAAACCAACAACATTTCACTATTGATATCCGGCGCATCCATAATCAACCATGTCGGTTGCGGACCAAACATACCCTCAACTTTATTCGGATAATTCTTTAAAATTTCACCCAGATGAATATCCATGGAATGGAGACGCTGTACAACCGCTTTTTCCAGATTGAGATCAACCGGATATTTCTGCAAAATCATATGGGCAGCCGCCAAGCCCCGCAACCCCCGGATAGCCCACCATTGGAATTCGGCAGTACTCGTCCGATACGTTGTGTTAATTTGCCCGTCAGCCTCAATAAAGTTATACCACAATCCATCGTCCCGACTCATATATAACAAAAACCGGGTCATACCAAGCGCAATCGGCAATAATTCCGATTTCCCGTATCGACAAATTTCCGTCTCCAGAACTTCTAAAAAACGTCCTACGTCATCTACACAACTGACACCCTCATCTGTAGCTTTAACTGGTTTATAACTGGGAGCATCCGCGTAAATATAAATGAAATAGAGCTGTTCGCCATTTACTTGAACACTGTCAACAAGACTCAGAGCATGGTCGAGATTTATTGGAGACTCCGGGACTGGTTTTCCCGGTTGACACTGGCAGCAAAAAAGCAGCGCTATTAAGAATGACAGTTTAGGTTTCACTTATACCGACCAATCCTTTTTATCGAACACCATATCGGATTTTTTAATCGTTGCGGCGCCGGTAACCGTATCGGCCATCGCATATAAAACTCCGTCGATAGATGATTTAGATCAATTCGCACTATTATTTATATCCTTTGTTTTTAAACAGTTAATCAATAAATATAGATGTTATAACATGATTCCTGTATTTACACTAATAGTTGGATTTATTGACTGGTTAATAGTTCATCTAAAAGTTCGTTGAGCGGAACAGTGGCAAAGGTAGAAGCAGAATCAGCCATTGCATAGGGTATAATAAGTTCGTTATTATGAATCATTGAACCGCAAGAATAAACAACATTAGGTACATATCCTTCTCTTTCTTCATCATTTGGCATTAATAGAGGTTTACGAAATCGTCCAATTACTTTTTCAGGATTCTCTAAATCAAGAAGTATTGCTCCTAAACAATACCTTCTCATAGGACCTACAGCATGAGTTATTAGCAGCCAGCCTTTCTTAGTTTCAATAGGTGAGCCGCAATTCCCAACTTGGATAAATTCCCATGGATGTTTCGGCTCCTGTATTTTTTTTACATTTTGCCAGAGGTTTATATTATCAGAAAACATAATATAATTATTTACACCATCAATGCGTGAAATCATAGCATATTTACCATTAATTTTTTTGGGGAAAAGCGCCAAACCTTTGTTTTGAACGTATTCTCCATTCAAAGGCAGAATCTTAAAGTGGTAAAAATCTTTTGTCTCTATTAATTTTGGCAGAATAGCAAACCCGTTATATGCTGTATATGTAGCGTAATAAGTTACTGAACCATCCTCATCTATAAATCGAACAAATCTCGCATCTTCAATGCCATTACTCTCTGTATATGAGACAGGAAATAATACGCGTTCGGAAATTGCTGTATCTAGTGAAAAAGTAACTTCATAATGTGAGTTTGCTAACCAGCTAATGGATTGAATAACTATTTTTTTAGTTGGAGTTATCTTGATATTTTTTAAGGTTTCTGAAATACTTGCCTGTAACTCGCCGTAGATAAAAGTGTCTCCCAATCTATCCATAACCATACCAATGACATCTTTGTGAATATGCATCTCATCGAGCTTTTTTAAAAAGGTCTTTTTATTATAAACATGTCGTTTTACAACTTCTGGTATATCGACAAGTTTACCGGGTTCTGCAAAATTTAAATTATTTTTTTTATCAATTATACCACTCCTGAATACTATTGACGAAATATGTCCTTCACCTGTAGCACGGAAACTAACGATTATCCTTTTTTGACCTTCTTCTAAATCAGTTTGATCGGGATCCTCTACAATAGAT
This sequence comes from bacterium, assembly GCA_018824205.1. Lineage (GTDB taxonomy): Bacteria > Fidelibacterota > UBA2242 > UBA2242 > UBA2242 > B118-G9. Next base: position 10,732 of record JAHJGX010000258.1, read on the forward strand.
GGATTAAAAAAGGCAGCGGATTCAATAGCGTATTCCATTGTGAAGTAAGAGCCAATTAGTAATTTCCTCTTTAAAGATAAGGATTTAATACCACCATTCACTTTTTTTACAACGCTTCTTATATTATCGAAATGATTTTCAAATGTTTTTGTAATATTGCGGTGCCGTTTAGAAAAGTCTCTCAGTATTTGGTTCAATGTCAGAGCAACATCATCATCAGACATACTTATGACTTTCTGAATAACGGACTGAGCTCTATCAGAGTTACTGTTCATACCAGGCACAAAGAAACGTGCTATTACTCTCTTGGAATCAGGATAAAATCGGTTTGGTTTTCTATTCACCGTTAAGGACATAACTACTCCAATAATTTTTCTAATATGTAAACATTTGTTTTCAAACTCATTTCAAAAAGGTCAATTTTATTTAAAACAAATAATAATTTAACTAAATATAAGAAATGTTAATCACATGAAAAAATGTAAAAAAAGATAATAAAAAGTGTTCCGTATTTAAATCAAAAGACTCAAAAATAAGGTAATTTAAATCTTTCCTCGTTTTAAAATCCCTGGATTCAGCATCTGAGTTCAAATTCACAGACAAATCTCCGAGGATTCCATCAAAGCATCGTCCCGTTTCCATATCATACATAGGAATTCTAGGCATGTTTTGACTATTAAACCAGCCAATCTTGTTTATTAAAAACAACATCTTTTTTCTTAATATAGGCTGCACCAATAACAGTATCTGCTCCGGCATAAATAACTAAATAACGATCTTCACGTTCAATGGTAGCACAACTAAATATTACATTTGGTACAAATCCATTAATCTCCCAATCGAGCTCAGGTTCAATAACTGGGACGGATTGTCTTGCCAGAACTCTCCGCGGATCATCATAATCCAATAAGGCGACACCCAACCGATAAACATTTTTTTTGTCAGCTGCATGGTAGAAGAGAAGCCAACCTTTGTGATGATGTACGGGAGGGCCTGCGATTCCAATTTTTTTGTGTTCCCATGTGCCGGAAATAGGAGACATTATCTTTGTATGGTTATAAAAGGATTTTAAATCCTTTGAAGATGATAACCAGATTTCTGGTTTGCGACGATGAAGAAGTAAATATTCTCCATTGACTTTTTCCGGGAAAAGCGAAGCATCTTTGTTCTCTTCATCAAGGAGAACTCCATGACGTTTCCAGTTAACAAGGTCCTCACTTGTGGCAAGACATATCTTATGATCTCTAAAGGAAGGGCCTGCAAAACCGGTATAGGTCATGTAAAATATATTATCAATTTTCACGATTCTTGGGTCCTCGGGCCCTCTTAATTCTTGAGGCACACTGTTGTTAAGAACCGGCTCGCTCAGTCGGTGCCAATTTAACAGGTCTTTACTTACTGCATAACCTAAACAGTTTATATATCGCCCGGATTTTTCATTCCCACCGATATTTGTGGCACGGTAAATCATATGAAAAAGCCCCTTCTCCCAAACAGCCGCGCAATTGAACACAGCAGCTGCTTCCCAGGAATTTTTCGGATTCGGTTTCAGAACTGGTTCTGTGGATACTCGTGTCAATTTCATCATGTTTCTGCCTCGTAATTAGTAAATTGTGGATTTTAAAAATTGATCAACTTCAGATCGTGTCGGTGGGTCGCTCATTGCTCCATATTGTGATGCCGTTATGGCGCCGGCAGCATTCGCTCGGCTACCAATTGTATATAGTTTATCTTCCGATAATAATTTTAGTGGTTCTCCAAATATAATAATTCCATCAAGCAAGGCGGCCGTAAACGCGTCGCCACAGCCCGTCGAATCAACAGCCTTGACTACAAATCCGGGAACTTTAACATAATAATCCCGGTTTTTCAAAATACACCCTGCCCTGCCCATTGTAATGGCAATAATTTGATTTGTCTTGAAAGTCAATGACGTGAGAATTTCGTCAATACTGTTACAATTGCACAGAAATCTTGCCTCTTCTATATCCATTTTAAGGATATGTGCTTTCGCCGCAAACGCATTTAATACCCGAAAGGCTTCCGATTCTGATTTCCATAGCGATGGACGGTAATTGGGATCAAAGGAAATCAGTGTGCCTGGTGATTTAACTGCATTAGCAATTTTATTAAACTCTTTGCGACTTTTTACATCCGATAACCCTAAAGAACCAAAATGAATTATTCTTGATTGATTCAATATTGTATTTGGAATATCATTGGCAACCAAGGCAATATCAGCAGGGTTCTTTTCCCAGAATTCAAACCCACGTTCACCCTGTTCATCGATACTCACAAATGCCAGACGGGTTTTACGATCCTGATCAGCAATAAGATAGTCAGTATTGACTGAGTACTTTTCCAGATATTGCCGTAAAAACTGGCCAAAGTAATCATTCCCAACCCTGCCGGCAAAGGCAACATTACGATCAAGTTTAGCCAACCCAACTGCAACATTTGCAGGTGCACCACCCGGTAATTTCGAAAAACTTCCTGCCTCAGACAATGACTTTCCCGGTTCCTGGGAAATCATATCAATCAATACTTCTCCGATACAGATTACATCGTATTGATTCATAAATTTAAGTCTATCACGGTTTTCATGCTTTTCTGCTGAATCTGGTTCTCAAAGGCATCGTGAATCCGATTCAGCGGAAAAGTTTTAATTTCAATATCATCGAGCCTGATCTTATCCGCGGTCACCAGATCCACCGCAGTCTGAAAAGTAAAGGGATTCAGAAAAGAGCCTGTAACAGTAATATCATTTCGAAATAATTCATAAGGTGATACAGTCCAGTGCTGGTCTGATGGGCTTACACCAAAAATAACCAGTCGTCCACCTCTTTTCAATAAATGATAGGACTGCTCAACAGCAGTACTTGATCCTACACATTCAATAACTACTTCAGCGCCATCTCTCGTAATATCTAAAATAGATTGAGTATATGTTTCATCATTTGGATCAATGACTATATCTGCACCTGATTTTTCAAGCGTTGCTTGCCGGTCTTCATCAGGTTCGACAACAATTATCTGCCTTGCACTTGATAACCGGCACAGTTTCAACATCAATAATCCGATCATTCCGCCACCAACAATCACCACTGAATTACCACTCTGAATACCGGCTTTTTGAAAACCATATACTGCACAAGACAGTGGTTCCATCAGGACAGCGTGAATCGGATTCATCGAAGTCGGTAATTGATAACACTGTTTTGCCGGAACCAGGCAATATTCAGCAAAACCACCGTCGATATCAACTCCCAACGCCATTAGATTTTCGCAAAGATTGATTTTTCCGGTCCGACAGAACCGGCATTCACCACAATAGATATTCGGATCCACACTAACAAAATTACCCCCCGAAACATTTTTGACTTGGTTTCCAAGCTTCTCAATAGTCCCACAATATTCATGTCCTAAAATAACCGGTGGTGTCGCCGCAGATTTACCCGCAACGATTTTAATATCAGTGCCACATACTCCGCAAGCGGATACCTTGACTAAAACCTCATCGGCTGCAGGTTTCCGCAACGAGCAGTCAGTCAATTTCAGTGTTTTTCCGTCAAACAGCGCGGCCTGCATCAGTTACCTAATTTTTAAGTCCCGTAGTTGCCATACTTTCAATAAAATATCTCTGAAAAAATGTATACACAATTACAATCGGAACGGCCAGTAATGCGGCCGCTGCCAACTGGGACCCAATCTGGCTTTCCGCCTGCCCGCCGACTTTAAACAGTGTAACCATCTGAGGCATTGTCATCAATTCTCTGACCCGGACAACGATTAACGGCCAGAGCACATCGTTCCAGCTGCCCATAAATGACAGAATCCCAACAGTAATCATAACCGGTTTTGACAGAGGAAAAAATATCCGGAACAGAATCGCCAGATCGCTACAGCCGTCGATCCGGGCCGCGTCAATCAAGTCCTGGGGAATATCCAGGAAAAACTGGCGGAAAAGCAGAATTCCGAACGTGCTGATCATGCCCGGTACAATCAGTGACATGTAAGTGTCCACCCAGCCGAATTTTACCATCAGAATGTACATCGGAATCAGGGTTATCTGGAATGGAATGACCATTGTGAACAGGATAACTCCCATAATCAAATCCCGCCCAAAAAACCTCAACCGGGCCAGCGCATATCCAACGATGGAACCGAATAGGACCGCCGAAAATGTCACACAAGAGGAAACGAAGATGCTATTCAGCAGCGCACGACCAATGGGGATTTTATTGAATACGGCCCGATAATTGTCCAGATTAAAATTTCCGGACATCAACCCAATTTCAGCGATTTCCATTTCGGGTTTGAATGTTGCCGACAACATCCATAAAAAGGGATAGGCAAAGGCCAGGCCCCCAAATGCCAGCGTGATATATACCCAGATACTACTTTTCTTATCCAAAACTACTCTCTTTCAACAACTTTTTTCTGAATCAGGATTACCACCAGGATTATAAAAGCAAAGAAGAATCCAAGAGTTGCTGCATATCCCATATGTCCGAAGTAAAAGGCCTGATTGTAAATATATAGCATCGCCGACAGGGTGCTGTTCATCGGACCGCCACCGGTCATCACAAAGGGTTCGATAAACAAAGAAAATCCCCCGATTGTTGATAAAATTATCACTAGCAACATTGTATTATTTAACGCCGGAATGGTAATGTAAAAAAACCGCTGGACCGGTTTGGCGCCATCAATTTCAGCGGCTTCATAGAGATATCTGGGAATTCCCTGCAATCCGACCAGGAACAGAATAATATATAATCCTACATTTTTCCAGGTCGCCATAATGGCAATCGAAGGCATTGCCCACTCGGGACTGTTAATCCAGGGAATCCGTGCAAAACCGAATCTGGTTATTATCAGATTTAACAGGCCCGTTTCATAGGAGTACAGTTGTTCCCAGAGAATCGTGATGACTACGCCGGAAACGATAACCGGCAGGAAGAACAATGCTCTAAAAAATCCCCGGAATATTATCTTTTTATTCAATTGCATTGCAAAAAAAAGCGCTACCGTAATCTGCAACGGAATGTGAATGGCCAGAAAAACCAGAGTATTCCGGATTGATTTAAAAAACTGAATGTCATGAAACAGCCGGTTAAAGTTCCGCAGACCAACCCATTCCATCGGTGTTACAATATTCCATTTGTGGAAGATGAGAAAAAAGGAAAATGCTAACGGAAAGGCTACAAATATGCAAAAATAAATCACATAGGGCATGCTCATCAGGTAGCCTGATTTTTCACTAGACTTTATTTCTTTAATAAAATGGGTTCCTTCTCGTTTAGAGTGGGTAGATATCATTTAAACGTTCCATAGGCAGGATTGATTTTCCCGAAATCCAATTTACCAGTTACTAAATATGCAATTATTTTGAAATTCTTAGAACTGCTATAGCCCCTTGCTTTTG
>JAHJGX010000259.1 GCA_018824205.1 bacterium
ACCTTCGTCACAATTGATTAGAATAAGCGCATTTAAGACCTTCTGTTAGCGATGCTTCCCTTTTTGGATTATTGAACTTAATTCTTGCCTTTCCTCATTGGTCAATGTCACTTTGTACTTCTTCATTGTTACTCCATCTTTTGTTCGATGGAGTAATATACAACATATTATGCGTCATTACAAGCATGACATGACACTAGTTTGTTTAATAAAACCCGTAGCGTATTAAATGCAAGCTATAGTTGATTTATTATGTAAATATAAACAAAGAGACACTAAAGGATATGCTATTGAGAGTCTTTGGAAGTTTCTTATATATTCTGAAATTGGTCGTGAGCTTTATTATAAATTAATAAAAATACATCCTAGTGCTCTTTCGGACGATGAAGAAAAGTTTGTAGAATATATTAGTTCAAAGAAAGATATTTTTTTAAATGATTTTTCTATTAGATTGGAAAATTGTATCGACTCTTTATTAAATGATAGTAATAATAAATATGAGAAAGTACAGGATATTCGATTAGCAATATCAGAAAGATTACATAGTAGTGTACTAAAAATTCTATCCGGTTTTTTATATAGACTGTTCCATAGCTACTCACGAATTGCAATATTAGTTGATAATATTGATAAAGCATGGGAAGATCAAGGAAATATTCAGATATTATCTGAATTAATTATTGGTTTACTTAGAACGACAAAAATTATTTCTGATAATATCCAAAAAAATATACCTTCATATAAACATATCTTTATTAGTCTATGTGTTTTTCTTAGGACAGATATTTTTTATAAGGTCAAACAGGTTTCTAGAGAACCAGATAAAATAAGTTTTTCAAAAATTGAGTGGAACGATCCACAATTATTAATTCGAATCATAGAAGAAAGATTTATTGCATCAAATAATTATAAAGTTGACTCTTCAACTTTATGGGATAAATATTTTTGTAAAAAAGTTAAAAATAAACCAATTAAAGACTATATTATTAGCGTTATACTTTTCCGCCCAAGGGATATTTTATATTTTTTAAATTCTGCAGTTGCAACTGCAATTAATCGATCTCATTCTTTTGTTGAAGAAAATGATATTATAACAGCTGAGAAGGAATATTCTCAGTATGCGATGGAAAGTATTGTTGTGGAAAACACCCTAACTAATTATAATATTGAAAATCTGCTATACGAATTTGCGGGCAATCCAGAAATAATAAATTATGATGAATTAATAGATACTATTAGTAAAGTTCCCCATGATAAAAAAGTTGAGACACAAGAGAGTATCAATTTATTATGTAGTTTAACCTTTTTAGGAATAGAGATTGATAAAAGTAAGTTTGTTTTTTCTGAAGATCCACAGGATTTTAGAAAATATAATGTCATCGCCCAAAAATACTCTAAAACTCAAAATATGATAAGAAGATATAGAGTTCACCCTGCTTTTCATGCATTTCTTGAAATTACTAATAATTAAACTATATTAAAATCCCAAATTCAGTAAATAATTGTCGTTATTTAGTTTCGTTCTAATGTTTATAAATCGCTGACGATGTCCAGCCCCTGGGGTTGGGGCATTACCCAGCGAACCGGTTGAATGGCGCCGTCTTTTTTAAGTGTGCGTTCAACTTTTTTAGATTTCAGTACCGAATGTTCAATAAATATATCATCCTCGATTATGGAACCAAAAATATATGTCGTTCCCTTAATTGTGACATTATTGCCGATTACAGTCGGGTATTCGTCGCTGCCGGTCATGTTCACACCTGATTCAATCCGGGTATTATCGCCGATTCGTAAATTGCCTTTGATGATATCTCCCCGCATAATGATACAGTTATTCCCAATATGTAATTGCTGATGCGGATAGGTCCGGATCGAGACATTATCCTGAATGATCGTACCTTCGCCTATTTCAACATTTCCCCGGATATTGGTATTCGTCCAGATACTGACGCCGCGGTTGAGTTTGACCCCTTTCGACAGATGAACGCCTTTTTGTAAGTAGATATCCAGTGACGGATATTGTTTGTCAAGGGCCAAAATCTGTTCAACAACCTCGTCAGCAATAAAAAAATCATCCTCATCTTCAATAACTATTAAATCACGCAGCTGTTCATAAACCTTTTTACGATAAATGCCGTCCATTTCTTTCAGGACGCTTTTTACATTAAAACCAATCACGGCATTATCATCATCCACCGGGTCGGCGCCAACGGCAATGCCATTTTTATTGAAGATGGAAATGATATCGGTAAGATACAGTTCACCCTGAACATTATCAGAGGTTATATCGCCGATATGTTTCTTTAAATAGTTATACTTAACAGCATATATACCGGTATTGTATTCATCAATTTTAAGCAACTGATCTTTTGAAAATGAATAACTTCTCTCGTTGTAATCCACGATATAACAGTATCCGTCGGGGATTGCTAAAATGTCTTTGTGTTCTTTAATCTCGATCACTTTACCAAAATCGTCGCCGGAATTGTGTCCGTCCTTATCTTTCGCAGGCACCCGAATGATACGCCCGTATGTATTGCCACTTGGATCTCCGTGATAGATTCCGGTCAGAATTTTCATCCCGCATTTGGAGACTTTAAATCCATTTTTAAATGCTGCAATTACCTCTGCCGTGATCAGTCCCATATCGCCGGGTAAAATAAACAAATCATCAATGTTTTTGTATCCAGTTAATGCGTTCAGCGCTTCCCATGCAGCGTCACCGGTCCCCTTTTGTTCTTTTTGCAGTACGAATATACGGTGCTGTGCTTTTCCGGCAGTTTCGGCCACTTCATTGGCCTTGATCCCGACAATGATCACCTGATTCTCTGAGCCGAGACCTTTGGCCGCGGATTCGGCAACACGGACGACGGTCGTAACACCCCAGATTTCGTGCAGCATCTTTGACCGTTCCGATTTAATCCGTTTTCCATGCCCGGCAGCCAGGATAATTGCGACCGGCTGGCCATTATCTTCCAGAGAATCGCTCAAATTGACTAATTTTTCAATATTAGCACCATTTATATCAATTGACATTTAGCACCCCAGTCCATGAAGGATATAAGATTTAAAAAATAAATACAGGTATACAAATGCCGGTGCAAAGAGAAAGGAATCAAACCGGTCCAGTACGCCGCCGTGTCCCATTAAGAGAGTACCGGAATCTTTGATGTCGGCATCACGCTTAAACACCGATTCAATAAAATCGCCAGCTTGTCCAAAAACTCCGGCAATAATTCCGATAATAATCAGGTCAGATAAATTCAGATATTCGGGCTTCCAATTAAGATAATTGATAATTACAACCGTTATCACTGCTCCGATTAATCCGGCAATACACCCTGCCCAGGATTTTCCAGGGCTGATCAATGGTGCGATTTTCTTCTTTCCCAGCCATTTCCCAAAAACAAATGCCAGTGAATCGCAAATCCAGATGCATGCAAAAACAATCATCACCAGCTGACTGCCCTCATGATAGCTTCCACCGAACTGGGTTGGGCTTTCTCTTAAAATAATAAGTATCGACAGCATTACCGGAATATACAGAAATCCGAGCACTGTCACGGCAATGTTAGCGGCGGCATTGTCGATTGTTTTAAAAAGCATAATACCAAGAAACATTAGAAAGATCAGGATCATTAAGGGAAACAACAGTCCCGGTGACAAATATGCAATAGCGATACAGGTAATTCCTGCGACAAGCCCACCCGGTATCCAGGGTTGAAATCCTTTCTTTATCATCAAATTAAAAAATTCGATTTGTGCTAATATAGCCACCAAGCCAATAAACGTTGCGAACGGAATTCTACCTGTTCTGATCAGTAGTAAAATTGCCGGTATTCCCAGTACGTTGACAATCATTCGCGTCGCAAAATTATTCAATCCCATTTTCTTATTCATGATGTCTGGTCTCTCCTGTTCCCCATTTAACTACAGTAACTTTGACTTTGCCGACTCCATGCTTCACTAATCCTAATTGAACCGCTGCACCATAAGACAGATCGATATCCCTTCCGGCTATAAAAGGTCCCCTATCATTGATTCTTACATTAACCGATTTTCCGGTTTTCGGATAAGTCACCTTTAATATCGTTCCAAAGGGCAGCGATTTATGAGCGGCCGTCAGCGCGTCTTTATTAAATATTTCACCGTTCGCTGCTTTCTTACCGTCGAATCCATCATTCAAACCGTAAAATGAAGCGATAAACATAGCTGTATGTTGAGCACCCTGAATCAGCATTGGCGGCGGTTTTTGCTTGTCAGGTTTTGGAGGCTGTTGTGTTGAGGGTGGAGAATAGTGATACCGTGGGGCTGAAGTACATGCAGTGATAAAAACGATACCGATTGTTAAAAATATTAACTTCATTTTTCAAAACGACCGATGAGATCACTGATCGACATCAGCTTCTGTTGCTTCATATATACTCTTAAAAATTCCAGAATATCATTGACTGCATAAGGATTCATAAAATTTATTGTCCCAAGTTGAACTGCTGAAGCCCCGGCCAGAATAAACTCAACAACATCTTCACCGGAACTGATTCCACCAATTCCAATAATTGGAATATCAACAGAGTTCTGGACTTTTATTATATTTGCCACTGCGATTGGTTTAATTGCCGGGCCTGATAGTCCGCCAATAATCGTATTTATTTTCGGTTTGCGTGTGTATATATCAATTGCTGCACCATAAACCGTATTGATTAACGAAACGGCATCGGCGCCATTGTCCTGAACAATTTTCGCCATCGCGGCTATATCGGTCACATTGGGTGATAATTTAATTATCAGAAACCGTTTGGTCGTTTTGCGCAATGTTTGGGTAAGACGATCAAGAACTTGCGAGTCCGTTCCAAAAGCAATCCCGCCCTCTTTAACATTAGGACAAGACACGTTGATTTCATACCCGGCAATCCAGTCCTCATTATCCAGTTTCTGAATTACAGTACCAAATTCTTCCTCGGTTTTTGCTGCAATATTGACAATGACCTTACAGTTCAATTCCCTGAGAAATGGTTTTTTCTGTTCTAAAAATGCTTCCAGCCCAATATTCGCCAGACCGATTGAATTGATCATTCCCGATACTGTTTCGACGATGCGTGGAGATGGATTGCCGATGCGCGGTTCGAGACTCAAGGATTTTGTTACAATGCCACCAAACCGATTGATATCTAAAATCTCCACCAGTTCATCACCATACCCAAATGTACCGGATGCCGTCAGAACCGGATTTGATAAAACGAGATTTTTTCCCAGATCAACTCGTAAATCAATCATCAAATTCAACATCATCCAGGTTAAATATCGGTCCATCCTTGCAAACCAAAGAGTAGTGCTTATGGTCATTATCAGATGAATTTTTCACAATGCACCCTTGACACAATCCCAGACCACAGGCCATTGTTTTTTCCAGAGACACATAAACGGATAGGTTTTCGGGAAATGGCATTGATTTTAGTGTTTTCATCATCGGATCGGGACCGCATGCAAATACTGATACAGGATTATCATTCTTCTGAAGATATTCAAGCAGTTTATCTGTAATTAAGCCTTTACTGCCGGTTGAACCGTCATCGGTAGTGAGTATTAATTCTGATTTTAGGTCACTTAAAAAAGGCAATTGGGATTTCGTACGGGCTCCCAGAAAAAAGGTAGGTTTGATACCTTCCTGATAAAGTCGATCACGCAGGAACATCAGCGGCGCTGCTCCTACGCCTCCGGCCAGCAGGATCGGTTCATTTTTCTGTCCGGAATAATTAAAACTGTTGCCCAACGGTCCGAGAATTTTGACACTATCACCCGGCTTCCAACCGCTCATTACCGTTGTTTGTGAACCAATAACCTTATAAACAAGAAGAATGGCATTGTTATCGATCCCGGCGATACTGAATGGCCGTGGAAATATTTTTATTGATTCCGGAAAGTAAATATTCACGAACTGGCCAGGCAAGCACTGATTGGCAATAACAGGTGCTGTTATAACAGCCTTGTATATATTTTCGGCGATCGCATGATTATCGACAACAATTCCGCTTGTCAGACATTTCATTCGTTGTTCCTGTCAACCGGTTCATCCGTCTCTTTGTCACCTAATTCGGCAGGCAGTATCGTATTCGTTGTATCCTTGACTGTATCTTTTTCTGATTCTATCAACCAATCGGCAATACTTTTCAGTTCGCTGAGTTCCGATTGAGCATAACTCAGCATATCACTTTTCGGATAAACCTCAATAAATTTCTGATACCAATACGTGGATTTATCCAGATCATAATACCGATTTTTAGTTATCCAAGCGATTGACAACATACTCTTTTCAGCATAAAGTGTGGTCGGAAAATCAGCAATAATACCGGAATAAACCGCAATGGATGAATCGGGCTGAAAGTTGAAGTATTTTTCCCCATTGAGAAATATCTGACGGGCCTGAATATTGTCTTCCGGCAATTCGACGTCCCTGCTCTCAATAAACCGGAGATAACGTGATTCCGGAAATTCGGATTTCATTGTATCCAGATATGTGTTTGCCAGATCGCTTTTTCCGGATTCGTTTAATAAAAAATAAACCGCGTACAGTGCTTTATCCCGAATCGTATTGTAATAATTTGTCGAATAAATCCGGTTAAAATAATAAAACGCACTGTCAGTTTTATTGAAGTCAAAATAATAGAGTTCGCCAATTTCGTACATGACCTGATAATAATCGAGGAACACGCTCACCGTATCGGACATCTTTAGCTTCTTTTCTTCGTATTGCTCGATGGCTTTTTTCAGTACTTCCGGCTTTTCATCACTGGAAATATCAATGGCACTTGTGTCAATTCTTCCTTCGATCTGATCAATGTGGGGTTTGACGTTTTTCCAGGATTCCTTAAACTTTGTGTTCAGACTGAAAAATCGTTTAATTTCAGTGACTTTATTCTGTGCATCCAGAATATATTTGGAATTTTTATCCTCACGCTTAACCGTTTCAAAACTTTTCTGAGCTTTCTCATAGTCGCCAAGATGAACCATATACAACTGTCCCAGTTGATAATATGCTTCGGCAGAGACCGGTTTGCCCTGATATTTTTCAGTAACCTGACTAAACCGGGACTCCGCTGATTCATAATCACCCTCAGCCAGAAAAAGAAGACCCAACTGAAACTCAAGATCGCCCCATACACTTTCATTGGCAATATCATTTAATTTGGCATTTATTAAATCCCGTGCCTCGTCAAAACGCCCGGCTTCGCGGTAAATCCGGGCAAGCAGAATCTGCATTTTATTTTTCAATTCCAAGGAAGGCGCAAAATTATTCACTTTCTTTAAATTGGTAATTGCCAGTTCAGTATTGTTCTTTTTCAAGTTGATTTCGGCAATATTATACTGGGCCAGCGCTGCCATTGGAATGTCTCGTCCGGCTTCAGTTGTATAACGGTAATAAATAAGGGCTGAATCCAGATTTCCGGAAGATTGGTGAAGATCGGCCAATGCAAAAAATATCTCGGATTTCATTATGGGATTTTTCTCTCTCTGACTGGATATTTTCAATTGTCGGAGTGAGTGCTCCTTTTCACCCATTTTCCACAAACAACGACCATACCAGATTTCCGCACGAGCACGCAATTCACTGGCCGGATAGGTGGCAAAATATTGCTCAAAGCTTTTTCGCGAAGCAGAGTAATCGGTCTTATAATATTGCGACATGGCAATGATATAAGCAGCATCATCGGTCCAACGACTGTCCGGATAAGCTAAAATTACTTTATTGGATTTTTCAATTGCAGTATTGAAATTCTTTCTGACATTGGCAGTGATTTTTCCGTCTCCGGCTTTTTCCAATTCCTCAATACCCTTTTTGAAATACTGCTCGGCATTGTAAAATGTATTGTAATAGGCGCATGAACCCAGCGCAATTGACAAAAAACCGGCAAATACGATCAGGTAGAAATTTTTCCTCGATTCAATCACAATAATACCGGTATTTCTATTTATCATTCAGCAATAATTTGTAATCATCAATCAACATCGGCAGTATTTCACCGGAAAGTCCTTCCAGATGAAGGTCCACAATATCACTGATTGCAGTACTGGTTTTATTTATTTCAATAAGGTATGAATTATTCTGTTTGGCGATTCGCGGCAGATTAGAAGCCGGTGATACCTGAGCGCTGGTTCCGATAGACAGAAAAACATCGGATTGCTGCGATGCTTGATAGGCTTTTTCGATACTTTCTTCGGGAAGCGCTTCTCCAAACCAAACTACATTCGGCCGGATCAAACCACCACAATAACAATGCGGAATATGATTGGGATTATGGCGATAGATTTTATCAAATTCATCCTGGGAATATTGCAGGTTGCAATTGATACAGTAATTTTCCATTATATTACCGTGGAGTTCGATGACGTCCCTGCTGCCTGCCCGCTGATGTAATCCATCAACATTTTGAGTAATCAGATCAAAAGTTGGCGCCAATTTCTGCAGTTCAGTCAAAGCGAAATGCCCGGCGTTAGGTTCGGTATTGTGGATAATCTCACGACGATGCTGATACCACTCGGAAACAACACCGGTATTATTATAAAATGCCTCAAAACTGGCCAGTTCTTCCGGCGATAATTTTTTCCAAAGTCCCTCTTCACCTCTAAAAGTCGGAATACCACTTTCGGCAGATATTCCTGCTCCGGTTAAAATAACAAATCTTCTTGCTTCTTTCAGTATCTGAATAACTCGTTCATCGTTCAATAAAATCATTAATCAATACTTCCGTTCAGAATAAATTACTAGACAAATATATTGTCTTTTATCCCTCAAACCAATGAATTAATCCATCCTCGAAAGGATTGCCAAGATCCTGATGTTTGGGAATGATTCTGATCGTAAATCCGTTCAGTCCACTTTGCCAATTGTTCAATGTGCCCTTATATTTGAATTTATTCGTTCCCATTTCAGTCTCAAGGTCCATAGAAACAAAAGAACCTTCGGATATTCCGCCAATGCTGTCGATTTTCCCGTAAAAAATCTGTAATTCAACATCGTGAGGATTAATGCTATCCAGAAAAATTTCAGTCTTTAATTCTAAACTATTTTTAACAGAAAGTTCCTTTGTTGAGCTTGTCTCGACTTTTAAAAACCTGATTGATTTCCAGTTGTCCCGCATATGTTTCTTCCATTGGGCCAGCTCTTTTGACAGCGTAAAAGAGTTCATACGCATCTTCTGAGACCTTTCAGCGGCAGAAAAATACATGGTATTTGTGTAATCACTCAACATTCTGTTTGTATTGTAAACCGGACAGATACTTGCAATTGAATTCTTCATTCTATGAATCCAGTCCCGGGGAAGTCCATCTTTATCACGATAGTAAAAGGTGGGAATAATCTCTTTCTCGAGAATATTGTACAGTTTCATCGCTTCCTGTTCATCCCAGTAAGCATTGTCCTCATACGTTTCCCTGTTCCCGATCGCCCATCCGATTCCCGGACTATAGATTTCATCCCACCAGCCGTCCAGGGTGCTGAAATTTATGACCCCGTTAACTGCGGCTTTCATTCCACTTGTCCCACAGGCTTCCAGCCCGCGCCGGGGGGTATTCAACCACAGATCACATCCCTGGACAAGATACCGGGCAACATTCATATCATAATTTTCAATAAACACTACCGATTGATAAAACCGTTCTTCGTGTGACAGCTTCAAAATTTGTTGAATTAATCGTTTCCCTTCATTATCCTGAGGATGGGCTTTTCCCGCGATAATAATCTGAACCGGACGCGCTTTTTTGCCAATCAGTTTCTCAAGCCGTTCAGGATCAGTAAAAATTAAATCTGCCCTTTTATAAGTCGCAAAGCGACGCGCAAAACCAATCGTGAGGGCTTCAGTATTCAAAACACTTTCAACCCGGGCAATCTCATAGGCGGGTTTTCCCAGGTTTTTATACTGTTTGATTAGGGTTCGTCGCACAAATTCAACCAGCCGTTGCCTTCTTAGTTCATGGGTGCGCCATAGTTCACCATCGGGAATCTGAAAAACATTATCCCATATTTCCTTCCCGGAAGGTTTGGTTCGCCATTCCATGCCGAGGTAGCGATCATATAAATCAGTAATCTCCCGCGATGTCCAGGAAGGCTGATGAATACCATTTGTCACATTGATAATCGGAATTTCAGGCGCTAATATTTCAGGCCACAAGGAGCGCCACATTTGACGGGCAACCACTCCATGCAACTCGCTGACAGCGTTTGCTTTGTAGGATAATTTCAGGGCGAGAATCGCCATGGAAAAATCTTCTTTTGGATCGGCTGTATTTTTTCCACCCAAAGCAAGGAGTTCATTGATGGTTATCCCGACATCTTTGCAGTAGTCTTTAAAATATTTTTCGATCAGGCTGGCCGGAAATAAATCGATCCCCGCCTGAACGGGAGTATGGGTGGTAAAAATCGAACTGGATTTAACCAACTCAAGCGCTTCGTAAAAGGACAACTTGTTGACGGAAACATGCTTTCTGATTCTTTCCAGTCCAAGAAATGCTGAATGTCCTTCGTTTAAATGATAAACACTAGCCGGTTTATCAATAGCATTCAATGCCTGAACACCTCCCATACCAAGAAGGATTTCCTGCTGAATGCGTATTTCCATATCTCCACCGTACAATTCGGCGGTTATTTTTTTATCTGCATCGGCATTTTCATCAATATTTGAGTCAAGCAGGTACAACGGAGTTCTGCCAACCATGGCTCTCCATATCTGGGCATATACGTATCGTCCTGGATAAGGAACCTTAATCAGTAGTCGGTTGCCCTCCTGATCCTTGACAAGATCGAGAGGCATATTATAAAAATCGTTGGCAGCTACTTCTTCTTCCTGCCAGTCATCAATATTTATTCTTTGCTGGAAATAACCGTTCTGGTAAGATAATCCAACACCACAGAGCGGTATCCCGAGATCCGAAGCTGATTTTACATGATCACCGGACAAAATGCCCAAACCGCCGGAATACACTGCCAGGCTCTCTGTTATCCCGTATTCCATCGAAAAATAGGCTATGCTCAGTTCTGTCTCTTCTTTATTAGACTGACCGAACCAGGGTGTTTTTTTTAATGTATGATTAAATCGTTCAATAACCCGGTTGACCTGAAATAGATAACTTTCATCCCTGGCACGTTCCTCAAGAATTTCCTGATCAATTTGACTCAGCATCTGGACCGGATTGTGGCGGACATTTTCCCAGAGATCAGGGTCTAAACGTCGGAATAATTCACGGGTTTCAAAGTCCCAACTCCACCAGAGATTATGTGCCAGATCATGTAGACGTTTCAAACGCTCCGGTAACACCGGTGACACAATGAATTTTTGGATCGGTTTCATCTGTTGATTTTCTCCACTATATCAAATTTCAGGTAAACTTAACTAATCGCAATATGTGAAGCAAGCGTAACCAAGATATAAGTTACTCTCATATCAAAATCTTAAATATTTGTAAGATACCATAACTAACCATTGGAATTTGCCTCCGTTTGACTAAATTTAATCTTGTAAACTTATGAAAACAGTTATTATTTGAGGGATTCATGAAAGAAAGCACCAAAGAGTTATTCAAATTCCTTTTATTGTCACTTATTATCATCATTTCTGTTCTGATCATTTTAGCTATTTTTGAAAAACCATCTGAAATATCACTTAAGCAACCAGAAATCAGTCCACCTTCCCGAGAACTGCGCGGAGTCTGGATGAGCCGGTTTGATTATACCCAGAACCTGAGTACAACTCAAAAAGAGGTTATCCAGGAATATATCAGGGGATCATTTGAAACCGTTAAAAATGCCAATTGCAATACGGTATTTTTCCAGGTCAGAGGCAATGGAGATGTTTTTTTTCAATCAAGTTATGAACCCTGGAGCCATTTACTTACCGGGACTTTAGGAAAAGATCCAGATTGGGACCCGTTGGAATATGCAGTCATGACCGCGCACGAGATGAACCTTGAATTGCACGCCTGGGTCAATACATTTCCCTGCTGGCGAGGAACCAATGACCCAATTTCAACGACACCTCTCCAACCCTTTGCAACCCATCCGGATTGGGTAATATGCGACAGTAACGGTGTTCAAATGCCAAAATCCGACCACTATGTTTCTTTTTCCCCCGGAAACCCTGAAGCCCGCAGGCACATTAAAAATGTCGTTATGGAAATCTGTTCGAAATACGATATTGACGGAATTCATTTTGATTATATTCGCTATCCTGAAGGCTCAACCGCAAACGGCTACTCCCATGACGCCGTCAGTGTATCACGCTTTAAATCAAGGAAAGATAATCCGCTTCGCCTCGATTGGGAAGACTGGCAACGCGAACAAGTTACTGAATTTATTGCGGAAGCATATAACGCCATCACTTCAATCAAGCCTTCGGTCAAAGTATCCGCGGCGGTTCTTGGCAATTATAATGCACCGGGTTGGAATGGATACCATGAGGTGTATCAGGATGCAGCACGGTGGGCAAAGATCGGTAAGATAGATATGATTATTCCAATGACTTACGCATCCCGTGCAAATGGACGGTTTCAAGCCCTGATTGAACGCTGGCAAAGTTTACAGAATATTGAGCAGCCGATCGCCGCCGGTCTAGGCGTCTGGGCTTTTCCCTTTCAGGAAATCCTCCAGGAAATAGATGATGCCCGCAGCATCGGTTTGGAAGGAGTTGTATTATTCGCAATGAGTTCACTGGACAGCGCTCAGTGGAATACATTAAAAAATGAAAAATTCCAGAATCCAGCTATTCCCCCCGCCCTTCCGTGGAAATTTAAACAGGCTGTTCCGACCCCTCAAAATTGCTCTATAAGCCAAATGAATCAGAAACTGGTATTCAATTGGCAGGTAAAACCTATTGAGGAAAAGGGTAATTTCATTCGAAATTATGTCATCTATTTTTCAAAAACCGATTCTGTAGACATTACAAATGGTTCATCGATTTATGCGCTGATTCCCGGTTCATCGGAGCAGTTTATTACCGATATGAATAATGATATGCAAAATCAAAACTTTTACATTTCTGCTCTTGATGCAGCGAATAATGAAAGCATGCTATGCAAATTCTCGTTTGAATCCGACACTGTGAAAACTAAATAATGAAACGTATTTTGCCTTTTTTACGAGCTTATCAAATCTTTATATTTCGGTATTGGAGCTCTTCCATCCGGATTAACATACTTAAACGGGTTATTCTTACAATAATGATACGGCGCCAAAGAAGGATACTTATACCACAGCGGGTCCACCTGCCGGAACATCCCCAGCGCCGGATCATAATACCGATGCCAGGAGTAAAACCAATCGCTCTCTTCATCCCACTCTTTGCCGGTGAATTTGTATTCATTCCCCGTACCACTGGCATCCATATCCTCGCCGAAGGGATAGTAATCCCGCGACCAGATGACACTTGGCGAACTATTAGTGATTGCTCTTGCTGAGCCGAGGTAGTCGTTGTAGCAGTAGCTGTTGATATTCTAACCTATTTTCAAAATGTCTCAAGAAAGAGTTTTATATTCTTTTACAATTTTTAAATATTGTCATACATCCTGCATTCCCGAAATATTGTAACGATGAGACAGGAATAACAATAATAATAATATAGGGTTAAATGTAATTTTTCTTGTTTTAAACCTCGTTACAT
>JAHJGX010000260.1 GCA_018824205.1 bacterium
GCTTTTAATCTGGTCCCAGGATCAAGATAATATCTATCTGACTAGAACGGGATCACATTCAGATTTATTTTAACGTTATTTGACATAAGCGGGATAGGGTCATTCCCGAAAAGCGGAAACCTTTGCCGCCTGCCCGCTTATCACTTCCAAAGGGCTAAACAAAAGGACTTAGCAATGCCAACAGAATTTAAGGAATTTGATTATAACGATTTTTTCACCGTTACAGATAAGGACGGAGTTAAATATACCGGCTGGATTAAATCCGATGACTTACTGAATCCAAGATTGATAATAATGCCTTATTCAGGTAGAGTGGGTACTCTCGAAGATGGTCGCATATTTGATTCATGGAAAAAATCATGCAATTATAACACACTGTCACCACAGCAAAATAATGAAATATTTGAATGTGTCTATAGCATAATCAGATATTTTAGGACACCTGCAAATGTTAGGACTAAACTCTATCAGAAATTCAGGAAATTAACGAAAAAGAAATTAGATAATCGGATAAAAGATTATGAAAAGAGCATTAAAGCACAAAAAGATTTTGTTAGTAAGATAGCCCTCGAAAATGCAACCAGAGATAGATATTATGCACTTATAGAAGCAAAAGCGGAGTTACTTAAAGGGCGATCCAACAAATTGAAAGCATTGCCCTACGTATTGATACCACTGGCTGCGGTGCTAAAAAAGCAAGGTCGGGCACGACCAGCATATGCAATCATTGAACTGATAAATAGTCTGCCAAAAGCCGATTTTAAGGCAACAGATAAGAATATTTATGGTTATCTGAAATAATATTTCCCCGCTTAAGAAGCCTATTTTTACCCTAAAAACAACTCCTTAAGGCTGGAAAAGTAACCAGCCTAACCTGTTGTTATATTATGTATTTACATTCATTTCTATTCTATCTATATTTGTTATGTGGAAAATAATTAAAAATAGGTGAAACAATGAATGAGAATTTTTTAACACGAAAACAACTTATGAAAGCAACCGGAGCGAATCCAGAGCAGATTACTTATTTGCGGTTGCGTAAAAGATTGCCGGTATTAAACGAGCCGGATAAAGGAATACCGGCAAAATATGCCCTGGAATCAATAGAGATTGTAAAAGACTGGTTAGAGAAGCGC
Organism: bacterium; assembly: GCA_018824205.1. Classification (GTDB taxonomy): domain Bacteria; phylum Fidelibacterota; class UBA2242; order UBA2242; family UBA2242; genus B118-G9. The sequence goes on from JAHJGX010000260.1 coordinate 1,137, forward strand.
AATAAATAGGGCTTTATTGATGGATTGTTACCAGTTATTCGCTGATAAAGTTAAGCGTTTTAAAGTTGGGAGCGACGGGCAATTTACCGGCTTATGTCCCTTCCATGATGACCACAACCCAAGTTTTTCTGTTTGTCTTGATAAAGATTCTGAAAAGTACGGTCAATGGAATTGCAGAGGATGCGGAGCAAAGGGCAATACCTATCAATTCGCCGAACAATTAGGAATTGATTCAACACCTTACAAGTCTTTTAAAAGGTCTGGCAAGCCTTATAGTCAATCCAACATTGAAACCAAAGCAAAGCGGCTTAATGACTATCTGATAACTAATTTTGATGAGCTGAAAGCCGCTGGTAAAATTCCGATGTCCTGGACACTGCAAGCCGCCGTTGACACCTACTCCGGATACGATAAAACAAAAGACTGCTTAGTCTTCAATCATTGCAACCTATCCGGGCAACCGATAAATATTCAACACCACAAAGGCAAACAGGACGGGCAGAGCAAAAGTAAATTATTCCCATTAAACCTTATTCCAAAATATGACAAGGCTTCATTCCTTGTATTTTGTGAAGGTTGCAAGGATGCCGTTACCCTTTTATCTCATGGAATAAATACCATTACGAATACCACCGGAGCGGCTTCAATTCCTAAAGACTTAACACCGCTAAAAGACTTCCAGCAAATATACATTGTTTATGACAATGATCCGCCTGGATACGATGGAGCGGAAAATCTTGCACGGACGTTAAAAAACACCTTCCCGGATCAGAAAGTTTATACCTATGAATGGCATTTAAAAACCAAGCCGGGCTTTGATGTCACGGACTATTTTTCAAACGGTGGTACTGTAAAAGGATTTAGTCACATGATGGACTATGCAACACCGTATCAATGCACTACGATCACTAACGAAACGAAATTATATCTTTACAGAAAAATAACCGATTCAAGAGTATATAAAGACCCTGATTTATTACAGTTTTGGATATTCTGCTTAACAGAGGCAAGTCATAAGAGAACCGTTGTAAATGCAAAATGCGGCAGTGGAAATAAACAAATATCGCTTGATCGGGGACAATTTCTTTTTAGCCTTGAAAAAGCAAAACGCAAAACACAGCAAGCGGGAAGCACATTAAGAGACCGATTAAAAAAACTGGAAAACATGGGAAATATACGGACTGATAAGGTAAATGGCCGCACCCTGGTAACTATTTGTAAATGGAGACTTTACCAATGATTTTTAGACAAGTGTCGTACGGTAACCGCACCCTAAAACACCGACAAGTTTCGCACCCTGTTTTTTCCGTCGAGAAACACCGACAAGTTTCGCACCCTGAAAATCCGACAAGTTTCGCCCCATACAATAAGTTTATTACTTGGTATAAGAGAATGTTTATCTAAGAGCTACAAGCTTAAGAAAGTTTTAGAATATTAAAGAAAGGACTGAAAGATGACTGAGAATAAAAAAAGCGTGGACATTCACAAAAGCGATGACATCATAATTCGCATTTCAAAACAGGAATATCAGGATCGAAAGTTTATTGATGTCAGGCAATATTACAAAGACAGTAACAGCGAATTTCAACCGACCAAAAAGGGCGTGACTTTTCCGCCGGAATTATTACAGGACGTTATAACAGCATTAAAAGAAATCGAGGTGAAATAATGGATTCAATGTTAATGGCAGTGATTGAAGACAATATAAATCAAGTTTCAAAACGCCTGGATAAATTAGAAAAGAAATTAGATAGAATTCTTGAAATCATAAAAAATGGGGCAAATAATGACAAAACAGATTAGCACATTAAAAAAAAGCAAAGAAATTTTTAGCGTTGAACAGGTCGTTGTGGCGATCGAAAAAGCGCACGGGATTAAGTCACAAGCAGCACGGCTTTTAGGTTGCAACCGTCAAACGATTACTAACTATATTGACCGGCACGAGGTGATTAAGGCAGCGTTTGAAGACGCAAAGGAAAGTTTCGTTGATATGGCGGAAAGCAAACTATTTGAAAACATTGAAAAGGGCGATGTGACTTCAATTATATTTTGTCTGAAGACGCTTGGCAAGGACAGGGGATACCTTGAATCTGCTAAAATTTCAGCAACAATTCGCCCGACCGGCTGGGAATCCATCAAGATATTTGATATAGAAGGGCTAAATGGCGATGTCATCTAAGCCTGTTATATTGCCGATTCTATATACTGAGCAACAAATGGCAGTGTTTCGAGAACGGTTAAACGATGCCAGTTTCCGGGAAAGAAAACCGATAACGGCTGCACTTTATAAGATCATTTTAGAGCAATATGATGCCGGAAATTTTATCCGGTGTGTTGATGGAATCTATTTTTGTGAGCCAAATAATTAAGAGGTGATAAAATGACCGTAAAAAGCACGGAAAATAAACGGAATGCAAAAGGACAGTTTGTAACTGGCAATCAAGAAGGGAATAGAAAAGGCCGTCCAAAGATAGCTATAGCAGAACAATTCAGAAATAATCCAAAATCTAAGAGTGTATTGAACAAGATAATTGATGTCGCAAATACGCTAAACACCGAGAATGAACATAAGGACGCTGTAGCCTGTGCCAGAATAGTGGCGGATAAGATAATTCCTACGTTGAAAGCACAAGAGATAAAAATGGAAATAGAACAAATGCCGGAAATTATAATAATTGAGTAAAAATGGACTTTGACGACCAGATATTAGCCGGACTTAAAACCATTGAGAATAAATTGAATGGCGTTTATTCAAAATGGTTGACGGTTACTGAAGGGGCTTTATATTGCCGGATTTCCGAAAGCAAGATGCGCAAATTAATCGGATCGGGCAGGCTTCCTATTCACCGGATCGACTGCAAGATATTATTAAACCGCCGGGAGTTGGATTTTATCATACTGACCGGATCGGCAAGGCCAAATCGACGGCAGCGTGAGGTGATTGAATGTCTGCTTTGACCGTTGATAAACAGAGAGAAAACAGCGAGAACGTATATACAAAATTGCCACCGTCTGAATCGGACGGAAGCAAACCATTATTTCAGGCGACTAAACTTACCGGAATGAGCACTGATACGCTTTCCAAAGCAAAGCAGGCAGTCATTGCTTCACGGCTGGCGAATATGCCAGTGCATAGACCTAAAAATAAGTCGGCAAATTTGCCTACTTTATCACAACCAGAAGCCGCTAAAATATTTAATGTCAGTGGGCGGTCAGAATCTGAACAAAGGAAAAAGGAACTTCGGTCTGAATCGGACGGAAGTAAAACCCGTTCAGAATCTGAACAAGTTAAGTCTGTAAAACAGACCGATAACAGATTTATAAACCAGATCACGTTTGGAAACAATATCGATATATTGTCTGAAATTGAAAGCAATTCCATTGATTTAATATTGACCGACCCGCCTTACGAAACGGCACTGGCAGACCTTTATAAAAGTTGGAATTTCAGAGACCATGATTTTGAATTTTACGCTGAGCAATTCGACCGGATATTAAACGACAGCGGGCAGGTTGCTATGTTCTGCGACTACATAACAAGCCTGGCAATCGGAAACGCTTTTCAGAAATATTTTAAATTCAGATATTTTTACACCTGGATTAAGAGCAACGGGCAACCCGTCAATAAGAAGCAACCCCGGAGTAACGTCGAATTAGTAACCGTCTGGAAAAAGCAAAAGACCTTGACCCGGGACTTGGTTTTTAATCCTGTTATGAGACCCGGCGAACCTTACCGGAAAGCGCACAAGGCCGGGAATATCACCCGCAAACAGGAAAATGATTACACTACCGTAAACGAGACCGGGGATCGCTGGCCGGAACAGACGCTTTACTATCCAAGTAAAGACAACCTGCCGGAATCCGAGCGAACCGGACACCCTACACAAAAAGCGGTAAATCTTGTCGGTTATCTGATCAGGACGCTTTCAAATGAAGGCAATTTAATACTTGACCCCTTCAGCGGATCGGGATCAGCGGCTATCGCTTGCCACAGGCTTAAAAGGAAATTCATTTGCATAGAACAAGATCCGGAATATTTCATCGAAAGCCTGGGGCGTTTGGAGCGTGAACGTTGTCAGGAAACCTTACCATTTTAAAGAGGTGAAACATGGCAGATAAAGCCTGGAAACAATTCGAGAGACGTGTAGCACATTTTTTTAACGGTCAACGAAATCCATTGAGCGGCGGTAACTCTGGAAACGGAACACGGGCGGACGTGATCCATGAGACGCTTTATATTGAGGCAAAACAACGGGTAAAACATAGTGTCGTTACGCTTTGGGATGACACTAAGCAAAAAGCCGTCAAAGAAAACAAAACGCCGGTTGTCTGCCTTAGTGAAAAGAATCGACCCGGCTTCTGGATCGTAATTCATTCAGACGACTTGTTAAAATTATGATTATTACAAAGGTGAAATAATGAAGCGATTAACTTACTTAAAAGCGATTCGCAAATTTTGTATTGAGTGCATGGGTGGCCGTATCTATTTACCGACCGACTGCCCGGCGGTTAAATGCAAGTTTTACCCTTATCGCATGGGAAAGATACCCGACACAAAGCCGGGGGCAACTCCGCTGAAATCAATCCGGCTTTACTGTCTGGAATGTGTCGGAACTTCCGATGAAGTCAAAATATGTTCTGCACCGGAATGCCCGGTTTATTACTACCGCTTTGGTAAAAATCCCGGTCTCAAGAGTAACAATCCAAAGGGTAATATCAAAGCACTTGAAATAATTCATAAAAGACGCTTGGGAGCGCCTGTAACGGTTCAGGATTCAACGAAAGTATCTAAACCCATAGCAAACCATAGACCCGGACAGATCGTTGTTTAAAACGCTTATAAATACGGTATTAATAATATACGGGAAAACGGGTATATTACATGATTATTCTTGACATTGCGAACTTAATTATATAATATACCGATAGATAGGTATTTAAAACGGAGTGTAACAAGATGGAAACAAAAGACTTAAACACTATCAAAGAAACGGCGGAAATCCTGGGAGTGTCAACCCGCTGGATTTTCAAGTTGATTGAAGCGGGTAAATTGACACCTGTCAAGATCGGCGGGAATGTACGCTGTGGTATGAATCTTATAAGCCGGGAACAAATTGATAACCTTAAATCAAAGGTGAAGTAATGGCTTCTTTACGCAAGTTAAGAAACAAATTTTATGTCAGAATTTGGATTGACGGCAAAGAGCGATTACTTCCGACTGGTTGCACTGAGCGACGAGATGCAGAAAAGCACTTGCGTAAAATTCAGAGTCAGGAAATGGAAGTCAAACAGCGAATCCGTAAAGAGATCGACGAAGCAAACAAACGTTTAACGATCACTGATGGGATCCGATATTTTGAAAAGAATTATGGCCGGGAACACAACCTAAGAGAGACCACTATCTACACTTACGGACTGGCCGTCAAGGATTTCAAAGAGTGTTATGATAACGTTGGATATTTTGAATCATTAAACTCTAAGCACTTCCCAAACCTGATTAATTATTTAGAAAATAAATACAATTCTACGACAGTGAATATCCGGTTGCGTGGAATCCGGGCGATGCTGAATTACTTACTTGAAAAAGAAATGATTGATAAAATACCCTTCCGGGTAAAGCAGATCAAGACAGATAAAAGTTTGCCTAAATTCATATTGCCTGATGAAATGGAAAAGATTTATAACCATATTCCAGATAGTGAGATGTCTGCAATATTTAGAATTTATGAATCAACAGGAATGAGATTAGGCGAACTCAAAGAGAGCCGCCGGGAAGGTGAATATATCTACGTCAACAAAACAAAAAATCGTAAAGAGCGTATTATTCCTATACCATTGGAGCGAATCCCTGATTATGATATTGCAATGCAGACCACACTATCCGACAGCCGGATTTCTCATATATTTAGCGATGTTTGTAAAGAGGCCGGACTGCCGGGTAAAACGTTACATTGCTTAAGACATACCTTTGCACTTAGAAAACTTTTAGAGCTAAATAATATTAGTTTAGTAAAGGAATTATTAGGCCATTGCAGCGTTAAGGTCACTGAAATTTATACCCAATTCCCGGAAACATTTTTAAAACAAATATTCGATGAGCGACAAACAAATAAAACAAGTGCAACTTACCAGCGTGTGGAAGCCTGAAAATGCGTCAAGATTGCTATAAAATCGGATACGGACTGGATACGGATTTTATTTCACGACGAGCGGCAAAGGACTTAAAATCCCTCGTAGAATTTCTACGTGCCGGTTCAAGTCCGGCCTTCGGCACTCTCTTTTCCCGTCGGAAACGACGGGATTTTCTGTTTGTAAAAACCACCTTCGCCCCTATCTCAATAAACTCCAAAACATGTATATTTATGTATATTTTGTCATCTGAAACGGGATACGCAACCGGATACGGATTTTTACAATCAACTATACTTATAGATAGAGTAAATAGTCTGGTTTATAATATCCATTTCCTCATCATTCAATACCTTGCTGCAGGCTTTCTTCAGGTGATACAAATCCAGGCGTTTCTCGGCCTGAGGAAAGACATATTCGGCGCTCGTTCGCAACCACCCGGCACCATCACTTAAAAATATCTTCTTTCCGCTATTCGGCAGGCCGCGTTTTCGACAAAAGGCATAAAACCGTTCACTAAATACAACACTGCTATCAGCAGACGAATAGACCATCTTGTCCATCAACCGATAACGGGTTTTCCCGATCTGCCGAATATCACGGTACATGATTCCACCCTTGACTTCGAACCGTTCCTCGCCTGGTTCGCGACTGCCCACCATCGTGCCATCCAATTCAACATAAACCGGTAGTCGGGGCTTATTGTTATATTGCCAGTCCTGAGGATATGAATCCCGGCCCTCTTCAAATATCCGATTACGTTCCGCTTCATGAATAACACGCTCTTCCAGTCCTTTCCGTCCGGCGGCTGCCGGAATGCCAGAGCCCTTTGCCACTGACCTTTACATCCAAAATCTCTTGCACTAAACGGCTGCTGCGGGCATAGGGTATTTCCGTACTTAAATCAATCGCTATCTCCGTCAATTTCGCGCTCAGCTTACCCAAAGGCAAAAACAGATCCAGCGGATAGATGTCCTTTTTTCCTTTACGGCGATAACGACGACGCTTTATTTGTATTGCACCGTAGTAAAATCGTATTGTCCGAGCTACCTGTCCAGCATACTGATATCCGGATTGATCCCGCTCAAATTGACAACTTAATTCTTTATCCAATGACTCCAGATAGCGACTTACCGCTAATAGTACCTCATGACGAATCATTTTTATTAGGTTTTCCTCAAATTCATTGAAATTGTCAATCCTTTCACCTATCTTGATTTGTAAACTAATTGTTTCCATGGCTCACCTCTCTCTTTTTGTTCTTCCCTAAGGTGAGCCATTTTTTTATGCTTCCACAAGAAATTACCCGATGAGTGCAACGATAAATATCGGGTCGATTGTTCCGGCACGACAGAAGTCGCACCGGAACAATCGTTGACTCCTCACACCTTATTGCTCCCGGAACCGCTGGCCATCTCGTCGTAATGCTCCCCGCTTAAACGACCCCGTCGGGCAGGTGCTTTGTGACATACTAAATAGGGTTTCCTGAAAAAGTCATTACTCACTAACAAGCACTATAACGGTAGACTTGCAGTAGAAAAAACTCTCACTTTATAATGTTTTAGAAAGATTAAAATCATCAACCAATTAACAATAAAAACAGAGCGAAAATCACCATCCGTTTAGTAAACCTATTTGAATATCTTTAATAAATTCCATCATTGGATCCTATTTTAAAAGTTCGAGATAAATATTTTTGCATTCACTTTTTACCTCAAATTCGACATCACTGAATCCGAAAGGGAACTTTTTTTATGGATCTGAAAAAGCCGGCAAAGATACCGGCTTATCTATTAGAATAAATAATGAAGCAAATCAGATATTGAGCATATGACTGACTTTGATCATCAGGACATTGTCACCGTCGGTATTGAACAGGGTGCGAATATCTCGATTCATTCCAAAAGGTTGAAATTCTTCATAATCCGTAAATCCCTGCGACCAGACCAGAAACAGTGCCGAACCGGTCTTATATTCCCAGCGCAGAACCAGGTTAGACCGACATTGTTTATAATTAAAATCGACATATCCAGAAAAGGAATACTCGGCGATTCCGTCCAGATTTCTATCTACTTCATATTCGCCGCTGCCGTTATTATATGATATATGATTTCCGAATTTATCGAAACGCTTGTCATAGTCCCTGGCATACGGGTCGTCCACTTTCATCAAATCAAAGAACTTTCCTGCGGTAAAAAAGGGCTGGGCATAATACTGAATGGATAACGTCGGTGTCAGAGTCAGGTCTGTTCGTAAAACAAGGCTGACAGTTTTCTGATCTAAAGAAGACCAGATATATTGCTCATCACCGTTTTCGTCTGCGGCACTTCCTACCCAGGCCCATGTATCTTGAAAATGATTTTAATTCAGCGATCCGCTGAATTGTATATTTTGCATCGGGCGCCAGGTGACCTCGGGTTCAACTTGCCAACCGGTTACATTATCTTCATTAATAAAGTAATATCCAAATATATACAATTCGATTTTTTTACGACCATCAGTATTAATGTAAACCCAATAATTCCAGTTATTAGGTGTACGTAACATTGGGCCACCGCGGTTAAAAGATGGATCTAAACCACTCCAGCCACGGTTGATTCCAAAACCGTTACTCCAGTTATTATTATAGTCAAAATGCATATTCACATTGCCGCCGATATTTCTGCGGGTTCCGTTAAATGTCCAGTTTGCCCATTGATTTAAATTGATATATATTGACCGAAAGTGTTTCATTCCCTCCCATTTACGGTATTGCACCCAGGTAAAATAGTTGATATTATCCACCTGTCGTAAAAATCCCATATCATTGATTTCAAAGCCAGGACTGAAGGCGGTTCCACCGGTCGCCGTTCGAATATTCCCTGAATTTTTTGTCAATATCGCCTTCACAGCATACCCCGATAACGAAGTCCGTAACGGATCATATTGCAGATTTTTATATCCCGTTCGATCCGTCCGGTTAAAATATCGGGATGAGGCGGTCTGAGTATATTGTAAAGCCGTTGTATCACCTTGTACTTGGCTGAAAGCAAGCGCACCCTGAAAAGCATACTTACGATCCAGAAATTCATGGTCAATATCAAATCCGCCGGTATAGGCAGCATTATGCAGATAATCAATCCCGGTATCATCAAGTTTCCGGTTCACTGCTGTAACTATTCCGCCAAAACTGGTTTCACCCTCGTTATAATCTTTCTGAATCCGCGACAGCCAGTAATTTGTCATGGGTTCAATAACCGCTGCATCCCGGCTTTCATCTTCATAAAATACAATTCCTCTCTCTTCTCCGGTCACTGCTTCCATGACTCCAATTGACAAACCGTTTGTGGTCTTACCGCTGAGTTTGGCCGCGCCAAGAATATTCGTACGGTCGGGATTATCGTAGGTCAGAACACCTTTATTATCATCTTCAGGAACCCAGCCTTGCGGACTGCGTCCAATCCGCCTGGAGTAGAATAAATTATTGAATTGGGCGTCGCCATCACCAAAACCCAGGCTGAAGCGCATGATATTGCTGCCTTCCATAAAAAACGGACGGTTTTCGTTGAAGTAGGTTTCAAATTCCGTCAGATTAAAATCTGCCGGATCCGCTTCGACCTGACCAAAATCCGGATTAATTGTGGCATTAATAGTCAGTCCTTTTTGCATTATGTAGCGAATATCAGCGCCAATATTTGACAACAGATCATAATTATTTTCATGAACCGGATTGACTAAATTTTCGGAAATAGCCGCTGACCCGGCCACATAAGGCGCAAAATAAATCGGATTTTTCACCCTGATATCTTTTAATCCGGTCAGTGAGCCATATTGAGATACAAAGCCCTCTTCACTATGCGACCAGTAAGACCATACAGACAATTCGTTGTTATGTCGCGGCAATTCACGGTATACCTGAAAACCCCATCTCATATTTTCGCTGCTTGTAAAACGCAGTTCCCGAAAAGGTATCCGCCATTCAGCCGTCCAGCCGTTTTCATCGATGTGTGAATCACCTTCCCAGATGGCATCCCATTCTTCATCGCCATTAACGTCATCAAACCGGCGGATATCGTGTTTGACGCCGGCGGCATTCAATCCAAATTCAAAGGCAGTCCGATTATCATTATAACTATCAATCGAGACATACATCCAGTCCGATTCGGAATAATTGTCACGTCGGGTAAGAATGGCGCTTATCTTTTCCGGCTCAGGGTCATGTGCCCGGGCACCGACATAAAGGTAATCATTATCATAAAACACACAGAATTCGGTCCGGTATGTTTCCGGCGTCCCATCATTGGGATCACGCTGAATGAATCCTTCCTGCCAATTGCTATTCTGCCAGACCGCTTCATCAATAATACCATCGATCGTCAGTTTTTCGCTGTTGATATAAACCGCCGTGGCTTCACGCAGCCTGAATAAATCCAGTTCCTCAGGTGTGAGTTTTGCTATCGATAAAAATGGCAGAATGAGAATCATCCCCAATAAAATTGATCGTTTCACAATTCAGTCTCCAGATTCAGTTTTTATTACAATTCACGATATAAAGACGATAATTTTTATAAAAAAGTTGTCCCAGTTATAAATTCTCTTTATCCGTTTGAAAAATATGCTAAACTATACATTGAAATTTTTGATTAATGAATTTGAACGGATTATGAAGACAGTAGAATTAACTCTTGGAATTGACATCGGTGGAACAAATACAAAATTCGGTTTAGTCGATAAAAACGGGCATATTTATCACCGTGACAGTTTGGATACTGAGGCTGACAAGCCCGCTGAATTCCTGTTTAAACGCCTTTTTGAGAAGCTGAACAAAGGAATCGTAAACACTCCTGAAAAAATTTCAATAAAGGGTATCGGAATAGGCGCCCCCAATGCAAATCATTACACCGGATTTATAGATAATCCACCAAACCTGAGTTGGATTAATGTGGATTTATTTGCATTGGTTAAACAACATGTCGATTTGCCGGTCAGTGTCACCAACGATGCAAATGCCGCCGCACTCGGTGAAATGGTGTTTGGTAATGCCCATGGAATGCAAAACTTCATCGAGATTACGCTCGGAACCGGTGTCGGCAGTGGAATCGTCGTGAACGGCGAACTGGTTTACGGTCACGATGGATTTGCCGGTGAAATGGGACATGTGATCATTGAACGAAATGGACGGTTATGTGGATGCGGCCGGCATGGATGCCTTGAAGCCTATGCCTCGGCAACCGGAATTACCCGGACTATGCGCCAGCTTCTCGATTCTTCGGATCAACCCAGCGATCTGCGGTTTCTCTCTAATGCAGAATTAAGTTCCAAAAAAATATACGACGCCGCTCTTGCGAAGGATAGATTAGCACTCGAAGCATTTGAAATTACCGGTCGCTACCTTGGCGAAGGAATGGCGAATGCCGCACTTTATTTTAGCCCCGAAGCGTTTATTCTTTTTGGCGGTTTGGCCGCTGCCGGTGATTTAATTTTCCTGCCTGTAAAAAAATATATGGAAGCCAACCTTCTGCCTATTTTCAGAAATAA
>JAHJGX010000261.1 GCA_018824205.1 bacterium
CAAAGATTCGGGAATAACTTTGGATAGCTCTTTATCTATAACCACGTTTTCGGTTCTGACAGTGATTTTTCCACCATCCGGCATGGCGTCTCTTGCATTGATAACAAGATTCATTATTACCTGCTCAATTTGACCCTTGTCAATTTGAACATGCTCCAGTTCTGGCGCCAGAAAAATATCTATCTTAATATCCTCGCCAATAAGACGCCCTAACATTTTCTCTACATCGGTGACTACCGTATTTAAATCCATAACCTTTGATTCAAGTACAAGCTTGCGGCTGAATGCCAGAAGCTGCCGGGTCAGAGAAGCGGCTTGTTCACCTGCTTTCATAATCTTTTCAACATTCTTCCGTAGCGGATTATTATTGTCAAGGCGATCTAAAATAAGTTGACTGTATCCTGAAATGATCGTCAACAGGTTGTTGAAATCGTGGGCTATTCCACCCGCCAGATTTCCTACAGCTTCCATCTTCTGCGACTGAAGAAGCTGTGCCTGTAGATTTTCTCTCTCCTTTTCTGACCGCTTTAACTCACTGATATCACGTGATACACCCATAATGCCTAAAAACTTACCACTCTTATCACGCAGAATAGAAGCCGAAAGAAAAGCGGGAAATAGTTCACCATTCTTACGCTTATTCATTATCTCTGCAGAGAATTGTCCTGTTTTTTTAGCTGTGTTATGAGTCTTCAGCCCCTCTTCCGGATTGGCGTAAAGCAGGTCAACGCTCTTACCCAGAACTTCCTCTTTGTTATAATCAAATGTCCTCTGGGCTGCCTCATTAAATTCAACAATTCTACGCTCCTGATCCACTGAGATAATCATATCCAGAGAGCTGTCAACGAGATAGTGGGAATATTCCAGGGCTGTCCTTAATTTCTCCTCCGATTCCCGTAAGGATTGTTCTTTTTCGGTAACATCCGATAGAATGCTCAGCTGCGATTTTCGGGCTTCTTGCGATTCTGCATATAAAGTTTCCAGTTCTTTTTTAGCCCGTTCGCGGTCGGTAATGTCAATAAAAATTCCCACTGAACCAATCGAGACGCCTTCTGCATTTCGGATTTCCACCGAGGCATCAGCAATCCACCGCTCCTGTCCATCGCGTGTGACGATTAGGTTATCACTCCGCCACCGTTTAAACTTACCAGCGCGGGTCTGACGAACCGCTTCATCCCATTCCAGCCCTTCTGCATCGCCATAGAGAATGCTCTGTTTGATTATCTTTCGCCAGAGTGTTGGATTCATTTCTTCCGCGGTGTAGCCGGTCAATTGCACAATGCCTTCTCCCATATACTCATAAGAATTGCTGACATAGTGAAACTGATACGGGACCGCATCTGCCGAAGCAATTGCCCAACGGTAGATGTCTTCTGTCCGGCGGAGCGCCTCTTCTACCTGCTTGCGCTCGGTGATGTCAGCCTTTAATGTTTCATTGGCCTTTGCCAGCTCTCTGGTTCTTTCCTGAACCTGCATCTCCAATTCATCGTGCGCTTTTCTCAGCGCCTCTTCTGCTTCCTTTCTTCTTTTTGCTGCTTCTCCAACTTTTCCTAGAAGCGCGGTAACTTCTTCGACTAGTGTTTTCAATTCTTGCTTGCTATGTTCTAATCTCTTCTTTAGATACTCTATCTCCTGTTTGAGCTTTTTGGCTTCACTTGCCATTTCATGCACCTTTTATCGGATTATTTATTCTATCCAACAATTTTAATTGTGAAATCACAATATTTGAGGCCTTCTTTTACACATTCTTCTTCTTTCACGCTAACGTCTTTACCGAGTTTTGTTGAGATTGCTCCTTCAATGAGCCCTTCATCGAATGCACATAGTGGTCGTCCCAAATCTGGGATGCCCCCACAATCTGCACATTCTGTTACACGCAAGATAAAGTGCCCATCTGATATTTTGGTAACCCCAGTGGCTCCTAGCTTTGCTAGTTCTATGATCCCAGCTATTTCAGTGACTAGCCCCTCCAGGTCCGAAGATTTTACGAAATCCGCAACTACAGCGGATCCAACCATTTTTCCAATTTTTCGGATGACCGGCGCTAGACTTGGGTCTAAAGCAATTAGATAGGCAAAAGAATACCCCGGTACAAGTGCCGCGATATTACCCAATTTTTTCCTGTAGACTAGCGTTTTTCCCTCTAAAAGATTATCTAAATCCTTTTTTGCGTACTCAACCACTTTTTCGATATCCCCTGCAAATTTCTGCTCACTTTTTCCATTTTTCTTTTCCATTTTTTCCTCCTTTTAATTTTTTATTTATAATTGGTAATCTTATTATTTTGTGCTAAACATATCAGCCGTATCGATCATCCTTTCGCCGTTTTATGACCGATGCCTCCCCGCGAGTCCGGCGCTGCCTGGTTTGCAGTGTCTCCTCCGCCCGCTTGCGCTCGGTAACGTCAACTGCCACCATGGTAAACCCGATATGATTACCGGAAGAATCGACTGTTCTGCTCACTAAGAGATGCGCGGGAAATTCAGATCCGTCCTTTCGGCAGAGGATGACCTCATCGTCAAATCTTCCTTTTCTATTCACCGCCTCAATAACAGCTTTTGCTTCTTCATCGTTACGATGAAATCTGCGCGGAGTCAGTTTCCCGACCACTTCCTCAGCCGTGAATCCGAACATATTTTCAGACGCCCTGTTCCAACTTTTATATTCACCGTTGATATCGGTAGAAGCAATATGGATGGGAACAGTGTTAAGTATGTTCTCCAACTCCCCTTTAGTTTTATTGATTTGCTGCTCTTTCTGTCTGATTTCAGTCATGTCCATGCCCTGAGCGATAGTTGAAACAAGAGTCTTGCCGTCCTCCGCATAGATATTCGCCGAGTTCCAGAGCGCCAACCGTATATTTCCATCCCTGCGCAGGATGGGAATTTCCACCAACTCCCAGTACTCGCCACCTGAGGTGGCTTTGATTTTGTCCAGGGATACCTTACGGCTGGCATCCGGGAAAAGGATACTCAATTCTTTACCCACGACATCGTCGGATTTATACCCCGTCAGGTGCTCAAAAGCGTGATTGAAGCGTCTAATCCTGAAGTCCGGATTCCAGACAATGATGGGGGCGTTGGCATAGTTGATCAGATTTTCCAGGTAGTCATGGGTCTCCCGAAGGTCTTGTATTACCTTTCTGTCTTTCGGTCCGGAACTGACCGATGTGCGCTCTGCGTCTGACGCCTCCAATTCGGTGATTCGCTGACGTAATTTTACTAATTCTTTTTCAATCTCTGATTTTGTCCTGGTTTTCATTTAAATATCATATTTTAATTTAATATTAATTAATGTTCCCAGGCTGGGGCTTGGGAACGAGGGTAGCAGTTTTATAAATCATATTTTTTCTCTTTACCAAGCTGCACCAACAGCTCATTCACCTGCTGTTTCAGTTCAATGATGCGACCCTCCCGTCCTATAGTAGACTTATAATAGATTTCCAGTTCTTGCAGCCGTTCTTGCAACTGCTCTTCCGCCTGTTTGCGCTCGGTGATGTCTCGGCACAGCGAAAGGATTCTCGTTCCTTTCTCGGTTTTTATTACATTGGCGTTGATCTCGATGGGCGTGAAGACGCCATTTTTGTCAATATAATCGATCTCCAGGTTTCTCACTATACATGTTTTTATGCATTTATCTATTTCTGTAGCGTTTCTCTGCAGATCATGGGGCGCTGTCCATTCGAGTACACTTCTTCCCAGAATCTCTTGCAGAGTCTTGTGTCCGGTGAGCCTTACGTACTCGGCATTGGCATCCACAACCTGGCCTTGTACATTAAATATAAGATAGCCCGTGTCGGTAGTCTCGATCAAGGTTCTGTATGTCGCCTCACTCTCCTGCAGAATTAACTTCGCCCGCTTGCGTTCGGTGATGTCTGTATGAACTGCAACCCAGACTTTTCCATACTCAGGATGTCCGAATGTGGAAACGTTTGCATAACACCAGAAAGGTGCGCCGTCCTTCTTTATATTATAAACTTCTCCGCTCCACACACCAGTTTTCTTCAAAGAGCGCTGGATGTCCTTTGCTATCTCTTCAGTACTCTTCTCAGTGGGGGCATTGACTACTGAGATGTTTTTCCCGAACAGTTCCCCATGGCCATAGCCAAACATCTTCTCAAATGTGGGATTAGCATAGACAATTGTACCATCGCACACTCGAATAAGACAAACACCTTCAGTCATATTCACTGTCATTGCACTTTGAAGACTTAGCGCCTCCTCCACCTCAGCCAGCCGAAGCTCAAGTTCTTCGTATGTCGGTTTTCGCTTACTCATTACTTTATTTCTTCTTAAAGCGAGCCTCGAAGATGCCGTTTTTATGAGAACGTGACAGGGCTTCAGGCTCTACCTGTGAAGGGAGTAAAAGCTCTTTATGGTATTTTCTATCTGAGCCTGCAGCAGACAGGATCAGAATATCACCATTTATTTCCAGTTCCACATCCTGCTCTTCAACCCCGGGCATCTCTGCTAAAATCTGGATTTCATTTTCTTCCTCAAAGATATCCACAATGGGTTCACGGGCTTCATCCACTACCGGGCCTTTCGGAGTAGATTTGACGTTCCCAAAGGGTTCGACCGTCGGTTTTCCGCCCAGTCCAACTTTTACCGAGAATCCATAGATTCCCTTAAGGTCTTTCAGGGCTCCTTCTCCATGGAATTCTTTTGTTTTTTCTACAAATTCCTCGCCTTTTTCGGTCATTTGCCCGACGAGATCAATAAAATTCCCGATCCCTTTGAAAAGTTTTCCAAAACCCAAATCGATGTGAATACCGCTTTCCTCTTTTTCCTTTTTTTGCTCTTCATCCTTCACGATAAAACTCCTTCTAATCATCGTTTATTGTTAATAAAGTAAATCATAGCATATTACATCAGCTCTCCTATTGGACCAAGGTCTATCGTCAGATCATCATCAGTCAGCTGGAAATGCTGCTTCAACTCATCCATTTTGTTTTCTAACTTCATAAGAGTTAATCCGAGCCTCTCTATCTCTTGTTCACTCAATGTTCCGCCTTCAACCCTTCGAATAGCCTGCCTTTCAAGTAATTTTCTAATGATTTCAATTAATGTCAAGACCATCTTTGCCAGACCCTGCTCTGTATTGTCCGGGTTAGCTTCTATACGATCAGGGATAATAGAGGGAATTTTTTTGGTTCCTTCTTGTTTAGAGTGGGTAATTTCGTTCAGTAGGTCACATAGGTTCGTAGAATTCCTTCGGAATAACCCGTTATCCGGCCTACACCTGTCAGGTTTAATCAATTAATCCTATCTAAATTGGAAGGATCTAATAAACCTGACAGGTGTATTCAGACCACTGACCACGGATCAGGTTGCAGATTTACCCACTCGATTTGAGAAAGAGCCGATTATTTGTGATTCCCTAAATACTTTCCTAAGCTTAGCTTGTTCAAATCTTCTACAACTATAATAACCTGCGATTTACTCTAAGCGCTTTTAATAATTAAAGAATTTTTAACATCTTCTTCTCTGAAAGAATACCTTCTACTCTCGATCTTGTCCATACATTCATCGCAACTCCGGCAGTAATTTTCTAAAATACTATAAGCCTGATTTATTTTTTTTATATGTTCTTCTTGATCTTTATTATTTTTATGCATATCCGGATGATATTTCTGAGCCAATGCATAATAAGTTTTTTTTATTTCATTAAATGTGGCTTGTTCACCCAACCCCAATAGTTTTCTTCCATTATTTATCAGTTCAAAATTACCTTGACCAAGATTTATATTTACAAAACTATATGGAGGCATCGGGCCGATATATTTGATCCTTAATTTTCCTTCGTATTTCTGTCCTAACTCTTGCATTTTTATATCGAGTTCCTGTTCTCTGTTTTTTTCTATTAAAAAAGATATATTTGCTATCATATCATCCTTTATCAATTTATTTAATGAGAACTCAAGAAATAAATCTTCAAAGAATGCCTCAATATCTTTTATATATGCCTTTTTATGAGCTTCCACTTCCTCGTATATTAATTTTCCCAATTTCAATTTAACCTGTATCCCTAAGATACCTTTATTTATCGATGCTTCCTCTCTCAATTTCCGGATTTCCGGATTTATATTGGCTAATTCTTCAAGAAATATTTTTTGATCCCACATTACTTGAACTACAAACTCAGCCTTGCCTTCTATTTTCATCAAAGCTGTTTTGAATTGGATATGGGCTCTCATCAAAATATCCTGAACTTCGTTTTCAGATGAAGCAATAATCCCAAATGACATAGGAACAACATCATAATTTTTCATCACTTTTTCATTCACTTTTTGATGAGTGCTTACAAAAGATGTTAACTCATTTTTTTCTAAATGATCAAAACTATTGACTGGAGTTCTTGAGACTACCGCAGCTACATTTCTATAATAAACAAGGCTTAATTCTCTATTATTTATTCCCCTAATATCAAACATTTTGTCAATTTGTCTTCTAAAATCATTACTAAATTCCGGAGTTGGAATTATGCAATAAATATATATTCCTTCCTTACTCATTATTTTTCCATAATTTCATCACAAAGTTTTGGATTTTAAACGATCTATGTCTGAATTTTACTTTCAAGATTTTCAATGCGCTCCAATAGTTTTTTATTTTGCTCTTCCAATTCATGGTTTTTGGTCGATAAATAGGGATCGGTCTCCCACCAGTTTATGCCTATTTCCTTGGCTTTATCAACAGAGCATATCAACAGTCTTATCTTGATTGTGAGGAGCTCAACATCGGCTAATTTAATCAGGATATCACCGGCAATGACAATCCCTTTGTCAAGCACTCTTTCCAGGATATCTGCCAGGTTGGACGCCTGAATTCCATGCACAATTTGGTCTGTCATATCAGTATCTCCGTAAGTCTTTTTTGTAACATTTGATTTCCATATTCCGGTTATTTTTATTATTACATCAGGTTTCCTAAAGGGCCTAAATTTATATTCAGATCATCATCCTGAATTCCAAATACGAGTTTGAGTTCTTCGACTTTCTTATCCAGTGC
>JAHJGX010000262.1 GCA_018824205.1 bacterium
ATCGAATCATCTTTCTGGATCAGGGGAAAATACTGTTCAGCGGTTCGCTGACCGAGGCAAAAACCTGTCAAATTCTGGAAGTAGAACTCTTTTTTAAGACCGGCAGTTTTTAAAAATTTATCGACCCTTGTAATAATTGTCCTGCATAACGCAAAAAAACCGGATCTGCGCTGCATTCATTGGGCCCCACCGAACCGGTGAAACTTCATGAAATTCTTGATATATTTCTATATTTTTAGTACAATTGATTCGTGGAAAACGAATTACAAATTCGGGCAAAGACAATCGGAAAAAACGAACTGATCACCTTGGCGGGAACTGTCGGCAGTGCCAGTGCGGAAAATCTCGACAGGCAAATTCAGAAAGCATTTAACCGCAGGATATTCAATATCATTCTGGATCTTGAACAGGTTAATTTAATTACATCCGCCGGGTTGAGAGTCATGTTAAAAACCGTTAAAGAGTGTCAGGGGAATAACGGCAAACTCAAGCTGCTGAATGTTTCAAAGACTCTCCAGGATGTCTTCAATATTATCGGGATTACATTTAACGTATTCACCGATTTATCGGCTGCGCTTGAAAATTAATCCAATAAAGTCCGGTTTTTACATCCAACCCTGATACAGCGTCTCCGGCGGCTGCCGGACTGCCGGATCGCTTTTTTCAGATAATCTTTGGTTTCATTCAAATCGTTACAACGATCCTCCGCTGAGACGAACGGGATTCTTGTCTTTCATCACTAATTGGAAAACTGATGTATTATTGTGGCGAAAGTTCACCGTGTGTGTTATGAGCAACTCCGGTATAGAAACCAATCTTAAGCGAAGCCAAATTGGTTTTTGTACAAACTTTAGTCAATTCACAGACTAGCGCCCTAATTTTTCAAGGCTGCGTACATAATCTCAACCGGGTGCAGTGCTTCCCGCCCGGTGCCGTCCTTGATCTGCTGCCGGCAGCTGGTGCCCGGTGCCGAAATTAGTGTATCCGCCGAAGCTTCCCTGACTGCCGGGAACAGTACCATTTCACCGATTTTCATCGATACGTCATAGTGCTCTTTTTCAAACCCGAATGCTCCGGCCATTCCGCAACAACCGGACGGGATTTCTTCGGCTGTGTAATTTTCAGGAAAAGATAACATTTTCAGTGTGGTTTCCGTCGAGGCAACGGCTTTCTGCTGACAGTGGCCGTGCAGTTTAATGTGCTGTTTTGCATCTGTGAACTGCGCAGAGCTAATCTTGCCTTTTCCCACTTCCTTCGCAAAAAACTCATCAAAGAGAAAGGTATTTTCGGAAATTCGTTTTGTTGCCTCTTTCAATTCGCCATTGATCAAGTCGGGATACTCGTCCCGGAACGCCAGAATCGCCGACGGTTCAACACCGATCAGCGGTGTTTCCTCTGTGATGAGGTCTTTCAGTGCTGAAATGTTTTTACGGGCAATTTTCCGGGCCGAACGAACCAGTCCCTTGGACAAAAACGTCCGGGCGCTGATACTGTGCTCCGGCAATATGACCTCATAACCCAGCTTATTCAGTAATATAATTGCCTTAATGCCAATCCCGGTATCCAGAAAATTAGTAAACTCATCGGTAAACAGACAAACCTTGCCGTTCTTGGGAATATCACCCAGATCCTGGACATATTTCTTTGCCCAGCGCCGGAGTGGCTTTTTCTGCAACAGCGGGAAATTGCGTCGCTGATCAAATGTCAAGATCGTTTTCATAATCCCGGAGCTCAGACGGTTTTTCATAAAGAAATTCATGATTCCCGGAATCCAGGATCCTATAGCATGAATAAATGGTAAATAGGCTACCGCCCGACTGCGCAGGGGCACACCATTGGCATCGTAATAATGCTGCAGGAATTCAGCTTTCAGTTTGGCTATATCGACCGAAGAAGGACATTCGGACTTGCAGGCTTTACAGGACAGGCACAAATCCATGATCTCATATATCTCTTTATGATCAAAGGGATTTTTCTTTGGTGAATTGGTCAGAAACTCCCGCAGGATATTCGCCCGGGCCCGGGTCAGGTTATTCTCGTCCCGGGTTGCCATGAAACTGGGACACAAGGTCCCGCCCAGAAGAAAGGATTTCCGGCAATCCCCGGAACCGTTACATTTCTCAACCGCCCGGATAATACCCTGATCCCTTGAAAAATCAAAAATCGTTTCAATTTCCCGGGTCGGATGGTCCGGCACGTAGCGCAGGCATTCATTCATCACCGGCGTATCGACAACTTTGCCGGGATTGAAAATATGCTGCGGATCCCAGGTCTGTTTGATGTCTTTAATTTGCTGATAGTTCTTTTCACCGATCATAAAAGGAATAAACTCGCCCCGCAGACGACCGTCACCGTGTTCCCCGCTCAGGGAACCACGATATTTTTTAACGATTTTGGCGGTGTCCGCCAGAATATCATGAAACTGTTTGACATCCTCACTGTCTTTCAGATTCAACACCGGCCGCAGATGCAATTCGCCGGAGCCGATATGGGCATAATGCACACAGGATTTCCCGTGATTTTTAAGCATTTCTGTAATTTCGACCATATACTCCGGTAAATCTGCCGGCCGAACCACAGTGTCTTCAATCACCGGCACCGGTTTGGCGTCACCGGCGATATTGCCCAGCAGTCCCAACCCCGCTTTCCGCAGATTCCAGATTTTCTGAATACCACTCCCCGTCACAACAGGATAATGGTAACCATACCCGGCCGCTTTCATATCGACAATCAGATCTCTGGTAATCGCATCAATTTCCGCTTTTGTCTCCCGGGCAAACTCCGCAATCAGGATCGCTTTGGGATTACCCTGAATAAAGAAACGGTTTTTCTTCTGCGCCATATGATTTTCCGTCTGGGCAATAATGATGTCATCCATCAGTTCTACGGCACCGGGTTTGTATTTCAGGGCTATCAGGTTGCCCTTGAACGCCTCCTCCAGTGTCTCGCAATGAACACAAACCAGCGCCTGCTCTTTCGGAGGCAGTGGTACCAGGTTCAACTTGATTTCCGTCATAAACATCAGCGTACCTTCGGACCCGGCGATCAGCTTGGAAAAATTGAAGGGTGTTTTTGTATCGGAAAAAGGTTCCGTCTCTAAAAGAATATCAATCGCATAACCGTTATTCCGACGATAGATTTCAGGATGGGGAAATTGAGCACGAATCTCTTTCTGATTTTCAGTATCTGAAAGAATCTTTTTAATTTGCTGGTAAATTCTGTTTTCCAGAGCATCGCCACTGCATTTTTCGACAAACTCTTTTTTCGTCAGGGGTTTGAATTCAACTTCCGAGCCGTCACTGAGAAATCCTTTTACAGAAATCGTATGTTCCCGGGTTGTCCGGTAGATAATCGAATGAGCACCGCAGGAATTATTACCAACCATACCGCCCATCAAACAGCGGGTCGATGTAGCGGTCTCGGGACCGAAGAAGATACCATGGGGTTTCAGATACAGATTCAATTCATCCAGATTCACGCCCGGTTCTACCCGCACCCAGCTCTCCTCTGTATTCAATTCCAGGATCTTATTCATGTATTTGGAAATATCGACCACAATTCCGCTTCCGACAACCTGTCCCGCCAGCGATGTTCCGGCGGCTCTGGGAATCAGGGATGTATTGTTTCGGGCAGCGAAATCGATCAGCAGTTTAATGTCGTCCGCA
>JAHJGX010000263.1 GCA_018824205.1 bacterium
ACGGGTTATTTCCTTAACGCAGCCTTGGTGAATCGATAATCCGGAATATCGACATTAAAATCGATGGAATCAATGATATACTCGGTGCCGCCGCCACGGGACAGCATATCCTTGAAGGTCATGCGCTTCGGAAGCCAGCGCCCATCCTGCTGAAAGACTTCACGGATTTCCGTCATTTTTAACAATTTGCCACTTTTAGCAAAGCGTTCCTCTTTCAAGGGCAGCCAGCGTCCGGCGTCCACCCAGATTTTTCGGGAATAGTAGGAAACTTCTTTGTTGTTCGCCGTTAGTTCCAGTACCCAGCACTCACGCTCGTTATATATTTCCTTGCCTAAAACATTCGCATCATAATTGGCGCGTAGTTCATCACTTTCCATCATGTCCTCGTAGGACATGTCGGAACCCATGACCGATTGCTTGAGGAGATGACCTGAGATCGTAATGACCCGATCGCTGGGTTCTGGAGTATAAATCCAGAGGCTTTTCTCCAGCTTGAGCATTTTCTTGCCCTTTTCCCGGGCGGGCGCAAGATACTCTACAAAGGCTTTATCGTTACCCGATGACCAGGCTTTGGACTGAATTGTACGGTCACCGGTACGGCTATGGACAATCATCGTAGAGGTGCTGATGGCCTGATCGAAGACCTGGTTGCGGTCGATTTGTTTCAGGATTTCTTCGCCGCTGGGCGTCTGTGCATTCACGGGAATCAGCAATGCGAATATGATTATAAACAGAAGTGTATTTCTCATGTTTCTAACTCCTTAAATAATGAGGCTGTCTGGCGTCGGTATATGCCGACTCCGGCCAGGGCTGTACCAAGCATTGTGGCACCCAATCCCGGAAAAAAACCAATATAAAAAGTAGCCGGAGTAATCTTTGACTTAAAAACCAGCGGTATCATCATGTTAACATTTTTCATGGCCCCACTGAGATCAAGACCGTATTTTTGCATAAAATAAGCTCCGGTAAGCCCGATTGTTGTTCCGATTACCGTACCCACCAGACCGATGAAAACCGATTCATAGATCAGGGATAAATAAATATGTCTTTTTCGCTCACCAATGGCCAGCCGGACGCCAACTTCACCGTATCGTCTGAGTCCGCCCAGAAGTCCGGCATTCCACAATACAATTGACATAATAATCACAAATACAAAGGCAATCGTAGCCCCCATATTATTTGCCAGATCGAGATAATCGCTAAGACCACTCACGCTTCTCAGTGTTGCCATAACCGGCGTAAATTCATTTTCATCATTTGTGTATTTGGCATTAAAAGAGTCGACGATTTTCTGAGCTTCAATATCGTTGTAGGCACCTTCCGGCAGGTAGCCTAAAATTTCACCAGTCGCATCTTCCATATTTAAAGCCAGTTGGATATCGCCAATATCGGTAATTATTGCGCCACGATCCATCATTTCAATTCCAAAACGAATAGTGCCGACAATTGTAAAATTATAGATTGCCATGCTGCCGTACATACTGGAACTGATTAAGGTTGCGTTTTCACCCAGATTGACGCCGAGTCTTTTTGCCATATCATCACTGACAAGGATTTCACCCGGATTTTCCGGCAATCGACCCGAAACGACGGAATTGCTGATATTCAGCGTTTTCAATTCCGAAGACCCCGGCGAGAGCAAATCAACACCCATTCCGGCAACAGTAGCCTGGGAACGGGTTTCTCCGTTTTCGTCCGGAATATCCAGCAAACCGCCATATTGAATTCGTTTGACCCAATCCATTTTCGGATAGTCACGCTTTAAATCATCCATTATTTTATTTACACCGGTCAGCGCCAAATCATTAGGCACCTGATCTGAATTATCCGCATAAGCCCGACTCATGATCTTCACATGACCCGACGAAAACCGCGCCGTTGAATCTACCATATCGGTCAGAAATCCGCCCATAAACGCCTGAAAGAATACCGTAATGAAAACACCTATCGTTACCATAATAATGGGGAACAGGCTGCGATGACGGTCCCGCATCAGACCTTTAATAATAAAACTAATCATTGTATTTTCCCCCTGATAGCATCTGTTGGATTCATTTTCGCGATACGACGTGCCGGGATATAACTCACAATCGTTGTAGTAATTAAAACAATCATAGTCGATCCCAGTACTAGCGCCAATGAGTAGGCCGGATAGATCGTTTCGGCAATTGTTAATCCAAAATCATCAGTACCCGCCGGCATTGACCAGCCAACAACCGCCTGAAGCCAAAGTAGCGGCGCACCGTATATGGTCGCCAGGATCGCCGCAAGGACCGAATGCATGGCCCCTTCAACGGTAAACAGCGTGACCACCTGCCGCTGGGTCATTCCCAGTGCTATATGTGTACCGATCTCTTTCTGACGACGAAATATCGATAAAACCTGCGTGTCAAAGATCGCCAGCATAGCCAGAGACATCAGGACAACGAAATAGACTGAACCGCCAACAGATTTCATTTCGATCATCTCCCGGATTTCAGACAACAGAAAATAATGGTCCTTGAAATTCCATCCCGGAAAATCTTCCTTGAAACCAGTTTCCTTGGATGTTATTAAAATGGTCGCCTCTCCTGGCATGCCCGCCATTTCCTGATGTTTTTCAAGCGGAATCCAAACAATGCTCAAATCCATCACCGGTACATTGGTCTTGAATATATGCACTATTTTAACCTCATCGGCATCAAAGATGCCGTTCACATCACGCCAGCGGATCGTTACATAATCACCAACAGCCAGTTTATTGTTACGGGCAGTGCGCTCGCCAATTATGGCTGGAATTCCATTTTCATCATTGACAAGATAGCTTGTTGGTAATTCAATAACTTTTTGATCCGGACTAATTCCTCTCAAGGAAATACTCTGAATGCGTCCTTCCGGGTACATCGTTGCCTGGCTGATCAGAATCGGTGCCAATTCCCCCTGCTCTACTGATTTCAGGATAGTTTCGGTCATAGGGGCATGGCTGTCTTCGATAGAAAAGGGATCGTAGGGATCGTAGTTTTCCTGCCAGTACTGACCGCCGCCAATCTGCCAATCGATTGTGTCCCGCCGGGCCTGCTGATCCCAGCCATTAATGACACCTTTGAACCAGATGATGACCACAAACGCCAGTGACAGCACGATCACATTCAGCCATGTTCGCAACCGGGCGCCCATTAAATTTCGATAAGCTAATTTTAGAGCTAACATGATACCCTCCCGTTTATTGCTTTTTTATCTGTTCATCATTGACCACATGGCCGTCGTCTAAACTGATCTTACGATGCAGGTACTGGATGACTTTGTCATCATGGGTAGCAAAGATAAACGTGGTTTTCAGTTCTTCATTCAGCTTTTCCATAGTCTGCAGGATATTATGGGAATTCTTAGCATCGAGATTTGCTGTCGGTTCATCAGCCAATACAATTTGGGGGGATTTGACCATGGCGCGGGCAATCGACACGCGCTGACACTCGCCACCGGAAAGCTGGGGTGGACGGGATTTGCGCTTGTCCTGCAAACCAACCCAATCCAGGGCCTGGTCGACCAGTTTGCGCCGTTCATCCTTACTCATTTTGAGTAATAGTAACGGCAGTTCGACATTTTCAAAAACATTGTACACCGGCAGCAGATTGTAGGTCTGGAAAATGAATCCCAGCGAATGGTTCCGCAGCTTCGCAGACTGACGGGTATTGAGATTACCGATCGATTGCCCCAATACTTTGGCTTCGCCTTTTGTGGGCACATCCAGTGAACCGATAATATTCAGCAATGTTGTCTTTCCGGAACCACTGGGACCGATAAGTCCGGCAAATTCACCCTCTCCGATTGTCAGGTTAATGTCGTTCAAAGCCCGAAAAAAGCCTCGCCCGACCGGGTAATCCTTGATCAGATTTTGAATCGTGATTAATTGACCGTTTTTCATCATTCTCATCCTCTCTTAATTATTAAATAATTGATTTCTTCTTTTAACGCAGAGACGCGAAGTCTGTCGCTAAGTTCGCTAAGGATCATTTGAGTATTTTGTTCTATCGTTATCATTTCTTCTTTGCGTCCTTGGCGTTCTTTGCGGTTATTCTTTCTCATAATTCTATAATTTATTAACAACCCTTTTTATTCCATTTTTGATGAGTGCTACATTGAAATTTATTAACAACCCCAACTTACAACCGGATAGTTTTAAATAAGTTAATATCTGGGCCATATGGACATCGTTTAACATTTCAACCGCTTTGATCTCAATGATTACCTTGTTGTTGACTAAAATATCGACTCTGTAGCCAATATCTAATTTTACTTCTTCATAGATCAAAGGAAGCGGCTTTTGCTTTTCTATGTTTAAACCTTCTTTTTGCAATTCGTAATATAGACATTCCTCATACGCTGACTCTAATAAGCCGGGACCCAAACCACAGTGCACTTTGTATGCACAATTAACGATTACTTTTGAGATTTGGTTTTCAGTCAACATTTTTAATATTCCTTTACCGCAGAGACGCGAAGCCTCTCGCTAAGTTCGCTAAGGATCATTTGAGTATTTTGTTCTATCGTTATCATTTCTTCTCTACGTCCTTCGAGGTTATCTCTTCTCTTTACCGCAGAGGCGCAGGGTTTTACGCAAAGTTCACTAAGAATCACTAATGTATTTTGGGGTATTGTCTTCATTTCTTCTTTGCGTCCTTTGCGCATTCTCTGCGCACTTTGCTGTTAATTCCTTCCTTTTAATGATTGTAAATGATCATCAGCTGGGCGCCGAATCCGCCACCAACTGAATTTATCATAGAGATTTGTGATTCAGGAAAATGAAACAGCGCCATATTTACAATGATCGAATCGTAGGCGCGCTGCCAGGACGCATATTGGAACACGTCCTGTGATTCCCAGGAATAAAATCCCATCAGCGAAAGGCTGTCAAACATGCCCAGTGGATAACTCAGCATCAGGGCCGAAAGTTTGGCGTCAGCATCAGATTTTGCCAACTCATTTGATAATTGACTGACCATGTGTTCGCCGAGTATGTACATACCATTTCCGATACCAAAAGTATAATCCAGGCCCAGGGTCAGCATTTTTGTATAATTAAACGGACAGGCAATCGCCTGATGCTGGACTGTTGCCTCAAACCAGGCTCCCACAATAACATCCCAGCGACCATCCAGCGCAAACCGGTTTTCACGAAAATCTTTGGGTGTACCATTTACTGTCCTTGAATGAAATGACATTGCCATTTCGCCCTTCGGCACCGGTGTTTGAAACCTTCCGCCGAATTCCGGCTTGTTCCGGGCGCTGCCATAGGCCTCATACCCTTTCGGGCTATCGTTTCCATATAGTCCCCAGAGCCAGATATTGGCATTGTTCAGAAAACCATAACGGTAGCGCAATGCCCATACACCTTCGGCGATATTCATTGGGTCTGTAGGACTCTGGCGATCAAACCACATCAACGAACGCAACAATTGGGCCGGTCCGAAATTGATTTTCTGTAAACCAAGCTGGGTTTCCGACTGCTGAGTTGTATATCTGAGATTAAACCGATAGGGACGAAAATCATCACTTGCTACTCCGGCTTCCTTATTTATATATCCATAAACAGATACTTCGAAATCGACCGAACTTGCCAGAGATATCTGTTTTGAAATTTGCAAATTTGGAATGTACTGGACTCCCATTCCGCCATACCACACATTATTACTGTTCCAGCCGCTTCCCCGCAATGATAATTGACCCTTGAAATCCTGTTCCGCTGCAAATCCCAGTTGCATGGCGATAAACAAAATGAAATAAAAACGGATTTTCACTGATCTGCCTGTGTCCCGATTTTCGGGACAGACAGGCACGCAGACAGGTTCTCCTCTTCCGGTGCCGGCATAAGCCCGTAATAGAGAAAATTATTTATCTCCAGGGCAAAATCGGTATAGTTATCGTAAATGGCAGCCAGTTGATCATTTTTAGCCAACTCCATCATCATGTTCACCACCGCAAAGAAAAATTCCGGGCGCATACTCCGACGAACCTCTCCCTTTTCCTGGGCATGCTTAATAATTATCATGAATCGTTGCATACCCTTCGCAAATGCCTGGTTATAAAATTCCTGTAATTCCGGCATCAGGTTGAGATAATCCCGGATATATTGATTCCCCATATTCGTCGTGGATTCCTCTTTCATCTTTAAAATCAGTTTGACCTTGTCCGTAAATGGTGTGTTCTTCTGTTCCAGTTCATCCAGTTTCGCCATACTGTCATCAACTTTCTGTTGCCACATATATTTCACCAATTCTATCTTATTGGGAAAATACTTATAGAAGGTCATTTTGCTGGCGCTGGCTTCCCGGCAGATTTCTTCAACTGTTACTTTTTTAATGCCGAATTTTTGAAACAGACTTTCGGCGGCTTCGATTATATGTGTTTTCTTTTTGGGTTCTCTTTTCATCTTTCTTTTCTCTATAATCTTACTAATACTCATTTATCAAACCAATTCCGTACATATTCTACAACATCGCAAAATAAATGTCAAGATATTTCTTACGAATCTCAGTATATATTACATATTTCGTAATATATACTATATATCGTCATTTCAATAAGTTTTTACTGTTTATATTTCTGCTGAGGTGTAGATTTGATATTAAAGCATCTATTGACTTGTGAAAAAAAGCAATCCGAACCATCCCTATATTTTTTCTAGGTATTTTTATCATGCTGGTTATCACCGGCGTTTATCTCAGTTCAAAGCCGGGAGAGAAACAGATTCGTCGGATTGATGGAAATTAATTTCATCGAGAGTAATCCGATTCCTGTTAAAACAGCAATGGCAATGATGGGGCTGATTGAAGAGAATTTTCGATTACCACTATGCTGCATGTCATCAATAAACCGGGCGAAACTGGAAGTCATACTGCCTGAAATCAATTTAATCTAATTAGGGGATTAGGACAAATTATGGATACGGTGCGTTCAACAATCGAAGCGATTTATGACGGGAAGCAGAATTTATACCATGTCCGTAGTTTGTACCTTTTTTCAAATTATCCGCTGAAATCATAGTAGGCCTGATTTTCAATAAGCTTATGAAAAAGTTTCCGGTCAGTTTTCGCTCTCTACCGGTAATATTCGGTAATTATATTGCAATCTGATGGAATTTACACCAGTGTTAATTTGAGTGTGTTGTCGACGGGAAAAGGGGTGTGGGCGTTACTGGATTCCCTCATAGAGGTCCCTATGGAGAACCAGTGACCCCCTGCTTGTAAGAAAGAGGGTGTGGTAGTTTTGTCGACGGGGACGGATGAGAGATGGGGAAACTTACTGGGGAAACTCTATGAAATCGGACAGGATGGCAGAGTTTAAATCCGATCCAAATCAGATCGTAAATCGCTTCATTAAATGCCCAACCGCATACAATGGAACGTACGATCGCAATCCGAAAACACGAACATTATTACCACTGAAAACAAAACTATGCTGGGGCTGATACCGTTCTTCATAGACCTTCAGACTCTTTGACTTGGTCACATGCCCGGATTTAACCTCTATCGGTACGATTTGATTATCCACTTCTATCAGAAACTCAACTTCTGATGTACGCCCTTCCCAACAGAACAGATCTTTGTACCCTGCAGCTACTAATTCCTGGGCAACGAAGTTCTCGGCGATATATCCTTTGTACCTTCCGAAGTCGTAATCGATAAAAGTAGCCGGCGAAATCCCATTCATCGCTCCCAGCAGTCCGATATCTAAAAGATACAACTTGAAACGGTTATCAATTCTATTTCCATTTAGTGGGATTTCCGCATTACTGATGACAGACGTTCTTAAGATTAAACCAGCACTTTCAAGCCAATCAATCGGAGTTGCCAGTCGTTCATATCCGCGATAGCCGGGTATAGCATCTTTGAATTTGTACTTTGCAGCGGAACCGTCTAATGATCTGGCAAGTTGGGTCGGCACATTCCGCAAGAGCCGTTCGATATGCATAGCATTTGTTTTACCACTGTGCTTGGCAATATCGGCCATATAGGTATCAATCAAATCAGTTTGTATGGTTCTTACACCCTGGAATGCCAGGAATAAGTTATCCTGCTGATTACGGTAGGACTCTACGACTTCGGGCATTCCACCAGTAATCAGGTAATGTTTCCACATATCCCACAACTTTGTATGAGCGATTTCCGGTAATGGTTCTTTCCAGGTTTGTTCCCGCAGAAGATCAGCAAATTGCGGCTTTCCGATTCCTGTTAAAAACTCCATAAAGGTCATGGGATATAAATCGAGAAAGGTAACTTGTCCGACTGGGAATGAATCCCAACTCATATACACTCCCAATAAAGAACCAGCTGTACATAGGGCCAGCTCCGGCATCTTTTCCCGGAAGTATTTAAGACTTGTTAACGCTTTAGGACAACGCTGGATTTCATCAAAAATCAACAGATCGGTCTTTGGGTCAATCGGTTTCTCCAAATACAACTGCAAGTCATTCAGAATCCGCTGAGGGTCCAGATTCCTTTCAAACACTTGCTCCGCCTGCTGGTCCGTTTCAAAGTTGATATAGTGATAGTTGGGAAAGTCTGCTTCACCAAATTGCTTGAGGAGATATGTCTTTCCAACCTGACGGGCACCACGTAATATCAATGGTTTCCGGGCAGGATTTACCTTCCAGTCTTTTAACTTGTCTGTCGCTAAACGCTGCACTTATTATTACTCCTTGTGTATTTATTGCAGGGTAATAATACACAACCTGTGTATATATTACAAGGTATATCTACACAATTGTTGTATTTATTACAGGGACTTCATGCAATATGTGTCAGCAAGGGACACGTTATCAATACGTGGGCATAAAATGGCAAATAAAGGACACGTACTTCAATGTGTCGACGCAATCGACATATCAGTTAAACGTGTCGATAAATCGCCAAATAATCGACATATTAAATAAGATGACAAACGTCATTTTACAGCAATTTGGGGTTCTTTCGATTATAAGTTGCAAGTATTAGATTTAATATATTAACCCAAGTTTAACAGAGTAGTAGTTTAACTCCAATAAAATCAATATAAGCATTAGTGCATATATATCTATAAATATTACTTTTTAAATTCAGATTCATATTGTATATTCCTCCATAAAGGAGGATAACATGATTAGAGTAATATTGAGTTATGAAGAGAAAATGAAACTGATTAAACTCAGAGAAGGCTCCATTTCAGAACATTCCGAAAAGGCTTTGATGGTATTGTTAAGCAATGAAGGAAAATCGCCGCAGGAAATAGGTAAATTACTCCAACGTAATCCCCATACCGTTCGCGACTGGTTAAAGAGATACAAAAATGAAGGGATTGAAGGCTTCAGGCGCCTTACCAGTCCAGGCAGACCCGCGGATAAGAGAAATTCCGGGAATGCAGTCATACTTGAAATAATAGATAAGAATCCCTCAGAATATGGATTTCATGCTAATTCTTGGACAGCCCCATTAATTGTGGAGTATCTGAAAGCAGAACGGGGAATGCCCCTCAGTGTTGACACCGTCAAACGAGCATTAAAAAAGACGGGTTATTCATTTAAACGACCGACGAAAGCAATACCGGCTAATACTCTGACCGAAGAAGAAAAACGAACGGCGGTACAGAATTTAATAGCGGAAATACAGTCTTCTATTCAGCAGGGTATGCCTTATGAAATATTTTCGCTTGACGAGAGTCATTTTAGTACGGATCCCTATATGAGTCGCGGCTGGATCAGACGGGGTGAAAAAAAAACTTCATTCGTCAATCAAACGTGGTCGAAAAACGCTGTTTGGTGCCTTAAATTTAATAACAAAGCGTATGTACTACAAAAGCGCGCTGATAGGAAATAGCATCAACCTTATGATGTTCTTAGACCAATTAAGGAACAATAATCGGGGGAAAAAGATCATCGTGATTTTGGATAACTCGAGCATTCATATATCCAGAAAGATTCGGAGATATTTGAGTAAAATAAAGGACGTTCAACTATTCTTTTTACCGAAATACTCCCCTGAATACAATCCAATAGAGCGATTTTGGCTGTGGTTAAAACAAAGGGTGTACGGCTTCAGAAGTTTTGTAGATATTGAGGAAATCATTGGGATCGTCAGGAAATATATCTGGAACTACAATGAAGGGAGAATAAAATCTTCTATCAATTTTAAAATGGAGACATATAGTGTTTTATTATAAATATATATGCTTGGTTGCTTAGTATCTATTGGGAGATTAAAACATGGGATTTAAATGCGGAATTGTCGGTCTGCCGAATGTTGGTAAATCGACGTTGTTCAATGCCCTGACACATGCGGGTGTGGCCATGGAAAATTATCCGTTTTGCACCATTGATCCTCATGTAGGTGTGGTAGAAGTACCAGATAAACGTCTGGAATTGCTCAGAAAAATCTATCAACCGGATAAAGTCATTCCCACAACCCTGCAGTTTGTAGATATTGCCGGTTTGGTTAAGGGTGCTTCCCAGGGTGAAGGCCTTGGAAACCAGTTTCTCAGTCATATTCAGGCAGTGGATGCATTGGTGCATGTTGTACGTTGTTTTGAAGATGTTAATGTGGCGCATATTGATGATCAATTGGATCCGAAACGGGATTTCGAAATCGTGGAAACAGAGATTCTGCTGAAAGATCTGGAAACTGTCGAAAACCGAATCTGTAAAATTCAGATTAAAATCCGTACTGGTGATCAGACATTTAAAAAGCAGATACTAGTTTTAGAAGAGATTCGCACACTGTTGAGCCAGGGCAAGGCTGTCAAAAATTATCACGCTCATCCGGAAGAAGAGGCATTTATCAGGGAACTGGCGTTGTTATCAAATAAACCCGTACTGATATTAGGAAATATATCCGAAGATGAAGCCACTTCAGGAGAAAAATCGGCAATTACTCATAGATTTGAAAAATTTGCTCTGTCCACCGGAAACCTTTTTGTGACTATCTCAGCAAACCTGGAATTGGAAATGTCTGAGTTGGAAACTGATGAACGCGCATTACTGATGAAGGAGTGGCACATCCAGCAACCGGGTCTGGGCCGATTAATAAGTGCGGGTTATGCGTTATTGAAACTGATTACATTTTATACTATGGAATCCAGTATTTGTCAGGCCTGGACCGTGCCGACTGGTTCGTCAGCCGTCAAAGCCGCCGCTCAAATTCACAGCAGTTTTAAGGAACGGTTTATCAAGGCGGAAGTGCGCCACTGGAGTGATATTGAAAAGACCAAATCCGAAAAACTAATGCATGAACAGGGATTGACGCATATCGAAGGTAAATCTTATGTTGTAAAAGATGGCGACGTAATTACATTTAAACTGGCGCCAGGATAGAAGTAATAGAAAGCATTTTTTCTACGGAATTTATTGAAATTGAAAAATGTGTATGCAGATTGTCATTCAGACGGGTAGTGGAATATAATTTCACCGGTTTGGACATTTCCGTCGGCATCGCGGGGACCAATTGCCCCACTATATCGGACAATCTTCTGATAATTGTCCGGTGAATAGTAAAAACTGATAGACGGAACGAACTGTTTAACAATCCAGGATGTGGGTTCCAGAATTATCTCAAGGTAATCTTTGCCATCTACTGTTTTAATCCCGTTTTGACAGACTTGAAATTCATAACTGCTGAGTCTGTCCACAATCAGCAGCTGAAAGGCGAGGACCTCACCATTTACAATCCGGTTCATTTTGTTGGAGATATACACCGGTACGTATGATCCGTGTAATGTAATCCCGTTCCGGGGAATAATTTTTTCCTGAATCGGTGCATCGGAATGTGCCCGGTAGCGGAGTTTATAGCCCTGTTCGGTCTGGGAAATTTCCTCGAATCGTCCGGTCTGCAGGTCAGATGTTTTCACTTCGACGGGTTGAAATGTTTTACTTTCAAATGTGACATTTTCAGTGATGATGATGCTTCCCTGTTCATTAAAAACCAGCGTGTTTTTGATTGCCGTCTGATCGTTTTCATTAAATTCACCACGACTGGTGTATTTTTTTTTATTCTTGATCAGAAAGTCTGCGGTATAGACTTTGTTCAGCGCCCATATCGGAATGCCGAACAGCATTATTATCCCTATAAATCGAATGATCTGTTTTTGTGTTTTTAACATAAATCCATCAGTATTTTACGATATAGTCAGTTTTGCATAGAACAAAGTGTGGCTAATCTATACAAATCCCGGTGAAATTCAAATGAATATGGCTGATCACACTGCTTAGAACTTTGGCGCTTCAACCAATTTTAAAAGTTTTAATAACAACAGCGAAATAATAAATGCGATGCCAAAAACACCGCAAGTCAGCAGCAAACTCCAGTTCCACCATAGTGGCGCATTGATCAGGATTCCGTATCCCAGAATGATGGGAACCATAAACAGGTTCATCAGCCCGACCTCTACGGCTACGGGAGTTTTAAATTCCGGATCCACGATTCTGAGCAGTAGCAATCCGCTGGATACAGTACCGGTCACTGCACCGTAAATTGTCACCGACCGTTCGATGTTATGATCCCAGAGTCTCCGGCCAAGATAAATTACCATGAATGTTGTCACGAGTCCACCGACCAGAGCCATGATTGAAACCGGAAGAATATACTTCCAGAGAACCACGACCTGGATAGCCATTACTGTGGAAACAATCAAATAATCCACAGATAGACCGGTTATGCGTCGCTGCAGCCCGGAATCGATCAGGTGGTCTATTTTCAGGCGTTTCATGATTATTTTGACCAGGAACGCGATGGCCATACCAATGAAGAAGAAAAATCCCCAGAGCATTTTAGCCACATCGGGCGGCAGAATTTTCCCCAGTAGCAACGTGACACCATAAGCCAGTATATACACCAGACCAATTAGGGCCGCGTGAAATGCCAGAGTTTCGATATTACCGGAATGCATTGTCAGATTGCCGGCCGATTCCTTTTCCTGGTCTTTGGGGATGATACCTTTCAGAAAATGTTTGGGGAGAGAGGCAGGCGCCAGGGTTGAATGGCCCTTGCGGATTCCCCAGTTGGCGATTGGAACGCCGACGAAAAATGAGAATAGAAAACCGATCGCTGCAAACGTTAGACCGATGGTCGCAGCGTTTTCAAAACCAACAGTTTCCCAGACTTTGCCAAAGGACAATGCCTGACCGGGACCTTCTTCGAAACCCAGGGAAAGGAGAAAGCCGAAAGTCGGAAACAATTTTATACCGAAAAGCCCAAACAGAAGCACAATTCCGCCCCCAATCACGGCCTGCAAAGAGAAGGAGATACTTTGAATAATGGCCATCCAGGCCGAACCCCGGATGTAGTCTTTTCCCCGGATTGCTTTTTTTTCGTCTTCGTTACTGCTGGACAAACCGACCGAAATAAAGGAGATATTGAAGAAATGGTAAGCGAAGGTTTCCAGGGAAGACGCCTCGATTTTGACAATGCCGGTACTGATAAAAATCAGTCCCAGGATACCACCCAGCAGACAGCTGGGGATTAAAAAATATTGAAAAAACCGGAGTTTATTCCTGAGATAAATTCCAATTAACAACATGATGGATAGAAATCCAAAGGTCAGCATGGGTTGAAACGGAAATGGAATATTCATTGATCTCTGTCCCCTCTGTTAATTTTTCTCACTAATCGATACCTTATGCATGATAATGGATTAAGTTAAAAATAAGTGTAACTATTGCAAATACCCAATTGGGTATTGAGATTGACAATAAGAATAATAAATCCATACATTGCACCGAATATTAACTGAAAACTGAACATTGGGGTTGTAACATGATGGTGAAAAAGATTCGCTGGGGAATTCTGGCAACCGGCGGTATCGCCCGGGTATTCGCTGCCGATCTGAGACTTCTCGATGGCGCCGAACTAATGGCTGTGGGTTCACGCAGTCTCGAAAGAGCAGAGAAATTTGCCAATGACTTTGAAATTCCACTCCGGTTTGGTAGTTATGAAGAATTGGCAGCGTGTCCGGAAGTGGATGCTGTTTATGTATCAACGCCGCACCCGTTTCACAAGGAAAACACATTACTGTGCCTGAATGCCGGAAAAGCCGTCCTCTGTGAAAAACCGTTTGCCATGAACGCCATTGAAGCCCGGGAAATGATTGCGGTGGCACGAGCGAACAATGTCTTTCTGATGGAAGCCATGTGGGTCCGCTTTACACCATTGTTCCAAAAGGTGAAACAATGGCTGAAGGATGGACTGATTGGCGATGTTCGCTATTTACATTCGGATTACGGATTTCATTCTGATAAAGGTCCCGAAAGTCGGGTTTTCAATCCCGATCTGGGTGGCGGGGCGCTCCTGGATGTCGGTGTGTATCCAATTTCCTTCGCTTCTTATGTATTTGATAAACAACCCAATGGGATCAAAACCAGTGGCTATCGTGGTGCAACGGGCGTGGACGAGCAGGGATCTTTCATATTTGAATATGATGGTGGTAAAACAGCCTCGATTTTTTCCGCGAACACTCTGGAAACGAAAAAGGAATCGATTATTTTTGGCACAGATGGTTTCATTCACATCTATGGACCATGGAACCAATTGAAGCATGTCTGTATTAACGTCAATGGAAAGG
Source organism: bacterium (assembly GCA_018824205.1). Classification (GTDB taxonomy): domain Bacteria; phylum Fidelibacterota; class UBA2242; order UBA2242; family UBA2242; genus B118-G9. The sequence continues at coordinate 14,563 of JAHJGX010000263.1, forward strand.
AAATTATCGAGGAATTTCCCGTCTTGGGTCGCGGCTATACCTATCAGGCTATTGAAGTTATGGATTGTCTAAGCAAGGGCAAAACCGGAAGCGACATATTGCCACTGGCTGAAACTCTGGCGATTATGGAAACCATGGATAGTATCCGGGCGCAGTGGAATTTCAAATATCCAATGGAATAACTAATTATTTGCATAGCAGTACAGACAATGATGCTGACAGGTATTATACGTACCGATGTCGCGACTGGCAAAACAAGCACACTCGTTGCGGGTCGGTTTTAATTGGCGCGTGAATCGGATTTCGGGGTACAATTGCTGCAGCAAATCTATATCGATGCAATGGCCTTTTGAAATGCCGGCGGCCTCTGCGATATTGTTTTCGCAGCAGCTAAAAACACTGATTCCATGATTTTCTGCAATTGCATTTATCTGCCGGGCTATATCTACTTGTTCGAAGAATTGTGGCCGATAAAACCGGATTTCATTATGTCGTTCAAGTATATTGAAACGGCGCTGCACTTTGCCGTAGAGATCGACAAAACTAACATGGCAGCGGGTTACAATTCCTTCCAGCTTTTCAGTGAGCTTTTCAAAAGTGACGATGCGTTCTTCTGCCGGTGTAATTGTAGACAGAATAATCGGATCGAAGCGCCAGAGGACTGTTTCTTTGCCATAATGCTCTGAGAGATACATAGCATTTTGAATTGCGGTCTGAAAATCCGGTGTGTTTGGCTCAAACATCTGTTTTGCCCGGTCGTGAAATCCATTGATTGTGAAGTGAAACAGAAAACGATGCTTGTATAATGATCCGATTTTATTAAGAGTGGGAATAAACGGTTTATAATTCTTTGACCAGAATACAATTGCGCCGATATCATCGGGTTTCAATGAAATACGATAGGATTTATTTGAAAAAGGATTGGGAACATCGACAAATCCTTGTGTGATCTGTTGATGAAACCAGTCTCCGTGAAAAGCCGGAATATCGGTTCGCCGGCTGGCAGAAATGATCTGGCCGGGACTGTTTTTCATATTGGGAATGGGTTTGGAGTTAAAGGAATATTACTCTTGGGTAATGGTATCCTTATATGAAGACAATGTCCGTTTTTCCCGGATTACATGAATAAGTTTGTATGTATCGTCAGAAGGATGCAGGTCAAAAGCGGTTTCAGCTTCCTTAATGGCATATTCATACCAGCCTTTTTTAGTGTAGGCAAGGGCCAGGTGGTGATGGGCTTTGTACTGATCCGGGTTTGCCCGGGTGGCAGCTTTGAATTCCAGGATCGCTTCATTGATCAGCCCCTTTTCAGAATACCATTTACCAAGATCGAAGTGGCTTTGGTAGTTTTTATCACTACAACCGGACAGTAGAACGATGCTGACAATTATAACGCAAAACAGTGTAATTTTCTTCATGGGTACTCCTGGAATTAAACGCCTCATTACAGAGATAAATATAGCGGAAAGCAAACTAAAAACAAATAGATTGTCGGAACCAACGCCCGTTCTGTCACGTTATTTTTAGAAGAAATAAAAAGAATGTGTATATTATACAACGATATAATTGATGTTTGCGAGTGAGTTCCCGACTTGAATAAAGAAAAAACCGCCTGTTATAGATTTATCCTGAGCGCCCTTGTTTTGAGCCTCATCTGCGGTTCTTTGAGCGCCAAACCAAAAGAAAAATTACGCTTGATCGGCGCCGATCGCCTGGAACAGACAACCCGTAACGGGGTCGCGGTCAAAAAACTGACCGGGAATGTCCATTTCCGCAAAGGTGTTGTCGATTTGGTCTGTGAATTGGTTTACTGGTTTGAAAAAGATGAGCGGGCGGATTTTTATCGCAATGTTTACGTCACAAAAGAGAAGCAGGTTCTGCAGGCCGACACCCTGAGCTATTTTGCAGCGGATGAAATCATTCTTGCCAATGGAAGAACAAGTTTCAACGATGGCGAGGTGACATTAACGGCCCGGAAACTGAAGCATTATGTTGATGATGATATCTCTGAGGCCCGGGGAAATGTGTTGCTTCAGGGTGAGAACCGCAGTGTTATTTCCGATTATTTGATTTATTATTCTACTGCTAAAAAAGCCGTGGCGTTGCAGAATGCCGTCATACACGATCCTGGCCGGAATACATCGCTTTACGGGGACCGCCTGGTGTATTTCAGTAATACCGAGAATATCGAAGCGTCGCAGAATCCATACATTGTTAAACTGGATTCTACGGGCAAGGAAAATTTTCGGATTAAAGGCGATGTGATCAAAGGCTATGAGGACCAGGGGCATTTTATCAGCATTGGTAATGTCAAAATCTGGCGGGAAGATTTCAGCGCCTACTCCGATGAACTGGAATATTTTGATTCGCTGGAAGTTGCCGATATGTCCGGCAAACCAAAGGTGTTTCGGGATGGTCAGGACCTGTCTGGCGAGCGCATGAAACTTCATCTGAAAAATGAAATGCTGCAGTCCCTGTTTATCTATGATAATGCAGTGGCCTCGTCGCGGTCAAAAGCCTATTTGCCCTATAATGAGACGGACTCGGCGTCTGTCGCCAATCGTGATTCCATTCGTGTTTACGATGAAATCACAGGCAAAATGATGGAAATCTATTTCCGGGACGGCAAGACCGATTCCATCCGGGTCTCCGGGATGGCAAGCAGTTATTACAACGTGACGGAGGACAGTGTTATTCAGGGCGTCAATATTGCCAGCGGTGATACGGTTGTAATGAAATTTTTCGATAAACGCATGAACCGGATTACCGTTATCGGCGGTTCGGAAGGCAGATATATCCCCGATAAAACCAATACCGGCATGGATACAACGGTGGTTTATTCCGGGGAACGGATCGATTATCACCTGAATGATAAACGTACATACTTATATCAGCAGTCATCCATACAATCCGGCGATATGAGACTAACCGCCGGTAAAATTCAGATAGAATGGAACGAAAACCTGCTGTATGCCTATCCAATTGGCCCGGCGCCTTACGATTCTCTTTCCGATGATTTACCCACGCTCTACCAGTCCGGCCGGGAACCCTTTTCCGGTGATGAAATGATTTACAATATAAAAACCAAAAAAGGGCGGATTGTCGAAGGGAAGACAAAAGAGGAGGACGGGTACTATTACGGCGAAAATATCAGCAAAGTGAACACGAAGGAATTTTACGTCAGCAACGGTGTATACACGACGTGTGACATTGAAGATCATCCCCATTATCACTTTAAAAGTAAAAAGATGAAGCTGATTCATAGAGACAAGATCATTGCCCGGCCGATCGTGTTTTATATTCAGGATATTCCCTTGCTGGCACTGCCTTTCGGTATCTTTCCAAACCAGGGAGGGCGCCGTCACTCAGGCTGGCTGATGCCGACTTATGGTGAGAGCGGTCAGGACGGCGGCAATATTCGGGGGCTTGGTTATTTCTGGGCGCCGAATGATTATTATGATCTGAAACTGACCGTGGATTTCTACGACCGGGTTGGCATTGTGACCCGGTATGCGACGAGCTATAAATTGCGCTATGTTTTCGACGGATCAATCAGTGGAAGATACACCAATGAGTTCCTGTCGGATTATGCAAAGCGGGAATGGACATTGAATGTCCGGCACAGCCACAAACTCAGCCCAACGATGCGGCTTAGTGCGAACGGCAGTTTTGTCAGCAGCGACGATCTGTACAAGCGCATGAGCTACAACCAGAATGACCGCCTGAAACAGCAATTGATCAGCAACGCCACACTGTCAAAGACCTGGCCGGGAAAACCCTATTCCATGTCCATGACCCTGAACCAGACAACCAATCTGCAGGCCCAGAATTTGATCGGAACGCCGCCGAGCAGTGAAGGACAGAAAATCAGTTATGTCAGCCGCTCGCTCCCAAATATCTCATTCAGCCGCAGCTCGAAACCAATTATTCCGTTGAAATCCGGCGCCAGTGCCTCCAGCGGAAAATGGTATAACAATATCTATTTCAGCCTCAGTTCACAATTACGAAACAATCAAAACATTTCCTATCTATCAGATCTTATCAGTGATTCATTACAATGGGAGAAACAGGACATAAGCAAGAGTGCCATCACCCACAATATTTCCATGAACAGCTCGCAGAAAGTGTTGAAATTCATCACCTTGAACCAGAATATGAGCATTCAGGAAGGCTGGATAATGGACTATGAGACGCCGGCGCTTGATGATTCAGGAGCG
>JAHJGX010000264.1 GCA_018824205.1 bacterium
ATATCCAGATCGATATCCACAATCTCCCAGGGCGGCTGTATTCCAAGTATCTGAGTGTATAATGCTTTATCTTCCATACTCTAAATTATTCATTTTTTCAACTTTTCCACACATTTCTCGGAAGAACCAATTAATATTTATTTGATTTGAGAATAGTGAATGTGGAGCTGGATTCCGACCGTTCGGAAAACCGACGACCCTCCCGATTCCATCGGGACGCTCTCGGCGATTACTGTCATGAATAACAGAGATATGTTTGATATATCAATAGTGAATGTGGAGCTGGACGGGATCGAACCGACGACCTCTTGAATGCCATTCAAGCGCTCTCCCAACTGAGCTACAACCCCTCAATTTTCAAATTCTGCCATATCTATCAGTGGCGACCTTCCCGATCCATCGGGACGCTCTCCCAACTGATCTGCAGCCCCATGAAAAATAGCGAAATAAGTTACAATTGAAGGAAGCAATAATCAAGTTTTGATTTACGGATACCAATATTCGGTATGAACCCATATAAATTGCGCAGGATATGGAAATTCACCTTTGTTTTATATCATGGAAATTCCTTAACTTAGCTCCTGAATATTTGAAAGGATGTACTATGGGTGAAAGGCTGAAAGACATACATTTGTCTAAGTCGTCTGTGACCGATCGGGTTAGAACAGTCAACATTCAAACCGCTCACTGCCCAAATGGATGTGATCTAATGTGCGAAGATATTAAAATCCATGATCTTAATTCCATTTGTGTTAAGATTCACTATAAAGATCAGGAAGGTCTGCTACACATTGATCCGGAATTTGGCAGTTATGAACATATTTCGGAAGTGGCAATTCCGGATGGTGAAGTTGTGCGATTTTCATGTCCGCACTGTGGTGTTTCATTAGTGGATGAATCTGAAACCTGCCGGACTTGTTCGGCTCCGGTTTTCACGATGATATTACCTAATGAAGGCGAAGTCTCAGGCTGTCTGCGCAAAGGATGTTTCGATCATACCTTGAAAATCGAAAGTTTTGAAGTCTTGCAGCTCCGTATAGACGAAGACTTTGTCAAAGTTATTATGTAATATCAACGGTTAGTTTTGATCTTAACATCAGTGTATCTTACAAGGCCGGATGGTATGATGAATTTATCGACAATTCGAAAATCAGATAGACCGTTAAATTGAAAAACAGGAAAGGGAGTATGAATATTTCAGGAGTTTCGATCCGTGAGTTAGCCGAAAAATACGGTACACCTCTGTATGTTTATGATTTTGAAAAAATCCGACAGAATGCCCGACGACTGAAAGCGGCATTCAAATCAGATGACGTCAATGTGGATTTTTATTATGCAATGAAAGCCAATTGTCATCCTGAAATTCTCAAGATATTTATCGAAGAGGGATTTGGAATAGATTGTGTCAGCCCCGGCGAACTACAATTAGCGTTGCAGGCCGGAGTCAAAGCCGGTCATATTCTCTATACCGGTAATTATGAAAGCCCAGTTGATTTACAGGCAGCTTACAATACCGGCGCTAAAATAAATCTTGATGATATTTCATCATTGGACCGTTTGCTTAAGGTCGGCAAACCCGAGCTGATCACTTATCGGATTAATCCGGGAAAAGGTCGTGGAAAGTATGAGCAGATAACAACCGGCGGTGATAAAGCCAAATTTGGAGTTCCCTTCGAAAAAGCCGTGATTGCATATAAAAACGCAATGGACGCCGGCATAACCCGTTTTGGTGCGCATATGATGACCGGATCCGGCGTGCTGGATGAAGATCATTTTCCCTATATGCTTGAATTGTTTATGAACGAATTAGGTGAAATTAAAAAAGAATTGGGAATCAATTTCGAGTTTATCGATATGGGTGGCGGTTTTGGTATCCCCTATTTCGGCGATGAAAAAACATTGGATGTGGAAACTGTCGCCAAAGAGACAATGGCGGTTTTTCAGCAAAAAGTCAAAGAACTGGATTTGGGAAATCCGACCTTGGCGCTGGAACCGGGCCGGTTTTTGGTCGGTGATGCCGGTTTGATGATCAGTCGTGTTACCGGAATAAAAAACGGATACCGGACATTCATCGGTATTGACGCCGGTTTTAATACGCTGATCCGTTCGGCCCTGTATGGCGCCCAGCATACGATTGTTGTTGATGGAAAAGAAGATATGGAAGCTTCAATGACAGTTGACATCTGCGGCCAAATCTGCGAAAATACTGATATTTTTACAAAAGATCGCGCCATGCCCAAAACCGAAGAAGGGGATTTACTGGTATTTACCCAGGCCGGTGCTTATGGCAGTGTAATGGCAATGCCCTATAATCTGCGCTATCGTCCGGCTGAAGTAGCCATTTTGAACGGTGATGCGAAATTAATTACCCGACGTGAGACCTTTGATGACTACACGAGTCGGTTTCAGAACTTATAATAAAACGACTGATCTATTTGGAGTAAAATGGAAATAAAGCTCGAACAGCTATTGAAAATTCTTCCGGAAAAACAGGTTTTTGGTGACGAGAATCCTGATATAAAGGGAGTTGTATACGATCCGCTGCGTATAGAAAAGGGATTTCTGTATGTGGCAATCAATATTTATACTCAAATGGATAAAATTGAATTACCCGATGGACATCCTCTGATACCCGATGCAATCAAAGCTGGAGCAGTAGCGGTGATCGTTGAGAAAAATGTCGAAGTACAGGAAGGAATCGTCAAGATTATCGTCCCGGATTCACGGCTGGCACTGGCATTAGTTGCCGGTGAATTTTATCAACATCCGTCATTGGCATTTAAACTGATAGGTATTACCGGTACAAACGGCAAAACAACGACCGCTCACATTGTGGAAAGCATATTAGCCCAAAAATACCGTACCGGTCTGATCGGAACACTTTATTATAAAATAAACGGAAAGATAAACAAGTCGAAAGATACGACACCGGAGCCGCCGGATCTGCAGGAAATATTTACCCGCATGAAGGATGAATCCGTCGAATATTGTGTCATGGAGGTATCGTCTCACGGGGTTGATTTTCACCGTGTTTCCGGGGTTGATTACGAAACCGGAATCTGGACGAATTTTACCCAGGATCATCTGGATTGGCATAAGACGATGGAAGCATATCGGGCCGCCAAACTGCGCTGGTTCGGAAGTCTTGGGGCTGATAAAACCGTTGTTGTGAATGTAGACGATGTGTCATCTCAGTTTTTCATTGATGCAGCTCAGGCAAAGATCGTGAAATACGGGATCGAAAATTCTGCCGATGTAAGTGCGAAAAATATCAATATGGACGGAACCGGAACATCATTTACTCTGGTAACGCCGAATGGAAAAATTGATGTTCATGCGAAACTTCGGGGAATGTTTAATCTTTACAATATGCTGGCTGCTGTTTCAGCGGTTTTAGAGGACGTGTCACTCGTGGAAATCAAAACCGGCCTTGAGCAGAATATCGTTGTTGCCGGACGTTTTCAGACGATCAATCAGGGACAGGATTTTACAGTGATCGTCGATTATGCGCATACACCAGACG
>JAHJGX010000265.1 GCA_018824205.1 bacterium
AAATCCCACCATAAGTATTATTACTATTCCAAAGTAAATAAACGCGAAGACTATGTTCTTCTCGATGTGGTTAATTATAGGAATCCCTATCGAAAACTTATCGAATCAAAAATCCAAACCGATTTCTTCACTCCTGAAAAAAAGATGGCGGTCAAAATTCCTACCCTTGATTGCCTGCTGGGTGATAAACTCACCGCTTTTGCACCAAATACGGTCGGGGTTCCTTATAATAAAAATAAATCCATGAGTATCATCAAACAGCTGATCGATGTCGATGATCTCTTTATGAATCTGAAAGAACCTGATGATTTGTCACACACTTATCAGCAAGTTTTTGAAATAGAAAACGGGTTTCGTAGTGATCAATATACAATTGATACTGTACTGGCTGATACAATAGAGACTTGTTATCTTATATCCCAGATCGATTTGAAAAAAAGTGTCAGCAATGATAAAACCAATGAAATCCGGAAAGGCATTCAGCAGATTCCCGGCCATCTTCTGATAAATAAGTATTCATTATCGGAATCGAAACTCTCCGCTGCAAGGATCGCTTATCTGGCTACAATTATGAAGTATCAACGGGATAATCATGACGCCTATTTAAAACGTTATCAAGCGAATACAATAACTGATTCGGAAAGGATTGATGTTGAAAAGTACTCAATACTAAATCGAATCCGCAATGCTTTACCCGAGGCATTTTACTATTGGCATTTAATATCTATGATAGAAATGGAGCAGAATTAATGACCACATTTTCCGATATCATCGACAATCGGGACCTGAACCTAAAAGATGAAATCCTGTCCAAACTGGATGGTTCGGAAAAGGTCAAGTTCGCTGTGGGATACCTGTATCTCTCCGGATTTTACCAGATTGCCGATAAACTGGAAAATCTTCAGGATGCAAAAATTCTTATCGGCTCCAATATTAACCGGGACCTGATGGAAGCCCTGGCTGAATCGGTCAATGGTGATGAAGAACTTCAGGAAGTGTATGACTCGGAACAGTATCAACGTCCGGTCGATAGAAATAAAGTAAAAGACAAAGTCCGGGAGCGTATTACGGCCAATCTCCAGGCTTTACCGCACACCGCTCAACGCCAGCAGGAAATCCGCAAACTGGTTGAATTAATCGCCCAAAAGAAAGTCAAAGTTAAAGTATATACCCGGCATCCGCTGCATGCCAAAGCCTACATATTTAAATATAAACAAGAAATTGCTACAGCTGCCGCCTCGGAAGGAATCGGGGTCATCGGGTCATCCAATCTGACGATCAGCGGATTTTACCACAATACGGAATTAAATACCTATGTTCGTGGTCAGAAGAATTATGAAGAAATGAATGCCTGGTTCGATCGGCTTTGGGCAGAGGCGGTCCCCTTTGAAGATACCCTGAAAGAGTTGTTCGAAGAATCCTGGGCGTTGAAAACTGTTAATCCCTATGATATTTACATCCTTACCTTATATCATCTCTCTAAAGCGTCCATAGAGCGTCAGACCGAACAAATCTGGTTTTGGGAAAATCCGGATTATATGGATCGTCTGGTTTCACGCTTTAAGAAGATGAAAGACCTGTACCCCTTTCAGAAAGTCGCCATAATGCAAGGCTATCAATGGGTCAATAAGTATAATGGTGTGTTTATCAGCGACGTTGTCGGTCTGGGAAAGACATACATTGGTTCCGGTATTTTGCGGCAGCTGCACCGGCGTGCATTGATCGTTTCGCCGCCCGGTTTAATCGGGATGTGGACAGAGTTCATGGAAAAGTTTGAAGTGGACGCTAAAATCATTTCACGCGGATTGCTATATAACGGTGTTTACAACAAGGAGAGTCAATTATATCAATATCGCGACAGGGAAGTGGTTCTGATTGATGAAAGCCACCACTTCCGGAATGATAGCACCAAGATGTATCGGGAACTACAGCCATTTCTGGCAGGAAAGAAAGTCATATTAATGACGGCCACTCCTCAAAACACATCGGTCTGGAATATCTACAACCAGATCAAACTGTTCAATCAATCCGAAGAGAATATTTTCCTGAATCGTTATGAAGAACCCCATCTTAGAAATCTTTTCAAGAAAGTCGAAAAGGGGGAATATGCCCTCCCGGATTTATTAAAACACATTGTTATTCGACGAACCCGGAAACACATTCGCAAGTTTTACGCAGATGATAATTTCCAAATCGATTTTCCGAAGCGGCAGTTGCAGACAATCAAATATGATATTAATGAAACCTATCAGCGACTTTATGATACAATTCGTAAAATGTTGCGGAAACTGTGTTATGCCCGGTATGATTTATGGGAATACGTAAGAGATGAAAAGAAAGAAATTGAACCCTATGTCCAGTTAAAAAAGGTTACGGGTACGTTGCGGGTATTTCATAAGATCCGTCTTTTTAAACGCCTGGAGAGCTCGATATTCGCATTTCGTCAAAGTGTGAACAATCTGTATGATATTCATGAAAAGTTTCTGACTATAATTGAGAAGAAAAACATAGTCCCGGCCGGTGAATTAATACAGGATCGAATATACCGTTATGATCTGGACGAAATCTGGGAAAAGATTGAAGATTTAACGGCAGATTATCGGTCAGAGGATTTCAATATTGATGACTTGGTAAAGGATTTGAAACATGATCTTAAGATTCTTGGAAATATTAAAGAATACCTAAGCGGGATTCCGGAAAACAATGATACAAAATATGATGTGTTACTTGGGTTGATAGAGGACTTAAAGAAGAATCGACAGCAGGAAAAGATACTTATTTTCAGTGAATATGCCGACACTGTAAAATACCTGTATAAACGTCTTCAAAACAGTTATCATGATATAGCACTAATCCACGGCGGCACCGAGGGTAATGATAAAAAGATATGTGCCTTTGCTCCTGTAGCAAATGATTATGAAGGTAAAGATGTTATCAATCTCATGGTTGCGTCCGATGTATTAAGTGAAGGTCATAATCTTCAGGATTGTTCTGCTGTCATTAATTACGATTTGCACTGGAATCCGGTTCGTTTAATTCAACGCGCCGGGCGCGTAGACCGTATTGGTTCGGTTGCGGAAACAATTTGGATTGAAAACTTCCTCCCCGTTGACGAAGTAGAAAAAGAAATAAATCTTCAAAAAATACTGGAACGTAGAATAACTGAAATTCATGAACATATTGGCGAAGATGAGCGTATCCTGACTGGAGAAGAGAATCTGAATGAAGGTGCATTATACGCCATTTATGACCAGACTGATATTGACACCCTTGAACAGGAAGAGGAAAAGGATTTTACACCAGAAGAAGCAGAAATCATTATTCGTAATTTAATGCGAGACAAGCCGGAATACATGGCGCTGCTTGAAAAGATACAGTTGGGATTGCGATCTTCAAAAAGAGCTCAGACACTCGACGGTACCTATGCCTTTTTCCGATCGGGGGACTTTGTTCGGTTGTTGGTCAGGCAATCAGACGGAATAATCGAAGAAGATTTTGCGAACGTATTAGGTGAAATCCGCTGTGAACCTGATGAATTGGAATTAACTGTAGATCCGTCTCAAGAAAATGAATATTATTCCGATTTAATGTTTCTGAAACAGCATTTTGAAACGTTCATTTCCAGGGAAAACCAGATCAATCGGATTGAACCTGAAGTACGCAAAGCGGTGAACCGAATTCGCACAATGGCCCGGAGCAGGATGGATCAGGAGATATTTCAAAGAAATGTTGAGAAAACATCGGGAGTATTGAATGTCTATTTTCCACATCACCTGGTTTCAGAATTGAAACGTATCAATAAAACCGAGAAGAATGATGATCGCTGGTTTGAGGAAATTCTGAACCTGTATTCCAGGGAGGAATTAAGCCAAATTCCGGAACCGGAAGAACCAGAGCAAAGAAAACCGATTGAGTTTATTTGTGGGGAGATTCTGACGAGCTTGTAAATAATTTATTGGAAACGGTATTTTCAGTGGAAAGCCTCCAGTCGTTGTTCAAATAAAATGATTTCACGTCCTATGCCAATCAAACAAAAAACAGCATCGAATTCTGGTTTGCCCGTGATCAGGTTGTTCAGCGCCTGCCTCGGGTTGGACAGGTCAAATCCGAGAGAAGATAAAAGATAAAAAACAGAGAGACTGAAACATGGCATCATTTGAATCGAAAGTGTCCGACATATTTGATAAAAATCCAAGATTGGCCCGCAAGATACCGATTTTAATACGGAAGATCTTTTACGAGTCCGAGTCCAAATTCAAACAGCGGCTTAACAAAGAATCTGAGGAAGACCGACAGGCACACTTGATGCGCCTGTTTGATATTCTGTTTATCGACTTCTTTTTTGATGACCTTAACGATCGGTTTATAAACTGGGTGATCGATCATCATCCCGAGCGTTTTAGCGAATCGGAACTTGAGGAGATGCGCGCAGAGTCCGAATCCTATCTTGATTTTTATGAAGTTCAAAAAGTCTTCCCCGGTGAAGGGAGCCATATCAAATCCCTCTTGACGAACTATGAAGGTTTTTTAAAAGATGTTTCTTCTTCGTTGAGTTTGATTAAATGGGATATTGTTCTGTCACGATGTTATCTTTTACGTGGTAATTATTATGCCACCGGTTCGCTTATCCGGTTCAAACCGTCTGATAAGAAATATATTATTAATCGAATAAAAAAAGCCTAGCTGGGAGATAATGATCTTACCGGAAATCAGGATTATGCGCACTTTGCAAAAAATCAGTGGGAAATTTTCCATCAGATTGAGCATGAAATTCGTGAAAAAGCGCAAAATAAAAAGATCTATACGAAATACGGTGAGTTTCATCTCTGTGAAGTTCGGTTTCAGGTGCGGGACCTAAAAGCAGTCCTGGAAAAAACAGACTCTTTCGCTGAATTTAATTTTATCGAAACCAAAACGCGAAGAGATACGGTGAGAAAAAAGAACGTCGTCCGCTATCAGTATGACTGGTTTACGCTGGGTATTGAGGAAGAATTAGAGCAAATCAGGACCGATAACATTGAAAATGGGCTTATGCTGAACACATCTCAACTTGACACCGAAGGCAACCAGACGGGTATTGATGTAATCGGTAACTTATTTGTTGACCAATTTCTGTGTCGTCTCGATACCCGTTCACTTGAACTTGCGGAATTTGCTGTTCTTCATTTTACCCGTCTTTTCGGTGATGCCCTTGTTTTTAAACGAATCACAAAAATAAAAAGTATAATTGATTTAAAACAAGAAGTTGGGGAGGAACCGAAAGAAACTCCCTATGCCGATCAGCAGCGAGGAGAATCCGAATTGTTGCAAAAAGTTGAAGAAAATTTTTATATGAAACTACTTGATGAAAAAATTCCGGCATTGAACAATATGACTCCCCGTGAAGCGCGGAAAAATCTTGTCGGACTTCCGTTGTTGATTGATTGGCTGAAAGGTATGGAGAACCAATTTGAACAGGATCGAAAAACCGGTAAAACCACAGTGATACTCGACATAATAAAAAAAGAGTTGAATATCGATCTGGAGTATACGGGTTGAATTTGATTTTGTAAAGACGCCCATACCCTGTTTTCATTCCCCGGTTTGCCAATCACACGAAAGCCGCTTAAATTCGAGCAAGATGCAGACCACTGTTCACACCGATTACGAAAGCAAATTGTGGCATTCAGGCAAGCATAATGTTGCCGGGATTGATGAAGCCGGCCGGGGACCGCTGGCAGGGCCGGTCGTTGCTGCCGCAGTGGTATTTGATCCTTCCCTTGATCTGATTCCGGGTGTTGCGGATTCGAAAAAAATCACTGAAAAACGGCGTGAAAAACTGTATGATTTAATTCAACAGAAAGCGAAGGCAATTGGAATCGGGATCGTTGAATGCGATGATATCGACCGGATAAATATTTTGCAAGCCACGCACAAAGCCATGCGTCAGGCCATCGGAAGACTGAAACTGAAAGTTGATCATATACTGGTTGACGGACGTGGTTTACCTGATAAAATCTATCCGCAGACGGCAATTATCGGTGGCGACCGGATTTGCTATTCAATCTCGGCAGCGTCAATTATCGCAAAAGTATATCGTGATCGGATCATGCGGGCTATGGATACGGTTTTTCCGGGCTATGGATTCGCCAAACATAAAGGATACGGTACTCAGCAGCACCGGGATGCGATAAAAAAACTGAAACCCTGTCCAATCCATCGCCAGTCTTTCGCTGGAGTTTCTGAACATGTATTTGATCTCGAAAGGATGACAAATACCCGCCTGTTGGGAAAATATGGTGAAGATCAAGCTGCGTATTTTCTCTATAAAAAGGGTTTTCAGATTGTCCAGCGTAATTTTCATGCCGGCGTCTACGGCGAAATTGATATCATTACAAAGAAGGATGATCTGTTGTGTTTTGTGGAAGTCAAAACCCAGCGCCGAAAGGTGTACGGACCTCCGGAAAGCTGGGTGGACGAACGAAAAATGGAGCAACTGGGGTTGATCGCTGACGCCTATCTGTCGCAACATCCCGAGCTGGAGTTAAATTGCCGGTTTGATGTTATTGGAATTACTATTCACTCGAAAGGTAATCGAATAAACCATCTGGAAGATGCATTTCGATTGTAGGAGAGTTATGAAAAGAATCCCTATCGTTTTATGCTTAATCGGATCAGTGCTAATCGCCCAAAGTTTTCAGGTGGGGAATAATGGCGTAGTAGTGTCTGCATCCAAACTGGCTTCCGATGTTGGAATTGAAGTAATGCAGAATGGCGGTAATGCTGTCGATGCAGCGATAGCCGTAGGATTTGCCCTGGCGGTTGTCTATCCGCCGGCCGGCAATATCGGAGGTGGCGGATTTATGGTCGTTCGGACGCCCGATGGAGACGTAACAACTTTTGATTTTCGAGAAAAAGCCCCTCAAGAAGCCCATCGTGATATGTATCTCGATGAAAACAGCAATCCGATTAATGATCTCAGTACCGAAGGTGCTTTGGCATCGGGAGTGCCCGGTTCAGTGGCTGGATATGCTTATGTCCATGAAAAATTCGGAAGCAAAGTGTGGCAGGAACTCATTGAACCGTCTGTCCGGCTGGCGCGCGACGGTTTTCCGGTCAGTTATTTTATTAACTCCGGTCTGGTGTATAATCAGGTCCGTATGAGCACTTATGAATCATCCCGGAAAATGTTTTTCCCCAATGGACGAGTGCCGGAAATAGGCGAAACTTTGGTATTCACTGATCTGGCAAATACGCTGGAACAGATTGCCAAAAAAGGTTGGCAAGAATTTTACTGCGGGAAAACCGCCAAAGAAATTGCCCGCAGTATTCAGGCCGCCGGTGGTATTATCAGCGAATTGGATTTAAAGCATTATGAAGTCAGTGAGCGCGAACCGGTTCACTTTAATTATCGGGGATATGATGTATATTCGATGCCGCCGCCGAGTTCGGGAGGCGTTTGCCTCGCTCAAATTCTAAAAACTGCCGAAAATTTTCCGCTGTCCGATTATGGGTTCCATTCATCCACAGCCATTCAGATTGTCACCGAGGCTGAACGACGGGCTTATGCCAATCGCGCTCATTTCCTGGGCGATCCTGATTTTTATAATGTTCCGGTTGACTTTCTGATCAGTGATTCATTGACAAAATTTCTAGCTCAATCCATAGATTTAAGAAAGGCTACACCTAGCGAAACAGTAGATCATTCACCCTATCCCGAAAGCGAAGAGACGACGCATTTTTCGGTCGCAGACAATATGGGCTGGGCGGTGTCGGTGACGACAACATTAAATGGCAGCTACGGGTCCGGGTTTGTGGCCGGAAAAACGGGAATATTAATGAATAACGAAATGGACGATTTTTCCATTAAACCCGGTTTCCCGAATATGTTTGGGCTAATTGGCGCTGAGGCCAATTCCATACAGCCGCAAAAACGTATGTTGAGTTCCATGGCTCCTACGATTGTCACCAGAAACGATTCCCTGATGTGGATTCTTGGAACTCCGGGCGGCGGCACAATAATTACTTCTGTCGCCCAGGTATTAATGAATCTGATTGATTTTGACATGCGTCTGGTTCAGGCTGTAGACGTTCCCCGGTTTCATCATCAGTGGTTACCCGATGTTATTTCCATTGAGAAATACGGTTTTTCACCGGATTTAGTGAAGATTCTTGAGGAGAAAGGATATCATTTCCGAACTCTGTCCGCAATCGGAGATGTGAATGCCATTGAAATGGATTGGATAAATATGCGATTTATCGGTGTTCCTGATAAGCGCTGGCAATCAGCCGCATCAGCCTGGTAATGATGAATTATCGTAAGAAAATAGTAATCGCTCCGGATTCTTTTAAGGGCAGTCTGACATCTCAGCAGGTCTGCGAATCGCTGGCCAAAGGTATTTGGAGCGTTTCCCCGGATACGAATATTCAAATGCTGCCCTTATCCGATGGTGGCGAAGGATTTCTCAGTGTTTTTCGGCAAATAATGTCAGGAGAACTTATATCTGTTGATGTGCTTGGACCTCTGGGTGAACCGGTAGATGCAAATTATTTTGTCCTAAAAGCGGATAATGTTGCGATTATTGAAATGGCTGAAGCGGCAGGATTGATCCGGGTTCCCATGGAAAAACGGAATCCGTTTAAGACAACTACGTATGGGCTGGGGCAGCTGATCCGCCACGCACTGGATGGCGGTATTCGAAAATTTGTTATTGGAATTGGCGGTTCGGCAACCACCGATGCCGGCGCTGGGATGGCGCAGGCTCTTGGGGTGAAATTTTATGATGAAGACGGCGTTGAAATTCAGGGCTTTATGAACGGAGAATTGATTGGACGCTGCCGGGATATGAGAATCAATAATATTCATCCGGCGATCGTGAGTAGCGATTTTCGGATTGCCTGTGATGTGGACAATCCGTTGCTTGGTCCCGACGGCGCGGTCTATACATATTCACAACAAAAAGGTGCGTCACCTGACGATCTGCCGATTTTGGAACGGAATATGACTGCTTTTAATCATGTGATAGAATCTCAGTTTAATAGGAAATTCTCTGATATAGCGGGCGCCGGGGCTGCCGGCGGACTTGGTGCCGGATTAATGGCATTTCTGAATGCAAGGTTGGAAAGCGGGATTGATCTGATCCTGGATACAGTGCAAATTAACCGAATGTTGGATGGTTGTGATTTGGTGATTACAGGCGAAGGTAAAATTGACCGACAGACTTTGCAGGGAAAAGTAGTGACCGGAGTTTCAAAACGAGCCCGCCAATATTCAATACCGGTGATTGGAGTGACCGGAAAACTGGAACTCGATCCTGGTGCCATCGGAAAACTGGGGTTAGAAAGAGTTTTTTCATTGACTGATGAATGCGGAGATGAGAGAATGGCTATGGAAAATGCTCAACAACTATTAGTTGAACTTGGAAAACGAATATTAGATTCACATTTTGGAAAGAATTAAATTATGGCCATGGAAATTGAACGGAAATTTTTAGTGCGGGATAATACCTATAAATTAATGGCGAAGCCTGTTTTATATCAACAGGGTTATGTCAGCACGAATGTGGAGGGCGTTGTCCGTGTCCGGATTGCCGGTGACAAAGCGTATCTCACCGTCAAATCATTTGTCAGCCATAAATCCCGTCGTGAGTATGAATACGAAATTCCCGTTACCGATGCCCGTGAAATCCTGGAAGCTATCTGCCAAAAACCGATCATAGAAAAGAATCGATATGAAATTAAATTCGGAAACGATATTTGGATTGTCGATGAATTTTTCGGAGATAACGCCGGACTGATTGTCGCGGAAATTGAATTGGAAACCGAGGACCAGCAGCTTATCGTGCCCGATTGGGTCGGCGCTGAAGTGACGGATGATCCCCGGTATCTGAATGCCAATCTGGTTGTTCATCCGTTCGTTAATTGGAAAAACAATAAAAAGTGAGATAGAATCATGATGTTCAAAGAAACAAAATTACTTGAAAAACAGATGGATAATTTTCTGGATATTATCAGCGAATCCGTACTGGTGTTCCAGGAGGGTCTACGACGATATTTTAAAAAACAGGCCGATGATTTTGAAAGTTCTCTGAATAAAGTTGACGTTCTGGAAAACCGGGCAGATGACCTGCGGCGTGACATCGAAAATCGACTCTATACTGAAACACTGATCCCTGAATCCCGTGGCGATGTTCTCGGACTCCTTGAAAACATGGATAAACTGGTAAACGGGGCGAAGCATGTTTTAAAGGAATTTTCCATTGAAATACCGTTTATACCGGTGGAATATCATGAAGAATTTCTGGAGCTGGCGAACGCTGCCGGTAGGGGTGTCGAAGAGGTTGTTCAGGCCGCCCGGCGCTTTTTATCGGATCCGTTATCGGTAAAAACCAATTTGCATAAAGTCTATCATTATGAAGAGGAAGCGGACAGTATTGCCGAAAAAATTAAACGTAAAGTGTTTCGTAGTGAACTGGAGTTGGCCCAGAAGAATCACATCCGGCATTTTATCATCAATATGGATGCCCTGGCGGATAAAGCAGAAGATGTTGCCGACCGGCTCGCGATTTATACAATTAAAAGGTCAATTTAATCAGTGATATTTTTTTTATATCTTAGCAGTGGACTGTTTCTGGGATGGTCATTGGGAGCCAATGACGCTGCCAATGTTTTCGGTACCGCGGTTGGGACCAAAATGCTTAAATTTCGGTTTGCGGCGATAATTGCGAGTATTTTCGTAATTCTGGGGGCGGTGATTTCAGGTGCCGGTGCTTCTGAGACATTAGGAGCACTGGGTTCGGTCAATAAAATCGCCGGTGCTTTTATAGTTGTTTTATCAGCAGCAATAACGGTTTACTGGATGACGCGATTGGGATTACCGGTATCCACATCGCAGGCAATTGTCGGGGCAATTATCGCCTGGAATCTATTTGCAGGAATTCAAACAGATATAAACGTTTTATCAAAAATCATCGGATCGTGGATAGTCAGTTTAATTCTGGCAGCTCTGTTTGCGTTCGTTATTTATCGCTTGGTTATTCGTTTTAAATTATTACTTAAAATTCATCTTTTTCGTCTGGATGCGTACACCCGTCTGGGGTTAATCATTGTCGGTGCGTTTGGGGCTTATTCACTGGGCGCCAATAATATTGCCAATGTCATGGGAGTCTTTGTTTCAATTTCGCCGTTTCATGCTATCACTTTGGGACCGCTGAATTTTACCAGTGTCCAGCAATTGTTTCTGATCGGTGGGATTGCCATCGCTATCGGAATATTTACCTACTCATACAGGGTGATGTTAACCGTTGGGAAAAGCGTATTTAAACTGACCCCGCAGACAGCCTTGATCGTCGTCCTGGCTGAGTCACTGGTTCTGTTTCTTTTTGCATCGAGAGGTCTACATGATTTTCTGGTCAGCCACGGATTACCGACATTTCCCCTGGTACCGGTTTCCAGTTCACAGTTGGTTATCGGTGCGGTTATTGGCATTGGAATCGCTAAAAAAGCCCGGAATATGAAGTATCGGGTGCTGGGTAAAATCGGGTTAGGATGGATTGTCACGCCGGTGATTTCGCTGCTGATCTGCTTCTTTTCTCTGTTTGTCTGGCAGAATGTGTTTACACAGGATGTAGTCGATCGGGAAGTCGTCCATATTCAGGATTGCGATGTGAAATATTGATCCAATGATTATAAGAATTGTGAATTTCACCAGCCACATTAATCCGAATTTATTTCAATAAATCAATTATTGTATTAATTTGGACCATTCTTCAGAGTTAAGTTCTTCTTGTCATTCAGATTGCTATTTTTGATTTCAGTTTCTCCGAAAACAGCAGGTTTGAAGTAACAGTTTCGGTGTAAGGATTGATGATATGTCTAAAATCGTTGTAAAATTTGGTGGATCGAACCTGCGGACACAGCAGGATATTGAACATGTATTGTCGGTAATTCGGAAATATAACCGTCCTTTGGTCGTGGTTGTATCCGCCTTTTACGGAATCACTAACATGCTTGAAGAGATGTTGTTTAAAGCACAGCATGACCACTCAGCGATTGGCGAAAACCTGGATGTTTTAATAGCGAAGAAACGGGATATGATATTTACTTTAATCAAAAATAAAGATATTCAGAACAGCGCGCGGGAGCTCCTCGATATTCGCATCAAAGCCTTGAAACGGTATCTGCAAGGCGTGAACTACATTGGAGAGATTCCACCTTTTGTATCGGATATCGTAATGAGTTTCGGTGAACGCTTGAGCGCTGCGATAATGACTGCGCTCTTGCAGGATCGAGGTGTCGATTGCGAAGAGGTCACACCGGAAGATATGCAGCTCATCACGGATGGGGAATTTGGTAATGCTGAAGTGGATTTTTCAGCAAGCAGTGAAACTGTCAGGAACCGGCTGTCGGGCGAGAAGACCGCGATTGTCCCCGGATTTTATGGTGTTTCAAAAGAAGGCAAAGTAACCTTATTCGGAAGAGGCGGCAGTGACTATACAGCGGCTTCAATTGCATCCTGCATCAATGCCGAATCCCTCGATATCTGGAAAGATGTGGATGGCTTCCGAACCGCTGATCCGAAACTGGTTGCTGAAACTCATGGGATTCATCAACTGACATATACTGAAGCAGCAGAACTGGCCTATTTCGGGGCGAAAATACTACATCCACGAACCGTTGAACCGTTAATGGCGCAACGGATACCAGTCATGATTTTCAATATTGCCAAAACTGAACTTACAGACAGACCTTATACCATAATCAGCGATAATGGCACCCGTAAAGATGATATTATCAAAAGTGTGACCTACAGCGACGATTTTTGCATTCTGAAACTGGAAGGTCCGGGTGTGGGGAATAAGCCGGGTATTCTTGCAAAAGTGACCCGGGAAATGGATCACAAGGGCATTAACATCAAATCGGTGATAACATCGCAAACATCGATAAATATTTTGTTGGGACTAAAAGACCTGCAGCCAGCCTTTCAAGCGGTTGCCGGTTTGAAACTGACCGCGGTAAAGACAATTATTACCGAGGATGATTTGTCAGTTATTGCGGCGGTCGGTGAAGGATTGTTGGAAAAACACGGAATTGCAGTCCGAATGTTCGGGGCTGTCTCCCGGCGAGGTATTAATATGGAAATTATTTCCGTTGGCGCTTCGCAGGTGGCAGCTTATTTTATCGTCAGACGAAACGACCGGGATGAAGCGGTCAAAGCAATTCATGCTGAGTTTTTTAATAATCCGAAGGACAAATGATGACTGTAATAAAAAGTATTGATGAAATAAATGAAAAGATAAAGAGTGGCAAAGCGGTTGTTTTGACGGCTGAAGAGGTCAGTAAAATGGCTGCTGAATTGTCGCCTAAAGAGATTGTCCAAAAGGTCGATGTGGTTACGACGGCGACCTTTGGACCCATGTGCTCGTCGGGAGTGTTTATTAATTTCGGGCATCCCGAACCGCCGATCCGCATGCAGAAAGTATTTTTGAATGATGTGGAAGCCTACGCCGGTGGATGCCTATCTCGGCGCAACCCAATTATCAGTGAATAATTCAAAATACGGCGGCGCTCATGTTATCGAAGAATTAATTGCCGGGAAAGATATCCGCTTAAAGGCAGTCAGCAATGGCACTGACTGTTATCCCCGCAAAGAAATCGACACGCTGATAAACCGCGACAGTGTCAATGAAATCATCATGTTCAACCCGCGTAATGCTTACCAGAACTATCCGGCAGCTACGAATTCCAGCGAAAATACAATTTACACGTATATGGGTACTCTGCGGCCCAATTTCGGTAATGTTACCTATTCCACTTCCGGTGAACTCAGTCCGCTGTTGAATGACCCGGAAATGAGAACTATCGGAATCGGGACCCGGATTTTTCTCTGCGGAGCCCAGGGATTTGTAAGCTGGAACGGCACTCAATTTCGAACGAATGGAAAAACAAATGAATTTGGTATTCCGCTGACACAGGATGCGACATTAGCGGTTATCGGTAATTGTAAGGAGATGGACAGCCGGTATATCAAGGCGGCCTATTACAAAGGGTATGGAGTCAGTTTATTTATTGGGATCGGTATTCCGATTCCGGTGCTGGACGAGGATATGGCTCATCGTGTTTCCATCCGAAATTCCCGGATTGAGACGATTATCCGTGATTACAGCCGGGCGGGAAAACCGGAAATTAGCCGGGTAAATTATGCTGTTCTTCAGTCCGGTAAAGTGACAATTAACGGCACAGACATTAAAACAGTATCCCTGTCAAGTCTCCGGCGTGCCCGTGAAATCGCAGAACTCCTGAAAAATTCAGTAGTAAACGGTGATTTCCAATTGTCACAAATGGTTCAGGCTTTTCCGAAAAAATCAACAGTGAAACCGCTTCAGATCCGACAATGAAGTTTCCGCATTTTTAACCTCTGAATAATAAATACGGGTACAAAAAATGTATGAACCCCGGTTATATCGTGAAATTCCGCAAAACGACCGGTTTTTCAGGGTTGAAATCAGTTATCTGGAAACGGATTTATGGATAGCCTGTGCTCCGGCAATTTCGGAACATCGTTTTCAGAAATTTGTCGTAAATACAATTATTTCGTTAAGAAATGACATTGATGAATATACTCGTAATCGTCGGGTATTTATGGACAGTTTCTCAGCGTTGGCACTTGACTCAGATGCTCCGCTAATTGTTCAAAAAATGTTGAATGCAGCGATTCAGGCAAATGTTGGACCCATGGCGGCTGTGGCAGGAAGTTTTGCTGAAGAAATCGGGAAAAGGATCAAGACCGAATTCTCTCCTAATGAACTTATTGTGGAAAACGGGGGGGATATCTATATTGATATCAACGAACCGGTTTTGATAGGTATATATGCCGGTGATTCACCGTTGTCCAATAAAATTGCCTTAAAAGTTACTCCTGAATATTCGCCTTTTGGAATTTGTACATCTTCGGGAACTATCGGACATTCTCAGAGCTTTGGCAAAGCTGATGCGGTCACGATTGCCTGTAAAGATACCGCCGAAGCGGATGCCTATGCGACTGCTTTTGGGAATAAGGTTCAGTCTGTCAATGATATTGATTCTGTTATCGCCGAAACCCGATCGGTCCGCTCAATTCTTTCAGCGCTCGTGATTGTCGATGATAAAATAGCTGTTCAGGGGAAGTTTGATATTCAGATAATTGAGCATTGATCGAAAATTATCCTGATGTAAATCCTGTGAATATTTCCTATCTTTGCTATGCAATCCGAATTGAATTTGGAAGATAATTATGATTGAATCACATATTGGAGAAATGGCGGCTTTAGCGACGGCAATCTGCTGGACATTTACCTCTATGTCATTTGAATCAGCCGGAAAGAAGGTCGGTTCGCTGGCTGTGAATTACATTCGCCTTTATATTGGCCTCATATTTCTGAGTGTGTTCACCTATTTCACCCGCGGACAGTTACTTCCCATTGATGCAACCGGACATACCTGGACCTGGCTGTTTTTATCGGGAATTGTGGGATTTGCCATCGGTGATCTGCTGCTTTTTCAGGCATTTGTGGTTGTCGGGGCCAGAATTTCCATGTTGATTATGTCGCTGGTTCCACCAATTACAGCCCTGATAAGTTATTTTTTCCTTGGTGAAACTTTGACATCCCGGGAAATATTTGCCATGTTCATCACGGTGGCGGGGGTTTCTCTCGTTGTTCTGGAACGTGGTGAAAAGAGTGGACAGGTCAAATTTTCTCACCCAATTTCGGGTATCTTATATGCCTTTGGCGGAGCAGTCGGTCAGGCTGTTGGACTGATTTTCAGCAAATACGGCATGGGAGATTACAGTGCGTTTGCCGCCACTCAAATCCGGGTAATTGCCGGAATCGCCGGATTTACCATACTATTTTTCTTTATGAATTGCTGGGGAAAAGTTTTGGCTGCTTTAAAAAACAGATCGGCGATGAAACGGATTACCCTGGGCTCTTTTTTCGGTCCGTTTCTGGGTGTCTCAATGTCCTTGCTGGCAGTGCAGCATACCATGGCCGGAATCGCTTCAACGATTATGGCGATTGTACCGATCATGATCATAGCCCCGGCGGTTATCATTTTTAAAGAGAAAGTTTCGGTCAAGGAGGTCATCGGAGCGAATATCGCCGTTCTGGGTGTGACGATCTATTTTATCCATTAATATTAGGAGATGTTTTATGTCAAGTCACTCCTATAACAAAATTTGGCTTCATCTTATCTGGGGCACTAAGGGACATCAAAAAACCATCTCCCCGAATGAATTCCTCAGAGGGGCAGGCGGGTGTGATGGTGGTCGCTTATCCCACCCAATAAATTGCCTGCCTGGTGGCAGACAGGGGTGGTTAACCTTTGAGACAAGATGATTGGAAATTCAACAGGTAAAACATTAACCACCGAATTTATTCGGTGGATTAGAGAGATGTCTCTCACAATATCCGACTTGAGTCGGTAAACAAGGAGGTATAAAATGGAATTTCGGGAACTTATTAAATACCGTGAAAGTGTCAGGAATTATGACTCAAATAAATCGATTCCCCAGGACGTACTGAACCGGATTCTTGAAGCCGGACGTTTGGCTCCTTCCGCCGCGAATCGACAACCCTGGAAATTCCTGGTTGTGACATCAGCGAAAATGCTGGAAAAAGTGCACGAATGTTATGCAAAAGATTGGTTTCATGCTGCACCTGTAATATTGATTGTAATTGGAAAGCGGGAAGACGCCTGGACGCGCCGGTATGACGGCTATAATTCTTTGGAAACGGACCTGACAATCGCTATGGATCATATAATTTTAGCGGCAGCGAACGAGGGTGTCGGCAGCTGTTGGATCGCGGCGTTTGAACCGACTGTTTTACGCAAGGCATTGAAATTGAATGCTGATGAGATAGTATTCGCCATTACACCGCTGGGTTATCCTGACGACAGTTATCAACCCGGGCAAGCCAAGAATCGCAAGGCAATTTCCGAGATTGTTGAGTATCTGTGAAACTCCGATTCCATTCGCCAGACAGATTGTAGTTGCAAGTATTGAAATAATTTGTTAAAGTCAAACGTCATGATGGCTTGTATAACTTATCAGAGGGTATTGCCAGGTTCTCCATGAACAAAGCGAAGAAATACCGGGAGATTACTTATGGAACAGAAATGCGTAGATGTAGACATCGATTTGGAATGAATCGTACAGTACAAACATATAAAGGAGTATTAGGAATAAAGATAATAAACATAGTGCTTATAATAATCTCCATTTTCTTGCGACCTTTTCAGCGTTTGGGTCGTAAATTGTCACAACTTCGATTAGTCTATAATCAATCAAAAGTTGATTTAGTCAATAAGAATACATTCATAAGTATTATAAAGCATTATGAAAAAACTGAAGGAATAATCAGATGCGCGATTTGTGGGAATACAATTAAAAACAGAGGGGTTTCAGCAATATTCTTCAGGGATAAAAAACCATTTTTTATTTGTAATGATTCAAATTGCCAATCAACTGGATATGAGGAGTAATGAAATGAACGACAATCCTTTTATTCAGTGGCTTGCATCTCTATCGGATATATATTTGTGGATTTTAGGCTTACTTACTGTAATTGGTCTTCTTGTTGGGCTGTTCGCATTCCTATCATCCTTATCGAAGATTTTTCTTTTTTTAAAGAAACATTTCAGGACAGCAAAATGGTATCTATCTGGAAGGAAAAAGTCTCTCAGAGTAGCCATTAATGTAGAGTCTGCGATCAACTCTATCATCGATAAGTACTCATTTAATGGATTTACATTCTTCGACAAATATGTACATGTAAAACCTATTAATCCAAATTCCAAAAAAGCCACCGATGATTATATAAAAAATGATAGCGATCGCTTAATCATACCAATTAAGGATAGTGAAAGCCTTGAGAACAGTGTTGCTAATGCAGTAGTGGGTTTTTCCAAGGAGCACATTCTCATCCAAGAAAAGAACTACTCTGAAAAAAGCATGTCTGCTGCTATAGATCTACATTTTTGTAAAAAGATAGTAATGGAAGCTGGCGGTAAGGATTTACTCACGTGTGTTTATCGCATATTCAATATTCAGAGTCACTCCACAGTCGAAAACCAATGGTTCAATGCGATTGATGATATTTTTAATAGTTTTGATTACGGATCAATTTTCATAAATGAACTTAGGTTCTTAGTGGATTCATTCTATCCGCGGACCCCAACCCGCGCCCATTCTTCAGAAATAGCCTCACTTGCCCGGTACATTGAGAGCCAGGTTAATTATGACAAAAGTGATGTTTCAAAACTCCAGCATTCTTCATCTAATCTGCATATTGGACTTGTCATTATGGCTGACAAGGCAAAAAGAAAGATGTTTGGAATAAAAAAACATGAGGAGGCTATTCGTTACTGCATTCGTGATGGGTGTGATCGGATATACCTAATGGCTGGAGGATTTGTAAATAATAATGCTGCTAAGTCTCTTTGTCTACTGTTGAAGTACACTAAGCAGATTGAGGTAATATGGGAGAGGGAAGCACAGAATGTCTATATAACCTAGATTCCCGCCCTTAATGTAACGAGGCAGGTGGCTTGATACCTAATGTCTCATAAAGCCCCATTTGCCGCTTTGTCATTTCACCTACCTGCAATTCTAGTCCAGGTTGTTCAAAACATTCAATAATGTCAAATTCATC
>JAHJGX010000266.1 GCA_018824205.1 bacterium
CGGGAAAAATTGTTTTTGTAGTATAGAATTTTTTTTCGGCTGGACTAGGATCGACATCGCCGGAATTATCTACCGCACGAACCTGAAACGTCTGGTAATTCAATCTGTCACTGGATTCAAAAGCAATTGTTACGCTCGTAGCCGCAGTATCTTTCCACTCAGTCTCAAATTCGTCTCCCGTAATTACATGTTGAGTAATATATCTATATTGATATCCTGCAATAAAACCGTCTTCATCCTCACCATCCCAGTGCAATGTTACGAGAGCAAAAAGAGTATCAGCTTGTAGAATAACGGTATCGATACCTATTTCTACTTCTACAAACATTGTATCTCCATCGCCCACGGGTATATTTGCCAGAGTTGTATTCGGCGGAATATTATCATTGGGCGCCGAGACCTCTCTATTGCAGGCACTCCATAAATACAAAACAGCTACTATAAATATTACAACAGCTGTAAATTTTGATGTTTGGGTCATATCAATACCGTCATTTTATGGTAAATATCGAATATCGGTAACTTTAATATCACGACAAAAAAGATAAGAATCGCGATAGCGCCTAACCGATTCCAGCGGCTCGATCTCTAATACTATTTCTGTGGTATCATTCTCATGAACAGTAAATTCACAATCGAAATTCATGAGTACTTTTTCATCAGGGGGCAGTTCAACCGGAATCCACATAGCGCCAATTCTAACAATATCAAACGGGGATGGAGCAGGACTCAATCCTACTTGCAAACTATCATATTGACCAGGAGGAATATACGTTTCAAATACTGTATACTTGGGATAACTATAATTTATTCTTTGTAATATATTAAAATATAAAATGGAATAATCCGGTACATCAAGATACTGAGTTAAATACGCAAAGTTGTCGTCATCAAATACTTTTGCCTGAAAAAGTCTTATCGGGAAAGAGCACCATTCCCCTTTATACTCCACATTATCAATGGTTGTATCCCGACTTACAAAATTCGTATCACTGCCAGTTACAATTGTATCAATAACAGTGATAGTATCTTTGCTTAAAAGGAATGTTCCAACAGTGTAAGTTTCATTGACAATTAATATAGTTGTATCTTTTTGACTCGATTGCAAGCAAACTCGCAGCACGCCTGGACTGCCAGAAGGTTCGATACCCGTATCACAATAAAAATTACTACTACTAAAACCAACAAGGATAGTTAATAAAAACAGGTGACTAAAATACTTTTTAATAATTGAAATAACCATCTTCTGATCTCAAAATAAAATAATTATAGGGGACTATTTTAACATAGCCCCCTATAACTCATTAGTCGTATGATTTACTTAATTAAAACCATTTTACGAACCTTATTGAAACTACTGGATTTGAAAACATAGAAGTACACTCCGGTTGATGCGAGTCGACCGTTTTCACTTCTGCCATCCCAAACAGCTGTGTATTTTCCAGGCGCTACAACCCTGTTAACAAGAGTTTTGACTTCCCGGCCTGTCAAATCGTATATAGTCAGATTTACATGTTCGGATTTCGGCATTGTATAATGGATTCTGGTAGTTGGATTAAATGGATTCGGATAGTTCTGCGAGAGTTCAAAGCATAAAGGAATGTTTTGAGCATCACCATCAATTGAGCACAGTGTGAGATCTGCGGCCGGATAGTTATATATCTTCACATTATCAATATATCCTTTGAAATGCCTGCCATCTCCGGCATGTCCAATTTCTAATGGGTAGCTCCCTTGAATAGGCGGAGCGCTAACAGTAACTACCATGTTTGCCAACATTTCGTCGGTTTCGTTTCTAAGCTCAAAAACCGCATAATAATCTGTAGTGTCGCCTTCCGGCGCCGCCTTAAATTCATATATGGCGTGATACCATGTATCCACTAAAATCGGTGTGTTTAATATGAGCTCATTACTAAGCCAACGACCTTCATCGGGAATATAAGAACCGGCAGTGATTGTTGCCCCGGCGTCACCGATCCTTATCTGGTAATTATCACAATACCATGGACTACTCGGACGCATGACCAGTCTCTGAAAGTTATTAATGGTATCTGCTTTAAACCAGAAATCAACAGCAAATTCCACACTTGTCAGAAACGGCGAATCAATCGTCAGGTAGCTTGTACCATCAAGGTAAAGGGAATGAGTTCCGACTGCAGCATCAACTGAATATGTAGGTACTCCAACCATTGTAACTAAATGCCCATAGGCAGAAGCATCTGCCGGCGTGCCGGTTCCTTCATCAAAAGTAAGTTCAAGTGTTTGAGTTTCCGGCTGATAAATTCAGAAACTGTAGTAATCTTCGTCAATTATTGCTGTCGCCGGCTGTGTAGCTGCTAAACCGTCGATATCTTGAGCTTCCAGGTAGTACTTGACAATCGTACCAAGTGGTTGTTGAGGTATAATTCCAGCATAAATATCTCCCGCTCCAGGCGCCATCATCGTTTCCTGCCATCCACTACCAGTGTTGTAATGAATTTTTGCGCTTTGAATCCCACTTGCAAAAAGAGAATAAATATCTGCACTAATTGCGTAGGATTCTACATCAGTTGTTTGATTTTCCATCTCTGTAACACTGGCAATGATCGGAGGCACATCAAATTCTCGCACCACATTACTGATTCGAACTTCATCTACAAAACCATCCAGCCAGGAATCAGTACCGCCGCCGGCAAAGCCGATATGAACAGGATTATCATTAACCCGGGGTGGATCTCCGGTTATAGGATCGAATTGGCTGGTGCCAAAGAAAGTCATTTCCCTGTTTTGATTATGCACCATCTGGATTAGTAATCTTCTTTCCGTATCCCGTATGAAAGTAATATGATTCCATTGACCCGGCGCCATTGCATTTATTGGCGAGTCAACTTCCCACCAATCTACAGGTTCCGCGACATTGTACCCGCATTTAAATGTCCGGTCGTCTCCCCACATTTCAATATAATAGTTTCCATAATAGAATGCTGCTACGCCAGGCTTATTGAGTAATCTAGGAACCCAGCGCCAGTCTGTCGAAAGTTCTCCAAAGGTGAAAATATTAATCCAGCCTTCGATAGTCCAATCACCGGTTAAATCCAGGTATGATGTGTCCGGAACCGTAACATAACTCGAATCACTCTGAGCATCGTTATTAAGATATAAACACTGACCCAGTCCTTCAACAGGATTGGCTACATAAGACAAAGCACCATGCCCGATACCATCATTAGAAAATGAAGACACATTGCTTAAATCATCATCAAAATGTAACAGCAGCATCGTGTGTTCATCGGCAATATATGGTCCGCCGATTGTCTCTTTGGGAATTTCCATAAGTCTTAAAGCCGGATAGTTATAGATTTTTAAATCATCTATATATCCTTTGAAATGAAGCCCATCGCCGCCGTGACCAATTTCCAGAGGGTTCATTGCCTGAACCGGATCACTATCAAAGGTAACATACTTCGTTTCCAATACCGCATCGCTTGCATCTCTAAGTTGAAAAACCGCATAATAATTGCAGGTATCAAAAGCTGCCGCTTGTCTAATTTCATAAATTACGCGATACCATGTGTCCACAGAAAGCGTAACACCTA
>JAHJGX010000267.1 GCA_018824205.1 bacterium
GATGAATTTGACATTATTGAATGTTTTGAACAACCTGGACTAGAATTGCAGGTAGGTGAAATGACAAAGCGGCAAATGGGGCTTTATGAGACATTAGGTATCAAGCCACCTGCCTCGTTACATTAAGGGCGGGAATCTAGGCTGTATGTAATCAACGAAATACAATTTGAACGTTGTCATGAAAACCGGACTAGAATTTACCGGGTTGCCGGCGAACTAAATATCCATGGACAGGTGGACCGTGTCGCCGCGCTATTACCGCCTTTGGCCCCGCAACTGGCAGCGGATTTTCCGGAAATTGAAAACAGTGTTCGTCTGTTCAAGGCACAGGATGTGGCCGAATCGGCGATTCTGGAATACGAAAATAACCGCTTTACTGAAGATGACTTCTATTTTGTCGATCCCTCGATTTTTGAGATTTTTACATTCCCCTTGAAAACCGGAAATCCCGAATCCGTGTTAGCGTCACCATGGTCGATAGTCATGACTCCGGAAATTGCCCGTAAATATTTTGGTAATGACAATCCGATTGGCAAAATAATCAAATTAAATGACGAATACGAATTTACAGTTACCGGAATTTTGGAAGATATACCCAAAAATACTCAAATTCAATGCCCGATCATGGCCGGCACTGCTACAATGGAATTAATTGACAGTGAACTGCTGAACTCCTGGGGACATATCGGGCTTCCCTATAACTATCTCCTGGTAAACAACGATTTTTCCCCGGAAGAATTTGAACAGAAATTACCGGAATTTCTCAGTCGTCATATTCCCGGACCAATGGCAAAAATGACAACCCTGATTGTCCAGCCGCTAAGCGACATATATTTGCATTCCAATCTAAAAATGGAATTACAACCGACCGGCAGTATCCAGTATGTTTACCTGTTTACCGCCCTGGCAATCGCGATTTTATTGATTGCCTGTATCAATTTCATGAATCTTGCCACCGCTCGATCCGCTCATCGTTCGATTGAAGTCGGAATGCGTAAAACATTGGGCGCAAACCGGTCGCAATTGATCAAACAGTTCCTGGGTGAATCAATTTTTCTGTCCCTGTCGGCAACAGCCCTGGCATTTGCATTATTCGAAATCCTCCGGCAACGCTTTGCAGTATATCTCGAAAAAGACCTGATTCTGAATTACGGGCAAAATCTATGGATTTTCCCCGCCTTAACCGGCCTGGCTATTTTTGTTGGAATTCTGGCCGGCAGTTACCCGGCATTTTTTCTGTCCCGGTTCCAGGCAATTGACAGCATTAAAGGAGCATTAAAAGGATCATCCCGCTCTGTATTCCGTAAAATACTGGTCGTTTTTCAATATGTGATTTCTGTTTTGTTAATCATTTCAACAATTATTATTTATAAACAAATTCACTTTATAAAACACAAGGATTTGGGATTTGATAAAAACTTTACACTCACAATTCCTCTGAAAGAACGTCCGTTGCAAATGCAGTATAATAGCCTCAAGAATGCACTTTCACAGGTTCCTGGTGTCCAGAATGTCAGCGGCGGGTTCAATTATCCGGGCAGTTCCAGAATAATGAAAATGGGTACCCGGCCGGAAGGTCTTCAAAGCGACGATCCGGTTATTATGCAGATTGTCGGAACGGATTACGGTTATCTGGATGCGCTGGGAGCTGAGCTGATACTGGGTCGGGATTTCAGTCGTGAGTTTGCTTCCGATGCCAGCGAAGCATTTATCATCAACCAGGCCGCCGTCAATCAAATCGGCTGGGACAATCCAATTGGTAAAAAATTCTCACTGCCCGATATGCGGCAGCGGGGCGCTTTTATTGATGGTGAAATTATCGGCGTCGTCAGGGATTTCCATATGAGGTCGCTGCGCGAAAATATTGAGCCTTTACTCATCCAGATTAATCCGATGATGATCAGCTCCATTATCCTGAGAATCCAACCAAACAATATTTCCGAAACGCTTGATGCTATCGAAAAAACCTGGTCATCTATCGTACCGGGAACTGCATTTGAGTATTCGTTTATCGATGAAAAATTCGGCGAGTATTATCGGGCCGAAGAAAAACTTGGACAACTGTTGAGTATCTTTTCCGTTCTGGCGATTTTTGTTGCGTGTCTCGGTCTTTTTGGGTTGGCGTCATTCACCACCGAACAGCGAACCAAGGAAATCGGCATCCGCAAAGTGATGGGAGCATCGGTCCGGAGCATTTTGTTCCTGCTATCCAAAGAATTTCTGAAATGGGTGGTAATTTCAAATATTATCGCCTGGCCTATGGCCTGGTTCCTGATGAATCGCTGGCTGCAAAATTTTGCCTATCATACAGACATCCAAATGTGGATTTTTGGATTATCCCTAATTATTTCTTTTGCTATTGCTGTTTTAACAGTTATTTACCAGGCACTTAAAGCGGCTACATCAAATCCGGTTGAGAGTTTACGCTACGAATAAAAATATCAAGCAGGTAAGAATTCATCTGCTTTAAAGAACTATTGAATCAATCATCGGGATATGCTAAACTACGCACGGTTCTTTTAATTGTAAATGATTCTAAAAACCATGAAAAAACTCATCCTTTTACTGACTTACATTGGATTTTTTACTGCGTGCGGTTTACAGGTAGTTACTATTTCAGACCAGGGCAAGAAAAAAACCGATGATGCATCCACAGCAGCCGGCTGGTATTCAAAAGGAACGGTAACTACCGATCCCAGCGAGAAAATTGACTATTTTACAAAAGCTATTGATCAGAAGCCGGATTTCACGTCAGCATATCTGGAGCGGGTCCGGGCATATCTGGAAACCGGCAATTATACTCAATCGATCGCTGATATTGACTCTGTTGTAAAGCAAAATTCCGATGTTGCCGATGCCTACAATATCCGCGCAAAGGCCTATGAAGCCACCCGTTATCTGAACGAAGCTCTTGAAGATTATACCAAATCCATAGAAATCAATCCTCATCCCCGGACTTATCTGGACCGGGCGAATCTCTATAAAGAACGGAAGCGTTACACCAAGGCCATTCTGGATTATTCTGTGGTTCTTAAGGAAATTAAGGATAATGCCGATATTTATATCGCCCGCGGTGTTTGCTATCAAAAACTCAATCAACCAAATCCGGCAATCCAGGACTATCGTAATGCGATTAAACTACACCCCAATGATGCCGACCTGTACTACAACCTCGGCTCGATATACTGGGTGCAGGGTCGCTGGCAGGAAGTTGTCGATGTCTGGGAAAAATGCCTCGAGCTCGATCCGAATCATGCCCGGGTTAAACAATATCTGCCGACCGTGAAAAAGAAAATTCAGTAGATCTGATAGTTTCATAAAAAGTGACTATGTGTGTCATTCTGATGAGCGAAGTGAAGAAGAATCTCCATCGAGAATCCAGTAGAGATTCTTTCCCACCAGGGACCCCGACGAGTCGGGGCACTCGTACCTCGTTCATCTCAAAGAGACCTCTTCGAGGGAATGACAGTTTTGATACTTTTTACGAAGCTGTCAGATTTAAGTCTTCTTAATAAATTTTTATTCTGCTTTTTTTGCCGGAAATTGTTCCAAATCATTCATTTTTATCAATAAAATAGCTATATTCTGCAATAGAATTTGTTTAAAGGAGTTTCTTTTTGTCAACGTTTAATAATCCTCATTCGGTATCGCTACTCACCAGTCGGCAGACAGAACGGCCTGAAGATGTCCGGGGCCCCTATTTCCGGGATCAAACGGCAATCATTCACTCACTGGCATTTCGTCGTCTGAAGCATAAAACCCAGGTTTTTTTCTCGCCGGAAAACGATCATATCTGCACCCGGATCGAACACTCCATGCACGTGGCATCGATCTCGGCAACAATCTGTAAAGCCTTAGGATTGGATGAAGAACTGGCACATGCTATTGGCCTTGGACACGATCTGGGGCACGCGCCCTTTGGCCATGCCGGCGAATCCGCTCTGAATAAGCTCCTGAACAAACCCTTCATTCATGAAGTGCACAGTCTGCGTGTTGCCGATAAGCTGGAAAACTACGGTAAGGGCTTAAATCTGACATTTGCCGTTCGTGATGGGATTGTGTCGCACTGCGGCGAGGTGGATGAACAATATGTGGAAACCGCTCCGAAACCAAACGATCTGGACGCAGTAAATTTCCGCCCGACTTCGCCAAGCACCTGGGAAGCCTGTGCTGTCCGGGTCAGTGACTCTATGGCCTATCTGGGACGGGACCTGGAGGACGCGATTAAGGCAAACCTGATTACGCGGGATGATATACCGGAAAATATTCAAAAAAAACTGGGCGTCAGAAACAGTGATATCATAACAAATCTGGTAAATGACGTCATCGACTGGTCATCTAAAAACGGTAAAATCGGTTTCTCTCTAGAAATGTTCGAATTGCTTAAAGAGTTTAAACAATTTAGCCGGACACGCATCTATCGGAATCCAAAAATGGCCTACTGGAACGATTACTCGAAAACAGTGCTTTCCTCGATTTACCAATACCTGCATCAGCTGTTTGATACGTTTCATACAGATTGGGATACCTATGCTGCCAGCAAGATCGCATTAGATAATAAATTTGGAAAATATATGTTCGCACTAAAGAATGTATACGAGACATGCAGATTTGACATTGACATCATACTGAAAGATTATATCGCCGGTATGACTGATAATTATGCATTGCATTGTTTTGAAAACATACTCACCGCCGGAACTACAGGATTATAAAAAGTTGTTGTATGAGTGAATATATTAAAGATATCAAGCAATCACTTCTCCGGGAACGCCTGTCCGCATTTATAAAATTAACACCGGGAATTGTCCACAATCTCAGCAATCCATTGACGGTCATTGTCACCCGCGCTCAGCTGTTGCAATTAAAAATGCCGGAAATTTCTGATTTAAAAAAAATGATTGATCAGAGTAAGACCATTGAAGCAATTCTGAATAATCTTGTGTTCATCAGTCAAAATATATCCAACGATGAATTGCAACAAATTGACATTAACAGCTTGGTAAAAAATGAAATGGAATTCTTAAAGGCTGATCCCTTTTTCAAACATAATATTACCAAAGAATTTCAGTATTATCCCGGTTTGTTAATGACCACCAGCAGTTACTTTCATATCTCGACTCTCTTATTTTGCATTGTGCAGATTCTGTTAGTTCACTTGAAAAGTTCCGTCGAAAATAAAATCAATATTATAACCGACAAGACCTCAGATTCCATGAGGATTAGGATTGGTTCGCATGTACTAAACCATGCAGAAGTAAATAATTTTGCATCCTCAATCTCTTCCCGATCTGACAACCCACGTTTACAAAATTTATATGACGCCAGTCTGTTGGCAAAAGAGCTTGAGATAACATTAATGATAAACAGTAACCCGACCGGCACAGAATTCACCATATCAATTCCAAAAAAGTAATGAACGACTCCGCCCACCCAGCCAGAATTCTAATCGTTGACGATGAACCTTATATTTGTGAGGTTCTTACCGAAATTCTTCTGGACGAAAATTATAAATCAGATTCCGCAACCAATGGAAACGAAGCAATTGAAAAATTCCATTCAGGTCTATATGATTTGGTACTTCTGGATATCGGCATGCCGGTTATGGGTGGAATTGACGTATTAAAACAATTACTGCGGATTGATCCGACGATTACAGTTATCATGGCTACGGCCCAGCGGGATATCGAAACGGTCGTTGAAGCGATTAAAATCGGCGCCGAAGATTATATTTTAAAACCCTTTAATGATATAACAATCATTAAAACCGCAGTCCAAAAAGCATTGAAATTAAAAGCCGTCAAAGATGAAAACCGCTACCTGAAAGATCAGCTAAAGCAACATTCAAAAACCCATTCAATAGTCGGTAATTCCATCCAGATCCAGGAAGTCATGAAAATGGTCCGCAAAATCGCACCATTGAATACTTCGGTTCTGATTACCGGGGAAACCGGCACCGGCAAAGAGCTAGTCGCCCGGGCAATCCATCAATTCAGTGAGCGGTCAGACCGGAAGTTTATCAGCATTAACTGTGGCGGACTACCGGAAACACTGTTGGAATCGACACTCTTTGGCTATGAAAAAGGCGCCTTCACCGGTGCCTATAAACAAACCAAAGGCGTTTTCGAGGATGCTGAAGGCGGAACTCTCTTCCTTGATGAAATTGCAGAAACCAGCCCGGCATTGCAGGTACGTTTTCTGCGGGTATTACAGGAAAAAACATTTCAGCGCGTCGGCGGGACCGAAGCTATCCGGGCAAATGTTCGCATCATTTCAGCGACGAATAAAGATTTGCAGAAAGAGGTCAAAGCGGGAAACTTCCGGGAAGATCTGTTTTATCGTCTGAATGTCATTTCAATCTCTGTTCCACCGCTTAGGGAACGGCAGGACGACATCCCGCTCCTTATTAAACACTTCATTGGAAAGTATGCCGCATTGCATAAGAGTCAAATCCAAAACGCTGATAAAGCCGTAATGGACTCTCTGGTCAATTACAATTGGCCTGGTAATATTCGTGAACTGGAAAACGTCATTGAAAGAGCCGTCGCTTTGGCAGAACACTCAAAACTGATTCTCACCGATCTGCCGGATTCGATTTTATTTGGAATTGACGGTGACAGAGCCAGACAAAAAAAACCCAAATTTTCAGACGCTAAAAACAATTTTGAACGTACTTTTCTGTTGCAGGCGCTCCAGCGCAACAACTGGAATATTGCCAAAGCTGCCCGAGAAATCAATGTTCCGCGCCAGAATTTTTACCAGAAGATGAAAAAATACAAGCTCTCCCGTCACTAATCTGTCATATATTTATTACATATATTTACTTGATTGTGTCGATAGATACTGTCATTATTATCTAACAATATATTAACCTATTGTCATTTTATTGTGACATTTCATCTTACGGTAAATCTCCATAATCCTGCTTCAATAATATAATTAACAGATACTTAAGAGGATTGGCACACGTTTTGGCATATATCATTCCGGAATTTGAATTAAAATTAAAAATAAGATTATGCAAACAACAGCTTCAAACAATATCCCGGAGCAGCTACAGATTCAGCAGCGAATTCAGTCGTTTGTTCTACTGAAACGCATTCCCAGAATCGATCTACCGAACTTAGGTTTTATCGATCCCACGGTAGTAGGACTGATCCCGGAAGACACTGCCCGCCAGTTTCTTGTTATTGCTTTTGCTCAAAATAAAGGCGTGCTTTCAGTTGCAATGGCGAATCCCTTCAATCCTCTGGCGCTTGATATCATTCAGCAAAAGACCGGTTTTCAAGTTGCGATTAATTATGCTCCTCAGTCGGTCATTGAAGCAGAAATTGAAAAATATTACGCCCAAAAAGCCAACCTTGAAGAAAGTATGAAAGAACTGGTTGACTTTGAGGTCGAGGATGAAGAAGAGGATGACGAAGAGCAGCTCCGAATACAGGCCGAAGACGCACCGGCAATCAAATTTGTGAATTTATTACTCTTACAGGCTGCCCAGGATCGGGCCAGTGACATCCATATCGAGCCTCAGGATAAAGAGATCAAGATTCGTCTCCGGGTCGATGGTATTTTACGTGAAATTTCCCCCCCTCCAAAACGAATGCAATCAGGGATTATTTCCCGTATAAAAATCCTGGGCGGTCTGGACATTGCCGAACGGCGCGTCCCTCAGGACGGCAGAACCAAGATAAAAATATTAGGGCGCCAGATCGATATTCGTATTTCCACACTGCCGACAATCTATGGAGAAAAGGTCGTGATGAGAATTCTCGACAAGGGCAGTGTTTCACTAAATATTAACGATATCGGTTTTGAACCTAAATTAATGATCAAATTTAAAGAAGTGCTGACGCAGGCTCACGGAATGATCCTTGTCACCGGTCCTACCGGCAGCGGAAAAACAACTACTCTCTATTCATCACTCAACTTTATTAATTCACCGGAAAAGAACATTATAACCGTTGAAGATCCGGTTGAATACCGGCTGAAGGGAATTAATCAGATACAGGCGCGTCCGCAGATTGGACTTACTTTCGCCGCGGGTTTGAGGTCTATTCTCCGCCAGGATCCCGATATTGTCATGGTGGGTGAAATCCGGGACAAAGAGACCGCCGAAATTGCAATCCAGGCTGCGCTTACCGGACATCTGGTCTTATCAACTCTCCACACCAATGACGCAGTCGCCACAATTATCCGGCTGCTTAATATGGGAATTGACAAGTACCTGATCTGCTCATCGCTTTCCCTGGTTATCGCCCAGCGACTCGCCCGGAGAATATGTCTTCATTGCAAATCTCAATATACGCCGGATGTGGATATTCTAAACAGACTCAATTCTTTGAGAGTTAATCCTGATGAAATCACTTTTTATAAAGGCAAAGGATGCGATCATTGTGCCGGGTCGGGATTTTGGGGACGAGTCGCAATCTATGAATTTTTTCTTCTATACACCGATATCAAGGAAATGATCATAAACGACGCCTCTGAAGAAAATATGAGACTAAAGGGACAAGAACTGGGAATGGAATCGTTGCTCCGGAACGGTTTAAAGAAAGTACAAGAAGGTTTAACCACGGTTGACGAAATTTTGAGGATCATCTAATATGGCGCAGTTCAACTATACGGCAATTGACGCACATGGAAAAAAGATAAAAGGTACTTCAGAAGCTGAAAACTCTTTTGCATTAACCGCTCAGCTCAAAAAGCAATCTATTGCCATCATATTTGCCGAACGAATAGAAGAAAAAGGAAGACGAACTAAGAAGGACAAAATACCAGGCAACTCTTTTTTCACATTTGCAAAAAAAATTGGAACCGAAGACCTTGTTATATTCTACCGGCAGCTGTCAACAATGGTTGACGCCGGGGTACAATTAGTGGACAGCCTGGAAATTTTAGCCGACCAGGCGGGGAACCCTGCATTCCAAAAGGTAATTCAAGACGTAAAAGGAAATATAGAAGCCGGAGAGGATTTCTCGGCCGCCTTAGCCCGTCATTCCCATATCTTTCCAAGTCTGGGAATCTCAATGATCAAAGCCGCTGAAATAGGCGGAAACCTCGGTAGTATTCTCAGCCAATTAGCAACCTATGTCGAAGATAAAGATAAAATTGATAAGAAAATAAAATCGGCGACGTCCTATCCCCGGTTTATTCTTATATTCTTCGGTCTGGTCCTTGCCGGGGTCGTATTTGGACTAATGCCGACATTCAAAAATATCTTCGAATCCTTTGGAGCGGAATTACCGGGTATCACCCTGGTGATGTTAGCTATTAGTGATTTTGCAAAAAATAACATTCTCTATGAGATCATTTTGATAATAGGATTGATAGCAGGGTTTAAAGTATTCGCTCGCAGCGCTTGGGGACGCCATTTTATTGACGGCTTAAAATTTAAAATCCCTATTTTCGGAAAGATGGTGGTAAAATCCACTATAGCCCGCTTTTGTAAAACATTGGGCACATTGACTAAAAACAGTGTACAACTTGTGGACGCTCTTACAATTTCCGCAGAGACGGCTAATAATGTTGTCATTCAGGAAATCGTGGAAAATGTGAAGAAAAACGTAACCGGCGGAGCGTCTCTTGCCGGATCGATGCAGGACCACGCAATCTTTCCGATTATGATGGTTAAAATGATAGCGGTGGGCGAACGGTCAGGCGCTATGGAAATTATGCTGGAAAAGGTTTCCGAGTTTTATGACAGGCAGTTCAACTCTTCAATTGACGGTCTTACCTCAATTATAGAGCCGGTGTTAATGATCGGACTCGGAGCCATAGCGTTGATTGTAGTTCTGGCCGTGTATCTTCCCATTTTTCAAATGTCGGGAATGATCGGTGAGTAGTTTATGAAAAAAGATAGAGAGATATGCTCCGAATGGGTCCCTTTGGTGGAAAAACCACAGAGAACACAGAGAGAAACTCTGTTTACTGAAAATGAATATCCTCATAAAGATATTTATAGTTTAGTCGGGTCCTCAGACCCGACTGTATTATTTGCAGCAGATGCGAAAGCGTCAGGAGGAAGATCCCGACGCAACTTAAATGATCTAAGGGTAGTGTTGAATAAGCCTTCCGGGGGAAAAACATTCTCCGCAAGGCTTGAAAATTGAGTTAAACAAATCGACTTCAAAAAAATCATGAAGTTGAAAAAAGGAGGAAAGTAAAATGAGGAAATTCTTCAAAAACCAAAAGGGTTTCACCCTTGTCGAGTTGATGATCACCATCGTCATCGTCGGGATATTGGCTGCGGTAGCCGTGCCTATCTACACAGCCAATATCAAAAAAGCGAAAATGTCGGAATGCGACGCCGCACTTGGAACTATCCGAACGGCGCTGCGGGTCTATTATGCCACTAATGATCCGGAACCTAAATATCCTACAGCGGCAGCGAACACTCCAGTATCTACTGTTAGCGGTTTGGATATCGATGCAGCCGACCTGGCTGGTAAATATTTCATCGCCGCCAATTACACACTGCTGTCTGCTGACACAGCCTACACTATTACATGCGACAATGCGATATTAACCACTCCTCGTACGCTCAACGAATTAGGCGCTTTCGGCGGTGGTTTATAACAAATGATGGCAAAAGAGGGGATAACATATCCCCTCTTTTTTTCCCTGGCAATATCATGATCAAATTCATTAATATAGAAAAATATTTTGGCGGTGAATCCGGGACTACACTTGTGGAATTAATGGTAGCTGTTGTCATAAGCGCCATAATCATGATCGGGGGGCTGCAATTTTTCTATGGCGGTAAACTCTTTTTGAATCACGGCAAAGACCGGCGCATCGCGCTCGCCATCGCCGAACAGAGAATGGAGACGGTTCTGCGCTATCCCTATAACCAGGTGGCGGACAGCCTGTCTGAAGCCGGCATGGTAATAGGCGGCAAGTGGACGAAAACCACAACAGTCTCCGGCGTGGATGACGACACCGACGGTCTCGGAATCGGCGATAGCGATGGAAACATCAACGACTACCTGGAAATTGCGGTTACGGTTGATTGGGGTGAATCGTCAAGCAAAAGCATCTTAATAAAAAATTATATCAGCGAATACGGTCGGCAATAAGGCAATAGAATCGATATGGTCAAAACAAAATATACAGGACTTTCGCAGGATGGATTTTCATTAATTGAGTTGATGGTAACTATTTTAATTTCATCCATAGTCGCAATCGCCGTCGGAACTATAGTAGTAACAGCCCAAAAATCTTTTACAGATGGTTCCAAACAGGTTCAGCTGCAACGCGACTATGGGCTTATTGCCGAATTTCTCGCGGGCGATATACGCTCAGGAATAGCAAATTCCTCTTATATATATACCGATTCATCAACAGTAAATACCGGACCCGCCGTCGATGGTGGCAGATGTCTGAAAGTAGGGTTGAGTGCAACCGAAGATCAAATATTTTTCCAGGGCGGCAAAGATTTTGTTATTGTTACACCAAGCGGAACGAAGACTCGGCTCGTAACGGGAGTTGTAGACACCTTGTGGTTTTACTATGACGGCGGTTCTGATTCCAATCGGTATGTCAATTTTGATCTGGCAATGAGCAAAAATGATCAAAAAATTTCAACCAAGCACAGGTTTTTTTTTCGTAATTAGCCTAAATAATTCATGAGCCACAAAGACACCAAGACACAAAGTATTAATAAAATTTAGGTTAAAACAAATGTTCACATATTTATTTAAAATACTCAGTTCATCCCGCCGTGGCTGGATTTATATATTTAATATTCTTAGTGACTTAGTGCCTTGGTGGCAAAGATTTATGAATAATCCAGGTTAGAAAGGCTTATGTTTATTAAACTTATACTATTCTGCATCGGGGCAATAATCGGGAGTTTCCTTAATGCCGTTATTTATCGGCTGCCCCGTCGCGAGTCCCTGTTATTTCCCGGTTCCCACTGCCCGCAATGCGGAGAAAAAATACGCTGGTTCGACAATATTCCCATTCTCAGTTTTTTCCTTCTCGGGAGAAAATGCCGGCACTGCAAATTACCCATCCCGGTAAGATACCCGATAGTAGAGATATTGTCAGCCGTTTTATTCGTAATTATTTACCATGTTTACGGATTCAACTATGAATTTTTCTTTTATACTACATTATCTGTTTTATTACTGACTGTTACATTCACCGATTTGGAGAAAGGAAAAATTCCAAATAGTGTGATTTTGCTTGGAGTTGTTTTGGGTCTTTTAATGTCGCTGATTTTTTGGCCTGTCCGCCCGCCCAGCTGGACAGGCTGGCCTTTGAATTTTACCAACTCTTTGATTGCCTTTTTAGTGGGTGGCGGCATAATGATATTCTGGGCAGCAGCCGGAAAACTACTGTTTAAAAAAGAGAGTCTCGGCGCCGGAGATATTAAGTTAGTCGCAATGGCAGGTATCTTCCTGGGACTTCAGAACACATTGCTGGCTCTGTTTTTAAGCTTTTTAACAGCGACTATCGCAGGAATATCTATGATTCTGTTAAAAAAAGCGCGTATGGACAGCCGGCTGCCCTTTGCCCCGTTTCTTGCTTCCGGCGCCCTGATCAGTTTAGTGTATGGTAATCAGATCTGTACATGGTATTTCAATATAATAAGATAAAAAAATGAAAAAAAGAGAGGAAAATATGGAGCCACAAAGAGCACAGAGAAATACTCTGTATAGCCAAAAAAAATATCCTCATTTAAAGTTTAGTCAGGTCCTCAGACCTGACCGTATTACTTGCAGTAGATGTGAAAGCGTCAGGAGTGAGCTCCCGACGCAACTTAAATGAGATGAAAAATGGGTGTTTTTAGAAATATCATCAAATCCGAAGACGGCAGTATTCTGGGAATGGTTATGATTTTCTTTCTTATTCTGACCATTATCGGCACAGCGTTTCTTTCCATGGCTGCGCAGGAAGGGAAATTGAGCACACGAAGCGTGCAGAGAACGCAGGCATTGGCATCCGCCGAGAGCGGAATCAACATCGGGTTGTGGCGCTTAAATCACGGACCCGATTCCCAGGGAACTTTCTCAAACGGTTCGATGTCGGTTACTTACGACTCGGTTGCCCAAATTCTGACGTCAACCGGAACGTCGGCTACAGTATCTAAAACGGTATCCGTGGAGCTGTGGCGGGACAATCCGTTTAACCATATCGTTTCCTACCAGACTCAGTTGGATACCAGCAATTATACTTTAAATCATCTAAAAGATCACGGGATCAGTCATTTCGATCCGCTGCCTGAAGTCAATAACGCATATTATGATTCTATTGCGTCTATTTACGGTTTTCATCATGTTGGGGACACAAGTTTTAGCGCTCCAATAGATACTGGAATTCACTTTATAGACGGCAACGTAACCATGAAAAACGGCAGCAGTTTATTTGGCACTCTCTTCGTAACAGGCAGCATAAAGTTTCTGGGAACCGTTTCCATACAGGCGCAACAGATGCCCGATAGTTCGCTCTACTACCCCGCGATCGTTGTCGGCGATACTGCTGAGACGGATATACTCGGGACTCCCCTGCTGATAATAAAAGGGGCGGTATTCTCGACAGGCTATGTGAATTTCAAAGGAGATACCCTCACCGGACCGATTGTGGCAAACAAAGTGGTGCTCAAAAGCGGCGTGGTAATCACCGATTATGGAAATGAAAAATATTACAAATACCCGCCCGGGTTTTTAGGTCCGGATATTTATGATTGGGTAAAATTTATTAAAAAAGGCAGCTGGGTAAGCAGCAACTGAGCAGATATGTTGAGCAAAGGAAAAAAATCGGTGGGCGTCGACATCGGCAGCAACGTGATCAAAATAATCGGATTGCGCCGGAAAAAGAAGATCAGGATCGAATTCATGAAGCTGACAGACCTATATATGAGCAAAAATGTTAGACGACCCGAAGATTTAAGCGACACCCTGTTAGTCCAGGTAATTCGTGGATTAATCAGCGAAATAAAGGGCGGTGTAAGAAAATTTAAAACAAGCGTTTCCGGGCAGGACGCCCTGGTGCGCAGCATGGAATTACCAAATTTATCCAACAGTGAAATTCAATCTGCAATCAAATGGAAACTCGCGAGTACTATTCCTTTTGATATCGATGATGTGGAATTCGACTTCCAGGTGCTGAATACCAATAAAAGCAGCAATATGCAGACTGTTCTTGTCGGAATAGTTCCCGCGAATAAAATGAAGAAGCATCTGGACATCTTAACAAGGGCAAATCTTGAACCGGAGATCGTGGAGATCGATTCACTGGCAATTTACAACTGTTTTATTACTCTGCAGGATTTGCATCCCGATAAAACCGTTGCAATACTTAATATTGGCGCCGCGTGTACCACATTGATTATCATGCACCCGGACCACGATCCCCTTTTCAATTCTATCGCAATCGGCGGAAATACGCTTACCCGGTCTATCGAAAGTACGCTGCATATCTCATTTATAGACGCGGAACGAGAGAAAATTGAAATGAACTACCAAGCATCCCATAATACTGATAATACCGGCGATTATAAAGAGATCGGCTGGAAAGGTCCCCTGCTTTCAATGGTCGCTAAATTAGCGGAAGAGATCAAGAAA
Source organism: bacterium (assembly GCA_018824205.1). GTDB lineage: Bacteria > Fidelibacterota > UBA2242 > UBA2242 > UBA2242 > B118-G9. The sequence goes on from JAHJGX010000267.1 coordinate 14,568, forward strand.
GCGGATATTTATTACCAAATTTTGTATGGTGAAGAAGGGCTTCAGCGCATCTATCTAACCGGTGGCGGCGCGAAATTAAAAAACCTCGATTACTTGTTGGCAAACGCTGTGAAAGTTCCTGTAGCTCTCTGGAATCCGTTAAAGTCGGAAAAACTTGAGTGCAAGCAGGAAATCGAAAATATTGACGAGTTAGGGCTGCACTTTGCCACCTCGTTAGGACTTGCATTGCGAGATGAACTATGAAAATGATAACGGTAGATCTTCTCGGAAAAGCCACAATTAGAAAAAAGCAGAAAAGGATTAGATATCTCATCACTATTCTCTATGTAGTCGTCTGGTTTTTTTCCCTGCTCAGCCTTTTTTATACCCACAAGACAAATATATTTATCTCTTCGGTATATCAAAAAGAGATCAATAAAATCGCAACGGAAGTAGAATTGCAAAGCCCGAAACTCGAGCGCATAAAAAAACTATATAAAGAAAAAAAAGAGATCAAATCAAAAAAAAGAATCTACCTTCAAAGTTATCACAGACCCGGTAACTGGTTAAGTAAAATGCTAGATCTTTCTAATGCAATTCCCGGTAACATGCGATTAGAGCATATTGTCGTAAATACCAACCCGGCAAAAGGCCAAAGTGAGAAAATGAAATTAACCGGATATACTCTCATTGATACGGATGAACAGGATCAAAACCAGTTGAATATATTTAAACAGGCAATTGAGAAACAAGATAGATTCATGGAAGACTTTAAAAGAGTAGATATATTGGAAAATCAAATAGGACAAAAGGGCAGCGACCCCATTATGTCCTTTACGATCGGGATCTATTAGTTATGTGCCACTTGTCATTTGATGAGAATTTGCAATGAAAACGAAAGTATTAACAAAAACATTCTTCTTTGCCTTGCTCTGCATGATCTTTATAAGCTCGGTTTTGTTTTCGCAAGAAACTTATAAGGTCAAAAGAGTTATAGACGGCGACACGATTCAACTTGAGAACGGAGAGAGAGTACGTCTAATTGGGATTGATACTCCTGAGACTGTTCATCCTTCAAAGGCAGTGGAATATTACGGCAAGGAAGCCGGTGATTTCACAAAGAGAATGGTGGAAGGCAAACGAGTCAAGATTGAATTCGATTTCCAAAAGAGAGATAAATACGGTCGTTTGCTTACCTACGTCTACCTTGAAGATGGTACATTTCTCAATGCTGAGCTTCTCAGACAAGGTTATGCGAATACTTCCACCTATGCCCCAAATGTTAAGTATATTGAGAAGTTTACCCGACTGGAACGAGAAGCCCGCGAGGATAGCAGGGGACTCTGGGCACCAGGCAATTCTCAAAAAGTCGTAACTTATTCTCAACAATCTTCCCCGGAAGGTGATGAAATAGTCTATATCACCAAAACAGGAAAGAAGTATCATAAAGCAGGTTGCCGCTACCTTTCAAAAAGCCAAATTCCGATTGCTCTAAAGGATGCTGTTTCGGCTTATGGTCCTTGTAGTGTTTGCAATCCGCCAGGATTAAAGAGATAGGAAACGATGGATAAAAACCGGTTAAAAAAGACGTCATTGCTGAAAAATTTATTCAAACTGCACTGGATGTTGCTGGCAATATTCGTCTATTCGGGCACTATTGCCGTCAGTAATTTTTTCATCATCAAGCCACAATTGATAAGATACAATGATCTAAAGGAACAGAAGAATAATCTTGATAATATTTATCTTAAAATCCGCTCTACGGACATCGAACAGGCTTTAAATAATCTCGATACGGAATTGAACATTTGTCAATCACTCAAAAATTCGTTTGAATCCCGCATTGCAGATGAAAAAGATTTTTCCGCTCTGCTTGGTGAATTGAACTACATAGTAAAGGAATCAGATCTCCGTCTCAATTCCATCGCTCCTATGAAAAAAGGCGAGAAAATATTCGGCAAATATTACAAGCAACCTATCAATATCAAATTCCGCGGTTCTTATTCGAGATTTTTATCTTTTCTGAATAATCTTGAAAAGTCCCGTTACTGGCTGCTGATCGACTCATTCAGCATATCGCCCGATTCCCGGGATCCGGCAAACTATAGCTTTGACGTTGTAATTTTTTCAATAGTGATTTAAATGGAAACCAAAAAAAACAAGATCATTATTTTAATAGCGCTGGCGCTATCTTTAATCCTCCTGGGAATTTTCCAATTAAGCAGAACGGGAAAACAGGAATTTAACGCACACATGGTACAAATCGTCTACGATCAGGAAAATGACTTCAACCAGGTCGAAAATATCATAAAAGAAATTTTAGACGAAGGAGTAAAGGAAATCGACGCGTCGCATTTAGATTCAATTGCCGGCAAATATAAAAGTTTTGAACAACTTAGAGACCCGTTTACTTTTGCTAAAGCCTGGACGCCGGATTCCAAAAGCATAATAGCCGTGAAACAAGGTAAACCAAAAGTTAAGCCTGAGAATAACATACCTAAATTCCTACTTGTGGGCATTATCTTTGACGAAAATAATCCCCTGGCGATAATAAACGGAGAGGTTTATCGAGAAGGAGATTTAATCGAGGGTTTTCGGGTCGTGCGAATCACAAAAGACGGCGTCAAATTGGTCTCAAAAAACAACCAGCTCTATTTAAAAGCACCGGAGTTTAACTGACGGTGATAAAATGACATCAAAGAAAATATTATGGCTCAAATTTTCGCTCTTTTTTATAACGCTCAGCATCGTTCCCATTCTCATTTTCGAATCCATAACGATCTCGAAAAACACCGAATCCGTTCATCGCAATATAAACCTTAAACGCCTTTTTGAAGATAAACTTGATATGGTTTCAGGTAAAATAAATCCGGGACTTTCTCTTAAGGAATTACTCTCCGCCACAGACGGACAAATAAAAAAAGGAGACGTCTTCCTGAATTATAAAGTTGCAGAATATGACTCCAACAGAATTATACTGGTAAAAGGAAAAAATAGAATCGAGATCCCGAGGATTGAGATTTCTATAAATAAGCTTAACAAAAAATCATTTGATTAGGGTAAAAACCATGACAAAAAAAATACTATTTAGAAAATATTCAGCGCTGCTGATTATTATTTTGATTTTTACTACAAACATAATTTACGCTCAAACTTTGCCAAAATTCGCTCAGAATTCAACTATCTCCATAAATCTCAAAGAGGCGTCCATCAATAATGTTTTAAAGGTGTTGGGAGAAAAAACCGGCATTAAATTCGTCGTTGACCCGGCTATTCAAGACCGTAGAATCACCGTAAACATTAACGATGTGTTAGCCGATGACGCAATTTCGGTCATCATGGAATCAAACGGGCTTGGTTATCGAAGTATAGAAGGCGTGGATGTTTATATGGTCAGTGATTTGAGCAAAATAATGTCCCGCACCGTAGTGAAAAGAGTTTCATGTCAGTTTGCAGAAGCCGTGAAATTGCGGGATATTTTAAATAAAATCGTTACGCCGGGAATCGGAGCGGTGCTGGCGGACGAGCGGACGAATTCGCTGATCATCAAAGAAAATCCGGAAGTAATTGATAGATTGGAAGCGCTAATCGGTGAATTAGACAAACCGACGCCACAGATATATATTCAGGCGGCAATCGCCGAAATATCTTTGACAAAAAACAATGAAGCGGGACTCGAATGGTTGTGGAAAGACCCAAACCTGGCGAGTTCCACCGACAGGGTTGGAACAAAGTTTGACTTACGCCAAACCGGCGGCGGTTCTGCTGGTGGTCAGTCCCAATATTTGGACGGCGAGGGCAATCCTTTTCCATTAGGGCTGCCTATTGGCCAGGGGCTTGGAATCGGAATCATAAACATTCATATTGATGCGGTTATTCACGCCATTCAGACCGACTACGATCTGAATATTCTCTCCCGCCCGCATTTAGTGACTCTTGATAACCAGGAGGCGTCTATTGAGGTTGGCGACCAAATCCCATATAAAGTTTTAAGTCAATATGGAATAACATCATACGAATTCAAATCGGCGACTGTAAAACTATTGATAAGACCTCATATTAATAACGACAGTACGATCACCATCGAAATAAAACCGAATGCAGATTTCCAGAACGGACAGACGCCGGACGGTATTCCAATTATTGCCACCCGGAAAGCCAGCACCCAGGTAAAAGTAGGCAATGGCAAAACGATTATTATCGGGGGACTCATGCGGAACTCGGATGTTCAAACCATCAGCAAAGTTCCTATACTGGGATCAATTCCCCTGCTGGGCGCTCTGTTTCGCAGCAAGATAGTCAAAAAAGAGAAAACCGAACTGGTCATCTTTATTACGCCCAGGATTATGAGTGACGATCTGGCGGAATCTGAATTAGCTCCGGAAAAACACCTGTCCGACGATGCCGTTAAAAAATTGAATAAATAACATGGAACTAAAAATCAACAATAAAAAATAGGAGTCGCTCATGAACTCAAAAAACACTTTAAAAATTATGGTCATTGATGACGATCCCGCGATTCTCGACTGCTTTAAATCGATTTTTGAAAAATCCGGTGCCCACCTGTTTCTCACTAAAAGTTCCATTTCCGCGATTGAGGAATTAAAGCAACAGCCTTATCACATTGCATTTATTGATCTATATATGCCGGTCATGAACGGAATGGAGACAATGCTGCGATTGAAAGAACTGTGTCCGAGTCTGGTTGCAACTATGATTTCCGGTTTTCGAAATCCTCACATGCTGGAAGCTGCTATAAACAGTGGCGCGGAAAACTATCTGTTCAAGCCGTTGAATGTTAAAGAAATCCTTATGAGCACAATTGTCCCGCTCAAAATGAATTAACCATCTGAAATACAGGAGTGTTTATCATGCCTAATCCAAACTCATTGAATATTATCGTCATCGATGATGACAGGGAAATTTTAGACTCCTTTAAAGCAATTTTTGAAAATACCGGTTTCCAGCTCTCTGTTGCGGACAGCGGTAAAAGCGCCATTGAACAATTCAGCAGGCAACATTTCCATATTGCCTTCATCGATCTGTATATGCCCGATATGGACGGACTGGACACGATGATCCGGTTAAAGGAGATCAATTCTGAATTGATTGCCGTCATGATTTCCGGTTTTCGAAATGAAGATATGCTGGAAAGAGCGTTAAAAGCCGGGGCATATGATTATCTGTACAAGCCTCTGGATGTCCAGGATATTTTCGGAATTACCCTGAAATTGGCCCGTCAGTTGGGCATTCAAAACGACCTCGAATTCTTATTCGGATAAATATTTCCCTCTCATTTGAATAATTCCTGTAATCACTAAAAAATAAAATTGAAAATCCGCTAATAGATGACGAAATTGCGGATAATTCAATTTTTAACGGGAGGGAATCATGAAAGTATGGATAAAACGCTCAGTATATATTTTGGGCATTTCACTTGTACTGATCGTCGCCGCATTTTTATATGTGTCCGCCACTATCGGACCGGTCGCAACCGGATATACGGCCAAGATGATCGGGTCCGGAATATTTGTGGCCGGTCAGACTCCTGAAGAGGCCTGGACCGATTTTCCGGATAATCCGATTAAAGGTTTACTGAAGTTTAAGGTCGATTACGATAAAAAGACTGTTATCGCGTCCCTGGCCGGCGCCGCCAAGCGGAAGGCCGTATTCCGGGACGGTTATGGAATCACCCTGGTTCCCCGCAAAGGTGAACTCGCCAAATTGCCTGAAGTCCCTGAATGGAACAATAGTGCCTCAGCCGAGCTGCCCTGGCCGGCCGGCGATCATGTTGATTTGGATAATATCTACGATAAAATAGATCCGGACCTTCTCCATCTAGCAGTTAATAATGCTTTTACCGAGACGAGTCCGGAAAATCCCAAACGTACCCGCGCTGTCATTATCGTTCATAATGCTCAGATCATTGCGGAACGCTATGCGCCGGGTTATAATCAGGATACGAAGTTTCTGGGCTGGTCGATGAGCAAAAGTGTGATTAATGCCCTGATTGGTATCTTAGTCAGGCAGGGAAAATTATCAGTGTCTGACATTGCACCCGTGCCGGAATGGAACGATCCCAAAGATCCCCGGCATAATATTACCATCGATCAACTGTTGCGCATGAGCAGCGGTTTACATTTCGTGGAAGAATATGAACTCAAATACGGCGTTACCAAGATGCTTTACGATACCCGGGATAAAGCCGCTTTCGCAGCCAGCGAATCCCTCGTTGCCGAACCCGACAGCGTCTGGTATTATTCCAGCGGAACCGCTAATATCCTCTCCCGCGCCATCAGGCACTATGTCGGCGGATCACTGGAGGATTATCACCGTTTCTATCGGGAGGAACTATTTAAACCACTGAATATGACCGGTGTTCTTTTTGAACCCGATGCCACCGGTATCCTGATCGGTTCATCATTTATGTTCGCGAGCGCACGGGACTGGGCTCGTTTCGGTCTTTTATATTTGCAGGATGGAGTCTGGAACGGCAGCCGGATTTTACCGGATGGCTGGGTGGATTATTCCGTGACGCCGACTCCTAAAGCACCTCAGGGTGAATACGGCGCCCATTTCTGGTTGAATGCCGGAAATCCGCATCATTCCGAAAACCGGGAGTACCCGGATTTACCGGATGATCTGTTCTATGCCAACGGTCATGACGGCCAGCGGGTTGTCATCATTCCTTCGTACGATCTGGTACTAGTCCGGCTGGGATTGTCCCGCAACCGGGACGCCTGGGATATGGATGAACTGGTCGCCGATGTTCTGAAGGCATTTCCGGATAAATAATTACTGGTTAACCTGTTAGAGGCTACAGATTGTTATGCCGGCCAATTTACCACCCGATTATTTTGCAGCCGAAGAAAAGTACCGGACAGCGGAATCAACATCCGCGAAGATTGCCTGTCTGGAAGAGTTGATTAGCACCGTCCCGAAACACAAAGGAACCGACCACCTGCGAGCCGAACTGCGCCGCAAGCTCTCCCGGTTAAAATCGGAACAACATAAAAGGAAAAGTATCAGCCGGCACGAATCGGAATATCACATCGAAAAAGAAGGTGCCGGGCGGATTGTAGTTATTGGAACCACTAATGTCGGCAAATCCTCCCTGATCGCCCAACTAACGCATGCCACCCCGAAGGTGTCGGAATCGCCCTATACAACCTGGGGGCCAACTCCCGGCATGATGAATATAAAGGACGTTCATTTGCAGTTAATCGACACCCCTCCACTAAGCAATAATTACACAAAACCGGAGTTGTTTGATCTTATCCGAACTTCTGATCTTCTGCTTCTGATGCTCGATATTCAGGCGTTCCTGATTCAGCAATTTGATGACTTGATTGAAATGCTGGTGAACCATCGGATAGTCACGGAATTTTTGAAGGACAAAATCGAAGATTCCGATTCAATGATAATTATGCCGACGATGATTGTGGTTAATAAGGTCGATAACCAGCAACTTCAGGCAGATTTTGATACGTTCTGTGAACTTGAACAGGCGGACTGGCCGGTAATTCCGGTTTCCATCCAAAATCAATATAATCTGGACACGATGGGTAAACGCTGCCTGGAAATGATGAAACTGATGCGTATTTTTTCAAAACCACCGGGGAAAGAACCGGACATGAGTCAGCCATATGTGTTGAAAATCGGTTCAACTATTGATGAATTCGCGGGAAAAGTTCATCGTGACTTCATCAATCAGCTCAAAAACGCCCGGGTCTGGGGTACGAATGTCTACGACGGTCAAATGGTTGGCAGAGATCACATCCTGAATGACGGTGATGTGGTGGAATTGCATCTATAAGATGCAAGATATGAGATACGAGATACAAGATTTGAGATGTGAGATTGGAGATATTACTGGTTTGAATTGGTGGACTTGGAATTTATTTGTCATTTGGGATTTGAAATTTGATATTTGGTGTTTTCATTCGGTGCAATGCCCTGCGTTGGAAGGTCTATCATATTTCATCATTCATGTTCCTGCATTTTCCATTCTGCATTATAGAATCCCCGCCATACTTTTCCCTTGCACTTCAAAGGAACTATCAATATTTTCAACATCGAACAGTTGCGGATCATCGTTTCTAGGAGGGAATGAATGTGGAATGTGTTTTCGGAAATATTAAACCGGTCAAACCGAATACCGGTAAAAATACATTTGGCATCCACACACAAAAGAATTATGTATAATTTACACCACAACAAGAATGCGATTATCGATCCGACAGGAGCTATACATGACAGCGAATAACGAACTCGAAAAAACTCTCTGGGCAGCAGCGGATAAACTACGTAACAACCTGGATGCAGCAGAATACAAGCATGTAGTTCTAGGACTGATTTTCCTTAAATATATCTCTGACGCATTCGATGAACTATACGAAAAACTATCTGCTGAAAAAGAAATAACCGGAGCAAACCCGGAAGACAAAGACGAATACACTGCTGAGAGAGTGTTCTATGTACCGCCTCAGGCACGCTGGAAATGGCTACAAGGCAGAGCGAAGTTACCAACCATCGGCAAAGACATTGATGATGCCATGGACGCCATTGAAAAAGACAACTCAGGCCTGAAAGGGGTTTTACCGAAGGATTATGCAAGACCAACGTTAGACAAACAAAGATTAGGTGAGATTATTGATCTGATTGGTTCAATAACACTAAATAAAAACGGTGAAAAAAAAGGCAAAGATGTTCTCGGCGATGTGTATATGTATTTTCTAGGCCAGTTTGCCGATGCCGAAGGCAAAAAGGGCGGGCAATTCTGGACTCCTCAGCCAATTGTGAAACTTTTAGTAGAAATGCTCGCTCCGGAACCTGAAAAACGGGTTTATGACGGTTGCTGTGGCAGTGGCGGTATGTTTGTTCAAAGTGAAAATTTTATAGAGATGCATGAGCACCGTCGCGGTAAAATATCTATCTTTGGACAGGAGAGTAATCCGACTACCTACAAACTGGCTAAAATGAATCTCGCTATTCGCGGTATCGATGCTAAGATAGAGCTGGGTGACACCTTAATAAACGATCAATTTCCCGATTTAAAAGTTGACTACATTCTGGCAAATCCGCCATTCAATGTAAGTGATTACAGCATCAATAAAACCGAAACGCATAAATGGAAATACGGTATTCCACCAACAGGGAATGCCAACTATGCCTGGCTGCAACACTTTATTAGCAAATTAGCTCCTTATGGAACGGCTGGTATTGTACTATCCAACGGCAGTATGAGCAGTGACATTGCCACCGAAGGACAAATAAGAAAAGAACTGATCGAAAACGATCTGGTGGATTGTATGGTGGCTTTGCCGTCGCAACTGTTCTACAATACCCAAATCCCCGCTTGCTTGTGGTTTCTGGCAAGAAACAAGACCAACGGAAAATTCCGCAATCGTTCCAATGAAATTTTATTTATCGATGCCCGTGAAATGGGTACGATGATTAGCCGCAAGCAAAGGGAACTGACCGACAAAGACATCGCCAAAATTACTGATACGTATCACAACTGGCGCGGTAAAGAATGGCAGGAGAAATACAAAAATGTTCCAGGATTCTGCAAATCAGCTACTATCCAGGAAATCAGAAAAAACAACCACATTCTTACTCCGGGACGCTATATCGATTTTATAGAAGCCGAAGATGATGGACTGGCATATGAAGAAAAGATGCAGCACCTTACATCAACATTAAAAGAACAAATGCAAAAGGCAGTCACAATAGACGAAAACATAAAAGAGAATTTGAAGAAAATCGGGTATGAACTATAGCCTTGAATCAATTACAGAAATAATTAGCAATTCTGTCTCTTTATTACAGATTCAACAGCCAATGTTATTTATACAGGATAATGATATTTCAGAGGAAACAGTTTCAACAACCTTGCATGCTTTTCTATCTCCAAACTTTCCAGAATATCATTTGAACTGCGAATACAATAGAATGACCGATGAAAATGGAAACCAAATTTCAAAGAGAATCCATCGTAATCCAAATGCTAAAAATCCAAGTTTAGTACTTCCAGACATTATTGTTCATCATCAAGAAGACGGAAGACACAATTTATTAGTCATTGAAATAAAGATGGCTTGGAAGAACAGAGAGAAAGAAGAAGACTATAATAAATTAATTGGATACACATCAGAACTAAGGTATAAATACGGTTTATATTTAGAATTGGGTGAACAAGGCATTACGGAAATGACCTGGTTCCAAAATGGTAAAAAAATATGAGTTACAAACTAAAAACACTCATTGTATTTGACACCAATTCCCTGCGCAGTACCGAAGCGGGTGAAGTAGCCTACAGTTTTTTCGCCTTTGGCAGGCCGTATCAGGTAATTGAAGAATTCATTCTTGAAAAAAACCTCTCTGAAGACATCCACATCGCCATCCCAACCTGGGCGATTGAAGAGCTGAAAGACCAGAAGCAACGACAATACAAAACCGACATTGTCGAGTTTCAGAAATTAGCCAAACGTCTGTCCGGTTTGCCACATATACCTGAGATAATCTTACCCGAAACCGACTTTGATTGTGCAGCATACGTTGACGATAAAGCCAACGACTATCTGGTAAGCAAATCCATTAAGTTGTTAGAAATAAAAGAAGACAAAGCCAATACTGTTTTACGAAGTATGATGCTAAGGGTAATGAAAGACGAAAAAGAGAAAAAACCTTTTACTAAGTCAGGAAAATACAACGATGCCGGTTTTAAGGACAACCTGATCTGGGAAAGCCTGATGAACTTTGAGGAGGTCGTTAACTACGATAAAATCATTTTCCTGAGTAAAGACGGTGATTTTCATAACTGTGAAGTCGAATTCAGAGACAAATGGCAACGTCACATGACGATCCTGAGCGATGAAAATAACGTAGTTGCCGAAATACTCAAAGATTACGATAACTATATCGATGAAAGAGCCATCTACGACTTTGCCCAGACCGAATATTTCCGGGAGTATCTCTATAATGAACTGAAAGTAAAAACCGACATTGTCATTGATAGCAACGAAAATAAAATAGAAAACTTCGCCATTATTGATATTTGTAAAACAGTTAATCGCTTGTCACCAAATGAGGATGGTGTATTAAATATTATTGTCTCCACTGAGATAAAAATCTTTTATTCGGCAAACAGTGAGAAGAAAGAGCAACTGGTAGAAGGCTTAACTATGCTCTGGGACGGTGAGAGCAAAGAAATTATATCAACGGATTATGATCGTGAATTAATATGAGTGATTGGAAAAAATATAAGCTTGGTGAATTAGGTTCTTTTTTTGGAGGAGTAACTTCAATAAAGCGTGAAGACTATGGTTACGGTACACCATTTTTGCCATATAAGAATGTTTACAAAAATTCTAAAGTCAATATCAATGGGTTAGAGTTAATGAATGTGAGTCAAAAAGATATTGAAAGAAGGGCAGGAATTTATGGTGATATTTTTTTCACTGCTTCTTCTGAGACACCTGATGAAGTTGCAATGTCATCAGTGCTTCTTGATGAAATTCCTAATTTAACATATAACGGATTTTGTAAACGACTAAGACTAAATAATTTCAATACTTTATCTCCTATATTTGCAAGGTATTTGTTTCGTGATAATTCTTTTAGAAATGAAGTATATCAACTCATAAATGGTGATATTAGATTTAATATAAGTCAAGAAAGCTTAGCGAGTATTGAAATTACAATACCCGACCTACCTACCCAAACTAAAATCGCCTCTATCCTCTCCTCTCTCGACGACAAAATCGAACTCAACCTGCAAATGAATAAAACCCTCGAAGCCATCGCCCAGACTATATTCAAAGAGTGGTTTGTTAACTTTAACTTCCCAAGCTTTGATGGCGAGCTGGTGGATGGGTTGCCGAAGGGATGGAAAAGAGGAAAACTTGGAGATGAATTTAATTTAACGATGGGGCAATCACCTCCTGGACAAAGTTATAATGAAGTAAAAGAAGGGACCATCTTTTATCAAGGAAGAACAGATTTTGGTTTTAGATTCCCTGCTAATAGGATTTACACTACCTCTCCGAATAGAATTGCTGAAAAGTTTGATACATTAGTAACTGTGAGAGCTCCTGTTGGTGATATTAACATGGCAATCGAACAATGTTGTATCGGACGAGGATTATCTGCAGTAAGACATAAAACAGGTGCTTATTCATTCACTTACTATGCAATGAAAAACATTGAAAATATTTTCAAAGGATTTGAGAGTAACGGGACAGTATTCGGTTCTCTTAATAAGGCAAACTATAAAAACATAGAGATCATTATTCCGAGCAATGGAGTAATTGAGCTGTTTGAACAGATAACTAATCCAATAGATGAAAAATTCTTGGACAATTTTCTTGAGAATCAAACTCTTTCCCAACTCCGCGACAGCCTTTTACCCAAACTCATGACCGGGAAAATAGAAATAAACGTATGAACAGCATCACCGAAAACGAAATAGAACAAATTACCATCGACTCCCTGCAAAAGTTGGGTTACACTTACCTCTTTGGTCCTGATATTTCGCCCGATGGCGAACATCCCGAAAGACAATATGACGATGTAGTATTGCATACTCGCTTGCGTGACGCCATCGATAAACTCAATCCTGACATCCATCAGGACGCAAAAGAAGACGCCCTGAAAAAAGTATTGCGGACAAGCAGCCCCAATGCCATTATTAACAACGAGAATTTTCATAAGTATCTTACCGAAGGAGTTGATGTAGAAATCAGGACCGCAGATGGCATTCGTGGAAAGAAAGTGTATATCGTTGATTTCGCTCATCCCGAAAATAACGAGTTCTTAACTGTTAATCAATTTACGGTTATTGAAAACAACAATAACAAACGTCCCGACATTGTTCTGTTCATCAATGGCTTACCTTTGGTGGTCATTGAACTGAAAAATCCCACTGATGAAAACGCCGATGTGCAGGCAGCTTATCGCCAATTGCAAACTTATCGTCAACTCATCCCGTCACTGTTTACTTATAACGCCTTCCTCATCATCAGCGATGGCTGGTTCGCTAAAGTCGGCACGCTTTCCAGTGATTATCCCTGGTTTATGGAGTGGAAAAGCGCCGATGGCAAAACGACAGTGGATTCAAACGTACAGTCCGAACTGGAGCCGATGATAGAGGGATTGCTTAACAAACAAACTCTGCTGGATGTTATTCGCCATTTCATTGTATTTGAAAAGACAAAAGAAAAAACCGCTAAGAAAATTGCCGCCTATCACCAGTATTATGCGATCAATAAAGCGGTAACGTCAACTATCCGTGCGTCGGCACTGCTTCCGGCTTATGTCCGTGAAGACCCGGCAGCATACGGCTTACCGGGAGTGGATGAACAACCCGAAGGGGATAAACGCGCCGGCGTCATCTGGCATACCCAGGGCAGCGGAAAGAGTCTCTCTATGGTATTCTATACCGGTAAACTGGTGCTGGCTGAGGAAATGCACAATCCTACTATTGTGGTCCTGACCGACCGTAATGACCTCGATCAGCAGTTATTTGATACCTTTACCAGCTGCCAGCAACTCCTCCGGCAATCACCAGTGCAAGCCCCAAATCGTGAAGAGTTGAAGAAATTGCTGACGGTCGCATCAGGTCGCATAGTTTTTACGACGATACAGAAATTTTTCCCCGATGTAAAAGGCGCGAAATATCCGCGCCTCTCTGACCGATCCAACATAGTTGTCATTGCCGACGAAGCCCATCGCAGTCAGTACGATTTTATCGACGGCTTCGCCAGACATATGCGCGATGCCCTGCCGAATGCCTCGTTTATCGGATTTACCGGTACGCCTATCGCAAAGGAAGACCGGGATACTCAGGCTGTTTTTGGAAATCATATTGACATTTACGACATCAAGCAAGCCGTGGATGACGGTGCAACGGTGCGCATCTATTACGAAAGCCGTCTTGCTAAAATCGAACTTTCCACCGCAGACCAGAAAATTCTTGACCAGCGCGTGGAAGAAGTCACCGAAGACGACGAACTGACCGAACGTCAAAAGCGTTTTGCGAAATGGACTAGTGTGGAATCGGTTGTAGGCAGCGAACCTCGCATCGTACAGGTAGCCGCCGATCTGGTGAATCACTTTGAAGACCGTCTTTCAGCCGCTGAAGGCAAAGGCATGATCGTCTGTATGAGTCGTCGTATCTGTGTTGCCATGTACAATGAAATCATCAAACTTCGACCGCACTGGCACGAACCCGCTGATAATAAAGGAACCATCAAGGTTGTAATGACCGGCTCTACCAGCGATCCCGCCGATTGGCAGGGACACATCCGCAATAAAACCCGCCGAAAGAGGATCGGTGATCGGTTAAAAGACACCAAAGACCCACTTAAACTAATGATCGTCCGTGATATGTTTTTGACGGGCTTCGATGCGCCGCCATTACACACTATGTATATTGACAAGCCCATGCGGGGTCACACGCTGATGCAGGCTATCGCCCGCGTCAACCGCGTTTTTGGTGATAAAAAGGGCGGTTTGATTGTTGATTATATCGGCATCGCTCAGGACTTGAAAAACGCATTGGCGGTCTATGCCTCCCGGAATGGGCGGGGCGAAATCAAACACGACCAGGAAGATGCCGTCGCTAAAATGCTGGAACTGTATGAATTTGTCGCAGATATGTTCAGTCGCTTTGATTATCGTCGCTATTTTTCCCTCGAACCCAAAGCCAAACTAAATTTCATTCTTGATGCAGCAAATTATATTTCCGAACTGACCGAACAAAAAGAAGGCAAAACCGTAAGGAACGGCAAGCAACGCTTCAAGGAGAACGTTGTTCGTTTGCAAAGACTCTTCGCTCTTTCCGTTCCTAATCCGAAAGCCTTTGAAATCCGTGATGATCTCGCCTTCTTCCAGGCGATCAAAGCTCGTTTCAACAAGTTTGATGAACAGAAGAAAAAGCGGACTGATGAAGAGATCGAAACAGCTATTCGTCAGATTATCAACGACGCCATCATTTCTCAAGAAGTGATTGACGTTTTTGATGCGGCGGGCATTCGGAAACCGGATATTTCCATCCTGTCCGATGAATTCCTGGCTGATATTCAGGGTATGGAACGCAAGAACCTGGCGCTCGAACTACTCAAACGGCTGCTCAACGATGAAATAAAGACCCGCAGTACCTACAATCTGGTGCAAGGCAGAAAATTCTCCGAAATGCTGGCAGACGCCGTCAAACGTTATCAAAACGGCTTGATCGACTCAGCTAAAATCATCGAAGAACTCATCCGTCTGGCAAAAGATATACGCGCTGCCGATAGGCGCGGCGAAAAATTAAATTTGCGCGTTGACGAATTGGCTTTTTACGATGCGCTGGCAGATAATCCGTCCGCCGAGGCTGTCCTTGGTGATATTACACTCAAGCAGATCGCTCATGAGTTGGTTGAAAATGTACGGAAAAATACCTCCATCGATTGGCAAATCAAGGAAAGTGTGCAAGCCAGATTGCGGGTACTGGTGAAGCGCATTCTGCGCAAATACAAATATCCACCCGATGATCCAACAACAGGCGAATATACTATTTCGGTAAACAAGGTTTTAGATCAGGCTGGGTTACTTGCGGATTATTGGACAAATCAGGCTGGAGTTCAATCTTATTAGCAAATCAAAGCTCCCGTAGCAGCACGGCGAGCCGTGCCTTAGCAGATCAGAAGTATGACACCGCACCATGCTCCAGCAATTAGCATCATAATAAATCGTAGGCACAGTCCCGACTGTTTGGGATGCCTCTACCTGTGGTTTTCAATCTAATGTTAATCATCCGATCTCATGAACAAATCAGTTGAATATCACCTATGGCTTCCTTAACATTTCCTATGAAAAAATTGAATCAAAAATATATCTTCGCGCTTATTATTCTACTCAACCTGGCATACTCTCAAAATGCAAAATGGGGTGGTGATGTTCACAGATACATCAATTCTGCCGCAGTCGATCATTTACCGTCCGAGATGTTTTTTTACAAGGACCAGCGTAGTTTTCTGAGCGGGCACGCTTCGGATCCCGACCGGGATTCCAAACCCGGCTATTATCATTATATCGATATTGATGCATACCCGGAATTTCTTCAGGGAACCCTGCCCCATGAATGGGATGCGATCACGGCATTGTACAGTGAATACGTTATCAATAATAATGGCACAATTCCCTGGGTCATCGATGAATGGACAGAGACGTTCAGTAACCTGATGGCCAGCGATGATTGGACAAACGCCTGGCAGATCGCCGCCGAGCTGGGCCATTACGTTGCCGATTCTCATCAGCCCCTGCATCTGACGGTGAATTATGACGGGCGGGACACGGGGAATGACGGTATTCACTCGCGCTATGAAAGTAAACTGTTTTCCTACTATTTGAATTCTCTCCCGCTTCCCGAAGGAACCGGAAAATACTGGAGCAATACCCTGGATTCTGTTTTTGGATATA
>JAHJGX010000268.1 GCA_018824205.1 bacterium
CCAGTAACACAAATAGCAGTTAAGATGTATTGGTATTTGTAATGAAAAACAATATGGAAAAAATGGATTCAAACCAAAAGAACGCAGGAATTATGTTGGATGTGAGGATAATCCTTGCAGCGCTATGGGTAGCTGGAATGTTAAGTAGTTTAAATGGGGATACGTACCGCTTAAGTGATCCGATTGCGTTACAGTCGATGATTGCCAATACCGGACCTGTCGTAGTATCCAGCGAATTATTGTTGGTAACGTCAATAATATTCGTGATTCCGATTTTTATGAGTGTCTTGACCCTGACGTTGAAGTATCCCGTGATTCGTTGGGCAAATCGCATCATAGGCATACTCTATGCTATGATTATTCTTGCTTTTTGGGTTTTATGTCTTGTATTGCGATCCGCTGGTTATGAGATGGTTTGGTCAACAGCACAACTTGTGTTTGCCTTACTGGTTGTTTGGTACGCATGGAAGTGGCCTAACTCTGAAGGTAATTCTAAACTCTTGAAATAATAAAGAGGTTAGTAAAAACGGCAGGGTTTGAAACTCAAGGGGGCGCTGCGCTTTCGTCGCTATCGCTCCTTACCCTCGTATAACAGGGCCAATATTATTCAATAGCTCCAAATCCGGCAAACCAGGTTCTCAACCGCCCTCCCATTCATTGTTATGAAAATAAGATTGCACTTCAATGATTTCAACAATAACACTGAGATTGCCGTAACAGACAAAAAAGCAACAAAACTTGATACTGCGGTAACATTCCGGGAAGCGGAAGATTATTATCAGGGTTTAAACCGGTCGACGTCAATATTGAATTTATCGATTTTATAACCCATAATACGCTCGGTAGAATTCAAGAGGCGCGCTGCTTTGGCCTTATTTCCGTTTGTGGACTTAAGAGCGTCCTGAATCAACTCTTTTTCATAGGATGCAACGGCTTCATCCAGCGATAAGCGTGGTGTCGTATTACTGCTTTCAGCAGTCTGCAATGTTGGTGGTAAATGATAGCTGTGAATTACCTGGTCTTCGCAAACCAACACCGACCGTTCAATGCAATTCTCCAGTTCACGAACATTACCAGGCCAGTGATAGCGCATTAGCATGTCAATCGCCGGAGTGGAAATTCGCTTAACCGGTTTCCGATGCTTGCGGCCGTATTTCAGCATAAAATGGTCGGCCAGTAAAAGAATATCGGTTTTCCGCTCTCGCAAGGGTGGTAAAAATATTGAAAATACATTCAGGCGATAGTACAGATCGTCACGGAATTCACCGGTTCCCATCAGTTGTTCCAAATCCTGGTTGGTTGCCGCAAGAATCCGGACATCAACCTTGATGGTTTCTGTGCCGCCGACCCGCTCAAATTCCTGTTCCTGTAAAACCCGCAGGAGTTTAACCTGGGTCATCATGGACAGGTCGCCGACCTCATCAAGGAAAATAGTACCTTTGTCGGCCAACTCAAAACGGCCTTTCTTTGGTTTAATCGCACCGGTAAAAGCCCCTTTTTCAAAACCAAAAAACTCTGATTCTATCAGGTTCTCCGGAATAGCTGCACAGTTCACCCGAATATAGGGTTTGTCGCTACGGGAAGAATTGTAGTGAATTGCTTTGGCCACCAATTCCTTACCTGTACCGGAATCTCCGCGAATCAAAATCGTCGTGTCCGTCGAAGCGACCCGGGCAACCTGTTCGAACACTTCCCGCATTTCGTGGCTGGTACCGATGATATTAAAGAAACTGAATTCTTCCTGCAGTTTAGATTTAAGCGCAACATTCTCGTCCATCAAACGCTTTCTCTCATTAACCAGCATCTTTTGGACACGAATCGGTTGCAGTAACGCCGAGGCAATCAATGATAGAAAATTCAGTGTTGTGTCATAATCACGTTTCGGATTATAGGATAAAATAATGATTAATGCTCCCAGCGACTTGTAATCAAGAATAATTGGAACTCCGAAAAAGCTATGTTCTTTGCCGTCTTCGCACGCCCAGGCGCAGATTTTATCGGTATATTGGGATTCCTTGCTGATCCTGGGAATAATGACCGGCTTTCCGGTTTCGATAATTTGTCCGATCAGGCCCGCCCCACTTTTAAACTTTTTCGTATCGGAATGATAATTCACCGAGGATGCAATTCCAACGGTATTATCTATATCATCAATTAAGTAGATTGCACTTCCTCTGGCGGTATAAGATTCCTGCAATATTTTCAATGTCGCCCGCAGTGATTCCTGCAGATTCAGGTTACGACTGATTGCCTGATTGACCGCAACCAGAATATTCAGTTTTTTTAAAAGCACCGAGCTCGATGAAGTTTTTGACGATGATTTTATATTGGTTTTCATACTTATCTCCAATTTGATAAAATATAATACATATATGTATTACTTAAAAGTATATACTACATTATTGTATGTTTCTTGATATTTCACTGCTTACACGGTATTTCTTTTTAAATTTTATCTAATTGATTCATTCCTGCGCGGTTTAAAATTGCCATAACGCTCTTATTTGTAAAATTTTCGCTGGCATATCGGTAACCATTCCACGATCAATTATTACATATTCGTATTTATATTTATTCATTCCTACATATTTGTATATTATTTTTCTTACTGCAGGCTATCGGTATTTATTTTTATTTATCTATATATCAACTACTTACAACATTATTTTAATAATATTTCAAAATTGGCAAGGTATTTGAACAGTGTAATTGTGATTTTTATATAGAAATATTTTAATAAGTCAAAAAGTATATTAAGGAGTCCACCATGTCTGAAGCGGTATCTTTAAATTCAAGAAAATCGGCAATTTTGAGCATCGCACGAAACGGGAATATTCCCAAAAATGAGTCATTAACAAATTCATCGAGTTATTTTGGAGTTAATTCCTTTAATGATAAAGTTATGCGTGAAAAACTACCAAAAGAGGTCTATAAAAAACTTCGTGACACAATTCGAAAAGGATCAAAACTGGACATGAGCATCGCCGACAGTGTGGCCCATGCAATGAAAGAATGGGCTATCGAAAAAGGTGTTACCCATTTTACTCACTGGTTTCAGCCTCTGACGGGGTTGACCGCCGAAAAACACGATGCTTTTCTCGAAATTGATGAAGGCGGCATTGTAGTTGAACGATTCGGTGCAAACCAGTTGGTCCAGGGTGAACCTGACGCTTCTTCGTTTCCCAGTGGTGGCCGTCGTTCGACCTTTGAAGCCCGCGGATATACGATGTGGGACGCTTCGAGCCCGGCATTTATCATGGATAATCCGAAGGGAGGCATTTTGTGTATTCCTTCGGTTTTCATCAGTTATAATGGTGACGCACTGGATAAAAAAACACCGCTGCTGCGATCGATGGAAGCCATTAAAAACAGCGGCCTTCGTATTCTCAAATTATTCGGTAACGATTCCGCAACCCGGGTCGTCACAACTATTGGAACAGAACAGGAGTATTTCCTGATAGACCGGTCGTTTTTCAGTCTTCGTCCGGATCTACAAATTACCGGCCGCACTCTTTTTGGAGCTCAACCGCCAAAGGGTCAGCAATTGGAAGATCATTATTTTGGTTCAATAAAAGAACGGGTATTGGCCTTCATGCAGGACTCTGAAACAGAGCTTTATAAACTTGGAATACCGGCCAAAACACGGCACAACGAAGTTGCTCCTCACCAGTACGAAATTGCTCCAATTTACGCTGAAGCAAATATTGGCGCCGACCGCAACCAGCTGATTATGGAGGTATTGAAACGGGTCGCTTACCGAAATGGCCTGTCATTGCTGCTCCACGAAAAACCCTTTGCGGGCATCAATGGCAGTGGGAAACATAATAACTGGTCACTGGAAGATTCCGATGGAAATAACCTGCTTGACCCCGGCAAAACACCGGAAGAAAACCTGCAGTTTCTTGTCTTCCTTGGTGCAATTTTACGGGCAGTATATAAATATGGTGATCTTCTGCGTGCGTCTGTCGCGACGGCCGGAAATGACCACCGATTGGGCGCTAATGAAGCACCGCCAGCCATTATGTCTGTGTTTCTTGGTGAACGGCTGAATAATATTCTCGATGACATTAAGGAAGGAAAGCGCATTAAAGCTGCCGAAGATTTTGTGATTGATCTCGGTTTGAGTAACCTGCCTTTGATTATGCGTGATAACACGGATCGTAACCGGACGTCGCCGTTTGCATTCACCGGATCAAAATTTGAATTTCGTGCCATCGGATCATCGGCCTCGGTTTCGCTCTCGAATACCGTTCTGAACGGCGCAGTTGCCGAGTCATTGAACCTTATCGCCGATGATATTGAACAATTATCCAAAAAAGAGCCGGATTTTCCGGTTGCCGTTTTAAAGGTCTTAAGAAAGTATATTATTGAAACCGAAACAATCCGTTTTGAAGGCAATAATTACGATCAAGCCTGGGAAAAAGAGGCTGTAAAACGTGGTCTTCCGAACATTAAACGCAGCGGTTATGCGTTGGACTCACTGGTTGCAGAGAAGAACAAGAACATGCTTATCAACCAGAAAATTTTCAATGAGGCCGAAATTACATCGTCCTATCATACAAAGTTGGAACAGTATGTTAAAACCCTGGAAATTGAGGCCGACACGATCAATAATATGATCCGGACAAAAATTATTCCTGCAGCCATCGCTTATCAGAAGCAGTTGCTTGATACGGTAAACGGCTTGACAAATTTAAAAGGACAAATCAGTGAGGATATCTTGAAAACTGAATTGGCGTGGCTGAATGAATTCAATACAACTCTGAATAACGTTAAGACATCAAACGATACATTGATGCAAAATGTTAAAAAGGGTTTGAGCATTAAAAACTTATCGGAACAGGCAAAATACTTCGCTGATGATATCGTCGGTCACATTGAAAAAGTCAGAGAAAACGTCGATTTGCTCGAAAATATTACATCCGACGATCTCTGGCCTTTGCCCAAATATTCAGAAATGCTGTTTATCCTGTAATCTAATTTCCTGACTCTCCTCAAACAAAAAGGCTGTCTCCCTGAACGAGTCAGCCTTTTTTCATTTTCTGCCTTATAATCATTCTTCCTCTATTACTTTGAAATTCCTGTGATGGCGCTTAACTTTCAGCATTTCGGGGAATATTTTCTATGAAACTATTGAAATCACTTCTCATTTTTCAGTGTCTGTTCAGTTTCATTCAGGGGCAGACTGGGGAAATAACCTTCAATGTCGTAGCGGTCAACTCGTCCTCCAACTTACCACTGTTTATATGCGGAAATCATAAAAATCTTGCCGACTGGAATCCCGGTTTGGTTTCCCTGAATCAGGTCAGCGATTCACTCTGGATTATCGGATTAACATTCCCAATTAATTCAGTTATTGAATATAAGTTCACCCGGGGTTCCTGGGATACTGAACCTGTCGATGACACTGGCAATCCATTCAGTAATTTCACCCTTACCGTCACGAACGACACTGTAATTTTCCACAGATTTGAGCACTGGAATAAGAAAGTAAATCCTGCCGAGAACACAATAACCGGCACCATCATTCATCATGAAGCCCAGAAATATCGTAATCTTCTTCCCCGGGACGTTCATGTCTGGCTACCACCCGGTTATGATAATCAACCTGACAGGCATTACCCGGTTTTATATATGCACGATGGGCAAAACCTGTTCAATGCAAGGACAGCCTCTTTTGGCAATGAGTGGCGCATCGATGAAATTGCCGACAGCCTGATTCAGGCAGGTCGTATCGAACCCCTGATAATCGTTGGAATTGACAATACTAATCAGCGAACGGAAGAATATTCGCTGACTGAAACTGGCAACAACTATCAACATTTTGTCATTGATGAATTGAAACCATTTATTGATAAAAAGTATCGAACAATTCCTGATCGGGAGCACACGGCTGTCGGAGGCTCATCTTTAGGCGGATTAATAGCATTCATATTCGCTTGGGATTATGATCAGATATTTTCCAAAGCCATCTGCATGTCGCCGGCGTTCAAGATAGAAGAATTTGATATTGTCACACCGATTCAGGAGTATATCGGTCCACAAAAAGATATTCGACTCTATATTGACAATGGTGGTATCGAACTTGAACAACTGTTGCAACCCGGGATCTTCGAGATGCTGGAAACTCTGAATAAACAGGGATATCAGCAGAACACGGACTATTTATGGGTGAATGATCCGACCGCCGAACACTCGGAAAAAGCCTGGAGTAAACGTTTACCCCTGGCATTGACATTTCTGTTTGGGAAATAGAATCGTCGATATTTAATACTGACGAATTACCGTAATTAGTGTAAATTAAACGCGATTTTATGAGACATTTTCAATATATAATAATCACTGTTTACCTGCTTATTTCATTATTCAGATGTCAACCGGCAAATTCACTAACTGATAAATTGCGCGTAACGGTCTCAATTCTCCCATTGACAGAATTCATACGTGAAATCGGCGGCGAAAAAGTAACCGTTGATGTCATGATCCCGCCCGGCGCTTTCCCGCATTCCTATGAACCTAAACCGGCCCAATTACGGCAATTGAAAAATACGGATGTATTTGTTAAAGTCGGTACACCTGTGGAATTCGAAGTGAACTGGATGGATAAACTCATTCAGATTAATCCACACATGCAGATTATCGACGCCAGTCCCGGCATTGACCTGATCGGTTCCGAAGATCATATTGATCCCCATATCTGGCTCTCGCCGAAAAATGCAAAAATAATGGTCCAATCAATCACCAGGGGGCTTATTCTTGCGGACAGCGTGAACAGTCATTTTTATCAAAATAATCAGGAAAACTATTTAGATAAACTGGATCAACTGGATAATCAGATATCTGCCCTTTTTGCTCACAAAACCAAATCCGATTTCATCGTTCTCCACCCCTCCTGGAGTTACTTTACGCGGGATTACGGACTGAATCAGATCGGAATTGAACACGAAGGCAAAGAACCCTCCGCCAGACATCTTCAATTGCTGATTGATGAAGCGAACCAAAAAGAAATAGCAGTTGTATTCATCGCTCCGCAGGATAATCCCAAAAACGCGTTTACTCTAGCCAATGAGATTTCAGCAAATATTCAGACAATCGATCCGTTGGATGGAAATTATATCGCTAATCTGACGCATGTTGCTCAGTTAGTATCGGAGACGTTGAAATAAAGCGATGAAAAAGCCAATAATCAAGCTGGAAAATGTCAGTTTTCGCTATAATACACAAGCGGTTCTGGAAAATGTCAGCCTCCAGGTTGAAGAGCATGATTTTTTGGGTATTCTCGGGCCAAATGGCGGTGGTAAAACAACTCTGCTGAAACTGATTCTTGGACTGGTCAAACCGCAAACCGGAGAGATTACCCTGTTTGGTGGTGAACCATCAGTCAATCGCCACCTGGTCGGTTATGTTCCCCAGTTATTCAATTTTGATTTTGAATTTCCTATTACTGTCCGGGAAGTTGTCCTGATGGGTATCCTCGGTAAACGACGGTTTCGCAGCGGTTATAACAAAACCGAAATTGAACTCAGCTACAAAGTCCTGAACAAAGTTGGTATGGAATCTTTTGCGGAAACACTAATTGGTGACCTGTCCGGCGGGCAGCGCCAGCGTATATTCATTGCCAGAGCACTGGCAACGGAACCCAAACTTTTACTACTGGATGAGCCGGTAGCAAATATCGATCAGCAATGGCAGCATTCCATCTATGAACTGCTGAATGGTTTAAATAAAGAGATTGCGATTGTCGTCGTTACTCATGATGTCGGCATTGTGTCAACATACATTGATCAAATCGCCTGTCTGAACCGGACCATGCATTTTCATGGCTCAACTAAAGATGGTATTCCCAAAATATCGGAAATGTACCAATGCCCGTTTGAATTTGTGGGCCACGAAGTTCCTCATCGTTTACTTGGAAAACACAATCATGATTGAAATACTGCAATATGAGTTTATGCGTAATGCCCTGCTGGCCGCAGTTCTGGTCAGCATCGCCGGCGGGATTGTCGGTACGATGGTTGTAGTCAAACGGATTGTTTTCATCAGTGGCGGTATTTCCCACACGGCTTTCGGCGGTCTTGGTCTGGGCTATCTTATCGGTGTAAATCCGATCATCACTGCCATTCCTTTCAGTTTACTGTCTGCACTGGGTATCAGTGTCGCCCGGAAGTACACACGCATCAGTGAGGATTCCGCGATCGGCATCCTATGGTCCGTGGGAATGGCGTTGGGAATTTTGTTTGTAGAACTGGCGCCCGGCTATGCGCCCGACCTGATGAGTTATCTGTTCGGATCGATCCTGACGGTAACCACTGCGGATATTTTTATAATGATCCTGCTGGATTTAATTATTGTCGGGTTAGTGTTTTTCTTTTACAGCCAGTTCCAAGCGGTCTGTTTTGACGAAGAATTTGCCGAGATCAGTGGTATATCGGTCAGGTTTTTCTACTCACTCCTACTCTGTATGGTCGCTCTCAGTGTCATCATTCTGATCAGAGTCGTGGGTATTATTCTGATCATCGCATTGCTGACCATCCCTCCAATCATTGCCCGGCAATTCGTCAAACGACTCAAACCACTCATGCTCTGGTCCGTTATCATTTCTACGGTATTTACAATCGCCGGTTTGTTTTTCAGTTATTTTTTCAATCTGCCATCCGGTGCAACCATCGTGTTGACGCTTACCATCGTTTTTCTGATCTCGGCAGGAATCAAAAAACTTTCAGTTTCAACCATCTGATCGTATTTACTCGTTTAATAAACCGCATTTTTCTCATTCAAATAAACCAACGGGAGTTCTCATGAAAAAACATTTACAAATCCTGTCCATTCTCTTCATAATCGGAATTTTACTCAGTTCGATGATTATCGCCAAACCGAATGGCGGAATCAGTCCGGAATTGATTCAGAAATTTGAACAACAACTGAAATCAAACGCTAATGATCGGGCCATTATGAATGCTGTTTCCGGAACGGATCTGAATAAACTGACCCTGAACCGGGAACTGGTTAATCGACACAATGATATTTTTTCCATGAAAATAAAAACCGAAGGCATTACCGATCAGAAAAGTACGGGGCGCTGCTGGATGTATGCCGGTTTCAATATCATGCGCCCGTCGGTATTGAAAAAATACAATCTCGCTTCCTTTGAATTTTCACAAAACTATCTCTTTTTCTACGATAAACTGGAAAAAGCCAACCTGTTCCTGGAAAATATGATCGCCACAGCCGATCAGGATTTGAGTGACCGCATACTGCAAAAATACCTGGAAGCACCGGTGGCGGATGGCGGCTGGTGGAATTATTTTACCGCACTCATCGATAAATACGGCGCCGTGCCGAAGGAGGCTATGGGGGAAACCGTAAACAGCGAAAAATCCCGGAATTTGAACTATATCATTGATAATCTCCTGCGCAGCGACGCAATTATTCTTCGGAAAATGGTCAATGATAAGGCAAAAACGAAAGACATTCAGGCCAAGAAAGAGGCCATGCTGGCCGACGTCTACCGCCTGTTAGTGTACCATCTCGGCCGACCGCCACAGGAGTTTGTCTGGAAATATTGCGATAAAGACGAAAAGGTCGTCGAAAAGACCTATACGCCGCAACAGTTTTTCAGTGAAGTGGTCGGTACTGACCTGAGTAACTATGTCGTCATATTCGATCACGCGATGCATCCCTATAACAAATACTATCAGATGGAGTATTGTCGGAATGTCTTCGAAAAGCCGGACATGGATTTTATTAATCTGGACATCGCGACGATTAAGGCAATCACCCTGACGGCTGTTCTTGACAGTATACCGGTCTGGTTCGCGGCAGACGTCGGGCATTACATGGAACGGGACCACGGAATCATGGCTGTAGATATTTTTGATTATGAAACCCTGTTCAACATCGACCTGGCATTATCAAAAAAAGACCGCTTGCTGACCCGCACAGTAACGCCGACTCACGGCATGGTATTTACAGGCGTTGACATCATCGATGAAAAACCGGTAAAATGGCTGGTAGAAAATTCCTGGGGAAAGGATCTGGGAAAAGACGGCCGCTGGAGCATGTACGACAACTGGTTTGAAGATTATTTACTAACGATTGTAATACCCAAAGACCAGCTGCCACAGACCATTCAGGACCTGCTGAAAACCAAACCTACGATGCTGTCGCCATGGGACCCGATGGCAGAATTATACTAAACGGAAACCATGCGGATCGCTGTCCTCTCGGATATTCATGGTAACCTTGAAGCCTTTCAGGCGGTTCTGGATGATATTCACACCCAGGACATTGGCAAAATCATATCCTTGGGCGACCTGATTGATTATGGCCCGGATTCGGAGATAATCATTCAGGAACATATTCGCCTCAATATAGCCAGTATCCAGGGAAATCATGAAAATGCCCTGATCAATATAGGCCTGCTTCAGAGTTTTTCCTCGATCGCATACAATTCAATGAAAATCACCCGAAAGCACCTATCCAGGGAAAGTAAAAAGTATATTCAAACGCTTCCGCTTTTTCTAAGTTTTGATCAAATGCGATTTGTTCATGCACTTCCACCGGATTCGGTGACCCGGTACATCGATTTTGTTCCGCCCCATATCCTTGGATATATCGCTGAATCCTATCCCGAACCCATCTGTTTTGTCGGGCATACTCACAAACTCGGAGTGTATGAATGTTCACAGAAAAAAGTAAACTTCTTCAGGCCTGCTGAGAAACAGATAATCCTGAATCCGGCATTCCGCAATATTATCAATGTTGGCAGTGTCGGCCAACCGAGAGACCGGGATAAGCATGCAAAATACGCCATTTACGATAATACACTAAATTCCCTGGTAATTCGCCTGATAGATTATGACGCCCAAAAAACCGCTAAAAAAATTCTAAAACTCGGTTATCCCGAGAAAAACGCACAGAGGTTGCTTTAATATGAAAACCGTCCAGTTTCTGATTTTCTTCTCTATATTTTTCAGTGTTTATTTTATGACAAACTACTATATCTATATCCGTGGTCTGCAGGCGTTTACCTTTTCACCACTGCTTAAAACAATATATATTAAACTCTTCATTATCCTGGCATTATCCTATATCGCCGGGCGCATCCTGGAACGCATCACCGTCTGCCGGATCGCCGATTTCCTGACCTGGATCGGTTCCTACTGGTTGGCGTTGATGGTTTATTTCCTGCTAATGGTCATCCTCATTGATGTTATCCGGGTTGCCGATCATTTTCTGCATTTTCTACCGGCTATTATCCGTGTTAATCCGGCTCAAACCAACTTCATCCTGGGAATGGTCTCAATCGGTATTGTTTTTATTATCGTTGTTGCCGGACGGATCAATGCCGTCAATCCGCGTGTCCGGGAAATCAGTATCGATCTTCCGAAAAAGGTCAATGACGGCAACGATATCACGATTGCCATGGCCAGTGATATTCACCTGGGCGCTGTAGTCGGTCAAAAACAACTGCGGAAAATGATTCGTATGATTGATGACATCAATCCCGACCTGATCCTCTTTGCCGGGGATGTGATTGATGAAGATCCGGGTTCATTGATCAAGAAAGACCTGGGAAAATGTCTTGAAGAACTACA
>JAHJGX010000269.1 GCA_018824205.1 bacterium
GCCGGATTTCATCTTTAATATCTCATGTAAATTGAAAAATCATTACGCTGAAAATTACGTAAATAAACACGAGAATAAAATGTTTTATCCAGCTTTACTCATAACCGAGTAAAATGAGTCGCATCTGGTCCAGCAGCGCGGTATTAATATCATAATTCATATTTTCATCGGAAGGCTGAAATTCCAAAGTTAGCTTATGGTCTCCTGCCGGCAAATTAACAGGTATCGAATTCGAATATCCCCAATCCGTCCAATTCCGGTCTCCGCGCTGCGGGAAAACTACCGCGCCGATCCGCTTTCCACCAAGAAACAGAGACCGGACGGCGCATTTATTGTTCGTATTGATCGGCCCGTTTCCATTGCTGTATCTAAAATCAAGGGCGTATTTCCCGCTTCTCGGTATATATACCGGGAAATTAACATTTTTGTTTTTTTGTTTAGTTATCGGGATGTATCCAAACCCATAGAATCCGGGATAATCATTTGATATATCCTCACCGTTGGCCTCCATCAAAATAGTATGTTGCCGGCTGACGACACTTATCGGCTGACTGAGAAAAGATTGTTGTCCGGATTTGCTGACAGCCATTACCTGGTATTCGGAATAATGATCGGACAGGGGAATTCTAAATTTTGTGTCTTTAGTTTTTGATATTTCAGAGCCATTATTAAAAATTCTGTAGATTTTTGCATCTTCGATCGAATTCCAAACTAACAGGGAATCCAATACTGTTAGATCAGGAGTGTCCGGTGAGAAAGTTGTTTCAAGCAGGTTAATGCCGCTCGGTTGCGCAATTTCATTGTTCATTTGAATGTGTATTTTATGATGACCGCTGATATTACCTGGGATTTTATTTGTAGACAATAACTTTCCATCCAAGCTCAACGACTGAATGTTATCACCATATCCGTCGATTGTAATATCAATCAGGCTTTGTCGGTATTTGAAATTTTTCAGACTCCGTATACCGGTATATTTTTGAGGAATAAATGGTTTGAAAGAAAGCGCATCGGGCTGAAAATCCATCCCCATGAAAATTCTGTAAACCATCGCCAGATTTCCCGCAACGCTCCATAGCTGTCTGTCGGAATTGATCTCGGTTCCCATGTAATCTCCGGTTTCAGCAACTATATTTTCTTTGTTTGTTAAAAACAATGAAGAGGCGCGAATGACGGAAGCCAGGCCATGTTCGACACTTTTAGTATTGCCCACTTTAGCGGAAGCCCAAGTCCAATAGGCTTCCACAAAAGGCCAAATTCCGTTATTGTGGTATGGAGGAATGTTGGGTATCTGCGGATAGATACAGGGGGTTCCAAATGTTGTTGTCGGAGTATTTTCAATAATAATTTTTACCTTTTCAGAATCAGCGATATCGAATAAGATACATAATGCCTCACCCAAAGTCTCAGATCTGGGAGAAACTGAAATGTAATTCCTCCCATATAAATACTGTCCGTAATAAGCTTTTTGCTTGCTCCAGAGATGTTCATTGATTGCCGTCTTAAGTGAATTTGCAACACTATCGTACTTCTCCGCCAGGCCTTTATCGGCTAATTCTTTAGCCATATTCGATAAAATAACATAGGTTTCATAATGAACGGCATTGGTACCGAGGTTATGTGACATATAGATATCCTTCGGATCCATCCATCTGGGGTAGGTCTGTTCCCGCCAATCGAGAAAGGAAGATTCGCCGTACATCAATCCTGTCACCGGATTCAGAACAGTCAAAAGATCATCCTCAGCTGAATTTTTAATTATTTTAAAAGCTTCTTCCAGCCAATCCCGGTCACCTGTCACAGTATATATTTCCCAGGCGGCTAATGCCCAGGTCATGCGATCGGATGAAACGGGCCAGGATCCTCCGGTGCCGGTGTCCTGAATAATACGATTGTTTTTGACTTTATGCATCAAGCTGGTTTTGGCAGCTTCCGGTTCGAGAATTGCCAGAGAGAGTAAAATACTATAACTGATATCTCGCGTCCATACACCCGGCCACTTAGCGCCCGCCATCAGGGCGCCGTCTTTTCTGATATCCAGCATAAGCTCTTCAAGAGACATGTTATACAGCGCATCACAAATCAGCTGATCGGATTCATAGATCGGATATTTTGAAATGTCTTCTTTTAGTGCCCACCGGGTTCTCATTTCATTTTCTGTAGCCTGCTGGAATTTTTGAACATTGATGCTGATTTCATAAATACCGTCTCCATCTGTATCACGGAGCATGAATTCCGGTCTTTGGGCAAGATTGGTAAATTCCCAGGAAAGCGGCTGTGTTCTTCCCGCTAAAAAAACACCCTTAAAATCATCTGCTTTTATTATTTCTCCATTATAAAGTGTATAAAAACCCTTCTCTTTAAAAGCGTTTAAAACATGCCGCATATCAGCCCGGATTGTCAAATCAACATCTCCATCTATATAATTATTTCGTTCCTTTTCATCGTACATTGCTTCCGGTGGATCGGGGCGCCCGAATTCATACAGCGCTGATACCATCTTCCCATTTTGAGGAGAAAGGAGTATATGATGATTTTCGCCGGGATAGCGCTCGTTGTCGTCGCCGTTAATGGCAAATTTAAATTCCATAACTCTACATGTCGGATGTTTATACGGGCTTTTATAGTTGGAATAGAGTTCTGTTGATGATTTAGCAGTGGATTTAAACTTGCCTTGCCTAACGCCATCCGATCTTACAATAAATGTATCTGATTTATAGAGGAAATCATTATTAGAACAATTCATTATGATCAGAATTAAAGGTAAAAGCCGGTGGAAAGATTTCATCATATCTCCGTAATAGTTAACAGGTTCATTTAATTAAAAGCATCTTTTTATAACACGTGGCGTTTTCATTAGATATGCTGTACATATATATTCCGCTACAGAAATTTTCTGCATTAAAGTGTATTTCATGATTGCCGGCTCGGTAAAAGGACTCGGTTTCAAATACTGTTTGACCTTTCAGATTTATTACTTTAAAAATAATTTTACCATCCTTATTTATAATAAATGGAATGGAAGTCGCCGGGTTGAAAGGATTGGGATAGTTATTTCCCAATTTGATACCAACAGGCATTTTTACCGCTTCTGTCTGAACAACCGAGGGAGAATTGTCAAACTCAACTACAACCGCGGACCAGTAGTGAAGCCTTGGCAATGTAAACGAAAGGGTATCGCCAGCCTGAGTAAAATCAAGACCTACAGGCGAGCCCTGGTTAGTATCCGGAGAAGCCGTCCAGACTCTGCTGACCGTGGAATCTGCCTTAATCATTAATGGAAGATCAAAGAGTTTTTGAGGACTGGCTTGAATACCTTGAGGATCCCGCCAGTCCATAGTTGAAACACCGATAAAGTTAATAAAGTGATAAATTTGTATGTCGCCCGCTTGTCCAGCAAACACCCAGACTTTATCTTTTTGGGCGCTTTTACTTAAGACGATGCCGCTATCCGTCATTATTCCGAAGAGAATCGGCTGAGGATAATCTCTTAAAATATTTTCATAGGCAACCAAAAAATCATAATAAGAAATTAATTGTGCTACTAATTTCTCACTCATCTCCAGATTGTCCACTGGAAAATACTCATTGCATAATATATGTTCACCTAATTCAAGATGGGCGCCGCCGTTTGCAAAAATAACGGCATCCACCAAGAGTACAGCCGCCGTATTTAAGGTGCCAGGCGTGTCGGATATTCCCTTGTTTACGTAGGCGGCCAATATACTTGATAGCTGGTTATTGCTGTAATTATTGTTGGAATGAATTATTCCCGCGAGCCCGGAGTAGGTGGTTTCCGACCAGACCTCCGTATATAAAAAATCAACGGGCGATACGGCGATTTCCGGTTGTCCGTATTGATCCACAGCATTGAGTACCAGCGATACTTTCAGCGTATTTTTTGATTGTTCGATAAACCCCCGGAAAGAACCGCTTATATTAACCGCGTTTCCGGAATAGTCATATCTTGTTCCTCTGTAGCCTAATTGATCCATGTGCCATCCGTCAAAATTAAAAGCCTGAAATACTTTGTTCATTTCGTTGTTTATGTAATTTTGCCAGATGGAATTGCCCGGGTCCATCAAATAAATATCACTTGCCCAGGATTCCGGCAGATCATGTTTATCCGGATACTGATGAGCCTGATCAGTAAAAAGCCGCCATGTATCCTGAGCGCCGTCATTGGACGCATCTTCGTAGGCGCCGTAAATGAGATTATATGCCATGGTTTTCATATTTTTTGCATGGGCAAGCGAGATGTATCCTTCAACCGTTTCGCGGTATATTTTGCGGTTGGCAATATCATTCCAGGTATATGCCGGATTATCGACGGCACCGCATAATGGTCTGTGATGTTTCCAGTGCCAGTCATAAAACTGAAGACCGTTTATATGATAGCGGTTCAGTCTATTGATGATGCTTTCTCTCTGCTCAGTCGTTGTATTGGGAAATTTTGATAAAAAACCATAACGGGGATATTTACGCCAGTCTGAAGATACATCAACACCGATATTGATCCGGTCAATTGTATTTTCATTATTCATTAAAATTATCTCTATCAGGTAACCACGATAGTCTTCGCCTGGCGGCAACCAGAACCAATTAATTTCCTGGTTAATCACGGGAATTGAAATTGAATCAATACGTTGAAAAAGATGTCTGTAAGATACAAATAGATGACTGCCTTCCGGTTGTTCCTGCAAATGAAGGGAAAAACGGACGGTATCTCCCGGATTATAGCAGGCTTTGTCGGTATCAACAGATTCGAATATCTCACCGCCAAATGAGAGGCATATGTAAAGAATGAGTGCTATGAGCAGACGCCATCCATTTGCTAAAATCAATTCTCATACTCCATGATAAGCATATCCCAATATTTTAGCGTCGGGATATTTAAGCTTGTTATATCATCTTTTTGCTTGAAATCGATCGACACGGGGGAGCCGTGCAGGTAATCAGGTGAGGCCATAGTTATAGATAATATTTTTCTTGAACTGGTAAATTGGAGTGGTACATCTTCCTGTAAAACCGGCTCCGGGCGATTTCCGTATGAATCCCGCCAATTCAGATTTGTAACATCCAGGAGATTTATCAGATGAATTACATCCTTATTTTCCAAATGTTTGCAGACGGTCCAGATCACCCCTTGTTTGCTTATTTTACTAACCTTGTACTTATCGGAGCTAATTTCCATCGTGCCGGATTGTAAATCGGGATTTCGCAACAGCGTTTGGTAAGCGACGAAAAAGTCATAATAATCGATTAAGGCTTTTTCCAGATCGTGGTCCATCAATAAATTTGAATTGGGGAAATATTCGTGACACAGCATGTGTTCACCAAGTTCCAGATGAGCGCCGCCGTTGGCGAAGATAACCGCATTGGTCAATAAAATTCCCGGTGTGTTGAATTTTCCGGGATTTGATGAATTTTCATAATTCATATAGGCGGCCAGAATTGTGTTGAATTTTCCGGCAAAAAATCTATTTTGATTTAAAATGGCTACAATATCATCGAATGTTGAATCAGGATTCCAAACTTCGGAATACAGAAACTCAACCGGCGCCCGGGCGATCTCTTCCTGACCATATTGGGCGACGGCGTTCATGACGAGATTAACATTAAGATATTTTTGAGCTTCTTCAAGAAACTGATAATAAGTGCTTTTCAAAATTAGCGGATTTCCATCATAAGTAAATAGTGTGTCTATATTTCCGATTTGGTCAACATGCCATCCATCGAAATCCAATGCCCGAAATACTTTCACCGTTTTGGGAAAAAGATAATTCCGCCAATCCTGGTTGGCAGGGTTCATAAAATATATATCATCGGCCCAGCCCTCGGGCATATTAAGAAAAAAGGGAACTTCATGACTTGAATCCCTGTAAACACCCCATTGCGGCTTGACGCCTTCATCAAATCCGGAAGACCAGGCGCCATACAATAAATTATAAGCCATGGTTTTCATATTCCGGCTATGAGCCTCATCAATATATTTTTCAATTGTGGTAAAATAAATAGTCCTGTTCGCAATATCCAGCCAGGTTTTTTTCGGGTTTTCGGCAGTTCCTTTCAAAGGATCATGGTGCTCATGATGCCAATCATAAAACTGAATTCCATTGATGTGATAGCGATTCAATTTTCTGATTACTTTATAAATTTCATCTTCCGACAATTGAGAGTATTTAGATAAAAAACCGTAGCGGGGATAAGTATTCCAATCGGATGAAACATCAATGCCGATATTCATCCGGTCAATTATGTGATGATTTTTTTCAAGTATGATTTCGGTGAGATAACCGGCATAGTCTTTCTCCGGTGGTTGCCATGTCCACTCGACAAAATCCGTGTTCTCCGGCGCTATGATTGTTTCTGCTATTCTTTGCCCCTCATAATAATAGCCAATCCGAAGTGTTTTGCCCTGTACCGGTTTGCTAAATTTTAAGCGGTATTTTACAGGCTCGCCGATAATATATCTTGCCATATCCGTTTCTACATATTTTAAAATATTTTCACTTCTGTATTCCTGTGAAGAATTTTTTCCGCATGAAAGAATTAAACTAATAGCCACAAGATAAAGCGCTAATATAAATTTCAGTGTATAAGTTTGAATTAGAGTCTGAATCATTAAATAGCCTTTCTTTTGAGGAATATCAAAAAATATTCCTAGTTACAGAGTGCAAATTTCAGACCAGATAGTTGATCTTTTTATTTGACAGAGTGTACCCATCAAATCCTTTCACAATTAATAATAAGATATTTTATAGGCAATATCAAACATGAATACAGTCTTGAAAGACTTAAAGTTAGGGTCCCTGTTTTGAAGGTTCCGGTATTATTGCAATTCTTAGGGAATAATTATTGGTATGTCAGACACGTCTCTGGTTTTAGATGATCGGACGTTTTATAATTTTGATAATATTTTATAATTTTGATAAAGTATATTGATTCTGAGAAATTACCTGAAATTTCTAATTGATGAGAAGATTTTTTCCAGGTCTCCTTGTGAAATCGTGTTTGAATTGTTATTTCTTCCATTGAAAGGTTTAAATATTCGTTTTGGCTTGGTTTTTGTCTTAATACAGATTATGAAACTTGATTTCTCTTCAATGAACACAATAATCCTGACAATTTTTTACGTTCTGGTCTTGCTCACCGGCTTGATACAATCCGGTGCAAAATCTTTTTTCCACTCCAGTCATTCCGGATGGCTAAGATCGATGCTTTCTTTCTTTGCGATCTCTGTTCCTTTTGTTTTGATTATATGCTTCTATTTCGGCAGGTTTTTTCGGGAAATTAATTTTCTTTACCTGTTACTTATAAATCTTTGCATTATCTTGACAATTTATTTCTTTATTCATGATAAGACGAACTATCGCAGTATTCCCGAATTAATCGGTGGTAAATTCGGGAAAAAAAACCGGCGCCTGGTTGCTGTATTTTTAATAATTTCAAATTATGGACTAAAACTGCCTATTGTCATATTTGCTTATGCTTGGTTTTTCAATATTGCTTTCGGCGCTCAATCTTTTCTGATACTGGTATCTTTGATCACTTTTAGCGGAGTCTTTATAACTATTAGAGGTCTGCCTTCATCAATTCACACAGGAGCTGTAATCGGATTATCTTTGATAATAGCCACATTAATCCTGATGATTAACAGTTTCAGTAAGCCGGACGCCACATCTTTTATATTTTTGCACGATCAGGCTCTTCAAACCGAAAAACTTGCACCTAATCCCATTTTGTATATTGTAATGATTTTTATTGTAACCGGGATTTGGATTATTGATACTTTTTCCCATCAACAGCTAATGTTATCCCGGAATAACAGGAATAAAACAAAAGCTTTATATGGAACCGGCATCATCCTTGTTTTGCTATCTGTTTTTATTTTTACAGCATTCAAAGCTTATGGTTTTCCCGGTATTGGTTCCCCTGTTTTTATCGAATACATTATCAATAACATAGGAACCAATGGATTCTTTCTGATTTTACTAAATGGTCTGCTCATTTCCTCTTTAACTTCAATATTTATATCAACATCTGAAATAGCAACCTTCGATTTGTATAAAAATATAAAACCCAATTCAGCCGAAGATGTGTTAAAATTAGTCAGCCGTTTATCTATCGTACTATCGGTTGTCTTCACAATCTTGATCATACCGCTTTTTCAGGAGATTAATCCACGCATTATTTGGGCTTTAATATCGTTCTATATAATCGTTGTAACGCCTATAGTTACAATAATAATTGCCGGATTATTTTCTGCCAAACTCTCAGAAAATTCGGTGGGAATAACATTAGTAACGAGTTGGGTTTTGGGAATCATTGCCGGAATATTAATACCAACAGGAATTTTAAACCAGGCATATACTGTTTTTATATTTGTGGCCTTGTTTTTTTACAGCATAGCCTGTCTTGTTATTATTCAAATGCTGACCAGAAAATATTTTGCTGCAAAGCTGCAGTACAATTCAATTTCTAAATGATGAATACACATACTAAAAACAGATTAACAATGAATGTTTAATCACAAATAACAGAGAAGGAGACGAAATGAAAAAGAGTTTGTTAGTAGTTTTGATCCTTGCGGTTGCTGTTGTAAACCTGTTGATGGCTGACATTCCGGTCACATTACAGGTGGACATGACGGTAAAGACTGCGGAGGAAGTGTTTACGCCTGGAACAGACCAGGTGACGGTTAGAGGAAGTTTTATGGATGAACTGGGATATTCCGGGGACTGGTTTCCCGATGAAGGTCCGTTTGTTTTAAGCGATGATAATCAGGACACAATTTACACAATCACACTGAATATGCCTGACGCTACAGTCGGTCTTACTTACGAATACAAATTCCAGATTAATGACGCAATATGGGAGGGTGACCCCAACCGCTCATTTACCGTCCAGTCACCGTCTGTTGTAGTGCCGGTTGATTATTTCGATCGCGATGTTGTCGTCACGAAAATGTGCGTTAATTTTGTAAATTTCCGGCTAGATTTAACCAGTTTCTACGGTACCGGGCTTGGCTATTTTGATCCGTCAACAGATTCAATAAAAATTGAAGGATTCTGGGGAGACGGCGTCGCTGAGGAGGTATCCGGGGCATCAGCGAGATGGTTAAAAGAGAATATATGGGAGCCGGGTATATATGAAACTCAGGTAATCGTGAAAGCGGAAACAGGAATGAACCCTGAATTCAAAGCCCATGCTTTTCCGGAAGATCATTTTGAAAACTGGGGCTGGGAAACTGGTGACAATCACTCCTTTACTA
>JAHJGX010000032.1 GCA_018824205.1 bacterium
ACAATGACATCAAGCAGGGAATCCATTCTAAAACATTATTCAGAGATGAAAAGAGTTTAAAGAAGGGTGTTTTGTCACATATGCGGATGCTGCAGAAAATGCCTAAGCGAGTGAAGAAT
Source organism: bacterium (assembly GCA_018824205.1). GTDB lineage: Bacteria > Fidelibacterota > UBA2242 > UBA2242 > UBA2242 > B118-G9. The sequence continues at coordinate 120 of JAHJGX010000032.1, forward strand.
TACTTTAAACATCCAAAGATTGCATACGCAAGATGAATTACACAATTAATACCCGCCGGTTTAATAATAAAAGACAGGCGGCTTAATCACGAGATAAGGAGGTGTTATTTCAACAACATCATTTTCTTTGTGAGAACTTTATTATTATTGATTAGCTGGTATATATACTGACCGGAGGGCAGCGCAGAAGCGTCGTAACTATAGTTATAAAAACCGGTATTCAAGGACTGGTTCACAACTGTTGCTACCTTTCGTCCCAGTATATCATAAACCAGTAACTGCGTTTCTCCGGCTTTATCAATCGAAAAGCGGAATGTCGTCGTCGGGTTGAACGGGTTTGGATAGTTCTGTTCCAGACTGAATTCCAGTGGTAATGCCGCCGTCTCGATTGCGTTGCTGGGATAGACTGTATAGTAGAAACTGGTCGTATCAGATAATTCTCCGACACCATAATCCTTAACGATGATTTTAACGAGTGAGGTTCCTGAATATTCTTTAAGTGTCTTCACATAAACGGTAGAGCCGGAGGTATGGCCCATTATGGAGAAATACACACCCGAAGTATCCGATTGACAGATAATTTCATGAATATCGGCTGCATCAGGGTCAGTCCAGCTTGGGCGTACTTTTACATATTTGCCGGCTGTTACGGATGTATCCGGTAAATCCTCAATTACCGGGGCAGTATTGGGCGGCGCTTGTCCTGATGTCCGCTTCACCAGACGTAAATTATCAAAATACAGGCGACCGGACCATGCTCCGTTTTCGGGTTTGGACATGTGGAAGCCTTCCATTTTGTAGGAAGTTCCATCCATTATTCCATTTCCAACAGGATTTTGTAATTCGCCAAACTCGTTCCAAATCCACTCTCCTATACTATTTGGATCCCCTAAGTCCCATTCAACCAGTTTCCAGCCGATCCAGTCAATAGTTGTCCACTTTGAAACCTCTGCAGTTTGTGCTCCAGTTTCGTATAGTGAGAAGCGGAATTGGCTATTGCTTTTGTCACCGTATATATATACCTGCAAAATCCAGGATGTATCAATATTTATGCTGGTTGTGGTACTTGTCCCGACGTGTTGACGGAGAAGATAATTTGTAGAGTCGGGAAGACTATTATCCCACTGGTATTTAAGATAGCCAGACTTTTTATCTTCATCATTGAATTCAGATGCAGGGAGAAAATTTGCAGTAGTGTGACCGAATTCTGATCCGGCGGCTACAACTCCCCACCACCCGCCGGAGCCGGTAGGCTTCCACCAGTCACCGTCACCGGAAAAATCGTCTACTATTTGCTTGGTTGAATAATAGTAATTATCAGTTATAAAATCGATATAGATTTCGTCGTCAAGCGGATTTCCTAACGTATCGGTAATACCGGTTGTGAGTGTAAGAACATTGACTGCGTCGGACACCAGTTGGGAAAAGGGCTTGACATTTATAATGGAACGCTCATTAAAGGTATTAACAATTGCTTCAATGGTTATGGGACGTCCGTCATTGATGAGCGAGATAGTCTGTGGATTAATTGTTTCCGGTTTGATCTGTTCATCAAATTCAATAGTGATCACATCATCGAGATCGAACTTTTCGGTATTAACGTCGGGAAAACTGGACAACACAAGCGGTCCGCTGACATCTACATCGTAAGTTGTAAATGTTACGACGTGTTGATCACCGGGAGTACCATCCCCGTTTCCGTCGAGAGCAATTCCATTCACATCGGTTATTGATGGCAATAATGTCAATACATAACCGGTAGCAAATACCATCGGTTCTGCAAGGCGGAATGTCACGGTTGTGTTATCATTAATCCAGGTAAAGCCTTTAATCTGGATTTGGGGAGCGGTAGTGATTTTCGATGCAAATGCAGTTGTATCGATTGATTTTGAGAATTCTATGGTTATTGCTTTGTTAATTGGAATCGTTTCACCATCCAACGGCGCAGACGAAACTACCGTAGGAGCATACGACGGAATGGAATCGGTTGTTGTAATATTAGATGGAATCGATTCGCTCCAATAGCGATCCAGACGGGTGGCCGAGTAATGGTATTTTCCGTTATAATTCTGGGTTCCCGGAAAACTATTGATGAAAGTATATGCAGTGTCCCCGAAATGGATATCAATAATATCGTCACTGTTTAAATCGAAGGTTTCATCTTCGGACCGATAAATGATAAACCATTGATTCTCCGTAACACTTAGATCCGGAGTGACGGTGATTTCATATTTGAGCGGATCTGATTTGACCAGATTAATGGACGGAGAAGCCAATGATGGATTTTGCCGATTACTGCGGATTTTGGTTTTCTTATCAAAAATTGTCTGCCCGGCTTCATTCCAATATTGAGCGCCGTTCCAGCTGCCGTAACTGAAAAACTGAAAACCGTCTACAAAATCTACTGTTCGACATGCATTGACGATTTCCTTATGCCGGTACCAGATTTTACTATCGAGTAAAATATATGAACCCGGACCTGCTGAAAATAATCTCCCTGCATCGATTCCGGGCTGGATCCAGTAACCCCAGCTTTCTGAATGTCCTCCATTTAGCATATCATAAAAGCTTGAGCCGGTAGTCCAGTGATAATGCATCGGCGTCAGCTGCTCGACATAGCCCTCATTAAACCAGAGGGCGGCATCCTGATAAACCGTGCCGTAACCCTGCCAACCGGACCAACGGTATTTTCCCAGCGCAGCAGGAGACAGTCTTACCCATGGTTTAACAGCCTGAATAGAGTCATGCAGAGTATGCACGAATTCTGTTACAGACCAGCGCCAGTAATCTTCCCATGATGAAAACGTTTGACCGGGAATATCATCGGGAATTCCACCATAGTAGGTGTGTTTTTCATCGTATAAGTACCGTCCGCCCTTATTATTTTGAAGGTCTTCAATCAGTTCCTCAGTAATGAATCCGTCCAGCATGCGGGTTTCATCCATGGAAGCGGCATAACTTTTTGATTTTTTCGAGTTTGAATATTCGTTCCAGCGAACATAATCCAGATGCAGTCCGTCAATATCATAATTGTTGACGATTTCCATAGCGACGTCAACAGTATAATCACGAACTGCCTGCAGACCAGGCGACAATGCTCTGCTTTCGGTCATTGCAATTCCCGACTGATCTCGACAGACCCACTCAGGATGCACAGCTGCCGGTGAGCCTTCTGCAGTACTGGAAGCTGCGAAACAGTTAAACCAGGCGTGAACTTCCATGCCCCGTTTATGGGCTTCTTCAATCGCATAAGCTAGCGGATCATAACCGGGATCGGAACCTCCGGCATAAGATCCCCAGGGCTCGAATGAAGAATTATAGTAGGCGGTGCCGCCTTGCCGTACCTGCCATATGACAGCATTCATATTTGCGGCTTGATGGTTATCCAGAATTTGACGGACCCGTGCTTTGTTAGTTTCTACCGATGATGAAGCACTGATATGTTCCCACGTAATTACCCAGGTTGCCCGGAATTCTTCATTGCTAGTCTGGGAAAAACTCAGCGATCCGAATAATAAAAGTGGAAGAATGATAAATGCGACTGATTGTTTCAATTGAATCTCCTTTTCTTGTACGGGAATAATTTATAGATAATTCGTCAACCTTACAATCAGCTTTTTTCCAAAGTTGATGCAGAACAAATTCCGACTCGAATTGATCAGATTATTTTGAAAATATTAATAATCGTCTTTGCCTCTTTCAAAAAAAATCGAGAAATTCAATAGGTTTACATGATTCTTTGGAGTATTCAATTATAAACGAGTTTATATCTGTAAAAGGTGTTGGAGAATTGATCGGGTTTTGAAGAAATTATTGCTCCTTATCCTGTTTATTGCTGTTATTGGTTCGGGTATATTCATTATACGGAAGAATCCGGAAGATCAGCTGAAAAAGATCGTTTATCCTTCAGAATTTCGGGTAATGACATACAACATTCATCATGGTGTCGGAACCGACGGAATGTACAGTTTGTCCCGAATCGTACGGGTTATCCGGGAACATGCTCCGCACATCATCTGCTTAAATGAGGTTGATTATAAAACCGAACGTACCTATCGCGACGATCAGGCCCGGATTTTAGCAGCAGAATTGGGAATGGAATTTACCTTTGCCCGAAACCTGTCACTTCAGGGAGGCTGGTACGGAAATGCGATTCTGTCAAAATATCCGATCTATTTCTCGGAAAATAAAATCCTTTCCAAACGGGAAGGCGATGAACCCCGCGGAATGCTGCATACAATTATATCGGTAAATAATCAAAAACTTCATATATACGGGACACATTTAAGTACCGATTCGCTTTACAATTCTGTCGAATTAAAAGAATTATTAAATCATGCCCTGGATTGGGGACTTGACGAACCCGCAATCATTGCCGGCGACCTGAATATGCCACCGGACTCAAAGCGGATCAACGATTTAACCTATTATTTTTACGATGTCGGTGCGCTCGCAAAGCAGGAATATTCGACATATCCATCCGCCAATCCGGAAAAGCGGATTGATTATATCTTTATGAATGATAAACTCGTACCGTTCTCTGTTCAAACTATTGAAAATGATTATAGCCGTGTAGCCAGTGATCATCTTCCGGTGTTGGCAAAGTTTCGAATAAAATAGAAAAACAAAATAAATTTCAAAAGAGGAGAAGACTTAGAATGCTTGATTTCTTAAAAGAATTGGGAATTAAGGAGGTAAACTACGGCGCCAGTTTGGGAAACAGTGATGGTTGGATCAAAACCAAAGGGAAAGAACTGCTCAGCTATTCGCCGATCGACGGGAAACCGATAGCGAAAGTGATTCAGGCGACCGCTGAAGATTACGAGACGGTTATCCGTGAAGCGCAGAAGGCATTTACAAGCTGGCGGATGATCCCGGCTCCCCAAAGAGGATTGATTGTAAGGGAAATCGGTGAAATATTACGGAAGTATAAAGAACCCTTAGGCAAACTCGTGACGCTCGAAATGGGAAAAATCATAGCCGAAGGCATGGGCGAAGTTCAGGAAATGATCGACATTGCGGATTTTGCTGTCGGTCAAAGCCGGATGCTTTACGGCTCTACAATGCACAGCGAACGCCCGCAGCATCGCATGTACGATCAGTATCATCCCTATGGGGTTATCGGTATTATTACGGCGTTTAATTTCCCTGTTGCCGTATGGGCCTGGAATTCGTTAATTGCCGCGGTTTGTGGAGATGTTAATGTGTGGAAACCAAGTTCCAAAGCTCCGCTTACCGCGATTGCCGTTCAGAAAATCATCGCCCCGGTTGTTGATAAGTACGACATCAAGGGAGTTTTCAATATGGTCATCGGCAAAGGCTCGGAAGTCGGTGAACTGATGATTAATGACAAACGTGTTCCGTTGATCAGTATGACGGGCAGCACCGCCATGGGTAAACGAATCGGCGAAGCAGTGGGAAAACGACTTGGCCGTACTATTCTTGAATTAGGTGGAAATAACGCTATTATCGTGACCGAAAATGCCGATCTGGATATGGCTGTCCGCGCCACTCTTTTTGGCGCTGTTGGCACTGCCGGGCAGCGCTGTACATCGACCCGTCGGATCATCATTCATAAATCAGTAAAAGATAAATTTACCGGCAGTCTGGTAAAAGCGTACTCCCAGGTACCTATCGGCAACCCGCTGAATGCTGGTGTGTTAATGGGACCGGTGATCGATCAGGCCGCTGTTGATCTGATGATGGCGGCGATTGAAAAAGCAAAACAATCCGGTGCAAAATTATTGTGTGGCGGCAATGTTCATAAAATTGATGGTCTTGATGGAGGATTTTATGTGCAGCCGACAATCATAGAAGCAAAGAATGACTATGCTATTGTCCAGGAAGAGACCTTTGCACCGATTCTCTATATCATTGAATATGCTGATTTTGATGAAGCCATTCGGCTTCATAACGATGTACCGCAGGGATTAAGTTCAGCGGTTTTTACATCATCGATGAATTATCAGGAACAATTTTTATCACACATCGGTTCCGATTGCGGAATTGCCAATGTCAATATCGGTACATCGGGCGCTGAAATCGGCGGAGCGTTCGGTGGCGAAAAGGAGACTGGCGGCGGCCGGGAATCCGGATCCGATGCCTGGAAAGCCTATATGCGGCGACAGACCAATACCATTAACTGGGGTAAGGAACTGCCGCTGGCACAGGGAATCAAGTTCGATATCGATTAATTACTGTGTTGATACAGGGATCACGGCCCATTAAATTGTTTTTGGGGATCGCACAAAGGACAGGAACTTTACCTGTCCTTTGTTTATTATAACTGCTAAATTCAGGGCATGAGCAAAGGTATTCTTTACATCGTTTCAACGCCTATAGGGAATCTGGACGATATCACCCTGAGGGCTATTAATATTCTAAAAACCGTCGATATAATTGCCTGCGAAGATACCCGACATTCCGCTAAACTGCTAAGTCATTATGATATTAAAACGAAGAAAATCAGTTATTATGATGAAATCGAAGATAAACGCAGTAGTACACTGATTCGGATGCTTGAATCCGGGAAAAATGTCGCATTAATTTCCGATGCCGGAACTCCGGGAATCAGCGATCCGGGTTATCGGGTAATCCAAAAGGCGGTCGATGCAGATATATCCGTAATTCCGGTACCGGGTCCGTCATCATTACTATCTGTGCTGGTCTCATCGGGATTTGCCACTGATCGCTTTACTTTTGAGGGATTTTTGCCACGTAAAAAAGGGCGGAAAACCAGGCTTGAAGAACTGGCAGCAGAAACCCGCACAATGATCATATTCGAGAGTCCGGTCCGGTTGCTAAAAACTCTGGCGGATCTATCTGTGTATTTTGGAGATCGGCGGATTGTTATTGGACGGGAAATGACCAAATTTTATGAGGAATACGTGCGGGGTAGTATCCCGGAAGTAATTAGTCATTTTGAGGAATCAAAACCCCGCGGTGAATTTGTTCTGGTGATTGAAGGCTTAACCCGAAAATTGAAAAAATCAATCTCCGACTAAGACATTATCTATTCCATGAATAATAATCATTCGATTGTTGCCGTTGTAAAATGTCAAACCTATACAAGGAGCGACGTCCAAAAAGCTGTCCGCATTGGGATTGAATTAATCGGCGGACTTTCAACGGTATTTTCCAATAATGAACAGAACCTATTACTGAAACCCAATGCGCTGTCCGGTAAAACTCCGGATAAATGCGTCACCACTCATCCGGAAGTGTTTCGGGCCGTTGCACAACTTCTTCAGGAATCATCCTTTCAGCTGACGTATGGTGATTCTTCGGCTATTGGTAAAATCAGCAGCGTTTTCACTAAAATTGGCATAAAACCTGTCGCCGATGAGTTGAATATTCCATTGGCGGATTTTGAAAACGGGCAGATGGTTTCATTTCCAGAGGGGCATCGTATCAAGCAGTTCAACTTGGCGAATGCTGTCAGTGATTGTGACGCCATTATCAGTTTGCCCAAATTAAAAACCCATAATCTGACCCGGATGACCGGTGCAGTGAAAAACCAGTTTGGCTGCATTCCGGGATTTTCAAAACCGGAATTTCATGTTAAACTTCCCGATGCTCAACATTTTTCCGAGATGCTGGTGGATTTGAATCGTCTTCTGAAGCCGAAATTGTTTGTGATGGACGCGATTCAGTCCATGGAAGGAAACGGTCCAGGAAGTGGGGATCCGGTTAATACAGGTTTTCTACTGTTCAGTACGGATCCGGTCGCGATGGATTCTGTTGCGTGTCTCATTATAAATATTCAACCTGAAAGGGTTCCGACAAATAAGATTGGCGCCGAAAGGGAGCTGGGAATTTGCGATATCAACCGGATTCGGATTGTTGGCGATGACTGGCATCAGTTTGTTCAAAAAGATTTTAATATTTCCAGGGGACCTCAAATTGAAAACGGCTCCTCTTGGAAGTACAGGCTTGCCCGGAAATTATTGACATCCAAGCCGGTCATTAATCCGAAACTGTGCCAAAAATGTAATGTCTGTGTCGAACAATGTCCTGTCGTTCCCAAAGCATTATTCTTGAAGGATGGGAAACGTCCCCGACCGCCTGTATTTGATTATCAAAAATGCATTCGCTGCTATTGCTGTCAGGAGGTTTGTCCACATGGCGCACTATATGCCTATGTTCCGCTTACGCGAAAGATTTTCGATTTTGTATATCCATTTTAGCGAGGTGTTATGATTCCTTTTTACTTTTTTGAAAGTCTGATATTTCTGATATTCGGATTGGTATTAATACTTAAAAACGTTCTTATTAAAAACCTCCTCAAGTATATTCATGAAAAGAACCTGTTTTTCATTCCCGGTTTCATTGAGATTATCATGGGGCTGTCGACACTGTATTTCCGTCATGACACGCAGCTCAGTTCCCTTGTTTTTCTCGTTGGTATTCTACTTTTCATTGATGGCGTTTTTTATCTGTTAATGTCTGACAAACTTAGCTCGACAATTGAGTGGATGCTGAAACTTGAAGATAAAAGTTTTCGAATATACGGTCTGTTTATCATTATCATTGCAGCCGGTTTGGTAAGTTCAGCTTTTTTCATTGTGCAATAACACAATTGGTTTATAATGGAACCGCAAGTGACTTTAATCTACTCGTTCAATGGGCATAACGATGTTGTTCATCTCTATAATTCTTTTCAGCGTTTTCTATTGGCAAGTCAGTTAAAAGATAAATAAAAGCCTGAAATTTGTGTAAAAAACTGTTGACAAGTTACTTTGTAAATAATATATTGTCACGTTAGTAACTCAGATGTGAACTACACAAAATGAGGCATAACTTAAAAAAGATGAAAATAAAAATTCTATCGGCACTGTTCTTCGGCTTGATAGTTTCTTCTGTTCTTGTTTCATCCTGTGAAAAGCAATCAAAAATTTCCGCAGTTCCCGAATGGGCAATCGACGCGATTTGGTACCAGATATTCCCGGATAGATTTTATAATGGGGATGTAAATAACGACCCGACAATTGAAACGCTGGAAGGTACCTGGCCATATGACAAGCAGACCGAATGGGCGATTATGCCGTGGACGTCGGACTGGTACAAACTACAACCCTGGGAAGAAAAAAACGCCCGGGGTTTTTATTATAATGCCCAGTTGCGTCGATATGGCGGAGATATTCATGGAATCATCAATAAACTTGATTATTTGCAGGAATTGGGTGTAAACGCGCTGTATCTGAATCCGATATTTGAATCTGCATCTTCCCATAAATACGGCGCGACGATGTATCATCACATTGATAATAATTTTGGCCCCGATCCGGAAGAGGATATCGCGATCTGGAATCGGGAAACTCCGGACAACCCCGTGACCTGGGAGTGGACATCTGCCGATAAATTATTTTTAAAACTGATTGACGAAGTCCATAAGCGGGATATGAAAATTATCATTGACGGTGTTTTTAATCATGTTGGTTTGCCGTTTTGGGCATTTGTGGATGTGAAGCAAAAGGGAAATGCCAGTAAATACCGGGACTGGTTTGTCATTAAAGCATATGATGATCCAACAACTCCGGAAAATGAATTTGAATATCAGGGCTGGTACAATGTGCCGGATTTACCGGAAGTGTGGGAAGACGACAACGGACCTTGTGCCGGATTTCGTCAGCATATTCATGATATCGTTCGGCGTTGGATGGATCCAAATGGAGATGGTGATCCGTCGGATGGCATCGATGGCTGGCGCCTTGATGTGGCCGAAATGGTCAATAAAAATTTCTGGCGGGATTTTCGAAAATGGGTCCGTGAAATCAATTCCGAGGCTTATATAACCGGCGAAGTCTGGTGGGAGAATTTTAGGGATAATATCATGTTTAATGCTTCACCGTGGCTGCAGGGCGATATATTCGATGCTACGATGAACTATCGTTTCGCCGATGCAATGTTGAAGGCCTTTGTGGATCAGAAATACCAAATTTTACCAAGTCAGTTGGATAGTTTGTTATTGTTTGTCCGGGAAAATTATCCTAGGGATAATCAAAAAGTGTTACAAAATCTGATGGCCAGTCACGACACCGAAAGATTTGCATCAATGGTCGCAAATCCCGACCGCTGGATAGATCACGCATCTAATCTTAATTATGATGAATTGTTTGAAATTCGTAAACCAACTGATGAAGAGCGGCAAATTCAGAAGACTATTTTATTGTTTCAGTTTACCTATATTGGTGCCCCATATATTTATTACGGTGATGAGGTTGGTATGTGGGGAGCCGACGATCCTGATTGCCGCAAGCCGATGGTATGGGAAGAATTTAAATATGAAGATGAAACACATCATCCGTTTGGACTGGAGCGTTCAAGCGATACTGTGGAGATTGATGAGGAACTGTTTCAGTTTTACAAATCCATCATTAAACTGCGGAAAGAGCACGAGAGTTTGAGGCGCGGCAAGTACGGAACTGTTCTGATTGATGATGACCGATCACTTTTTGCGTTTGAACGCTGGAACGACGCAGAATCAATACGGGTAATTTTCAATCTGTCTGATCAAAGCCAGGCTATTGACCCGGATGAATTTTTACCAAATAAAGATACCTGGACAATTCTATTCGGCGATTCGGAATCCAATGATGTCATTAAAGCGAAATCCGGAGTGGCCTACATTAATACAACAAATGGATAGAGAGCGAAATAATAATTTTTAAATGGATATGCCAATAAACAGGTGGATAATAAAATACAAAAACGTACAATTAATCATATTAATCATTTTTACAGGAATTTTGGTATTAGTCTGCGACAAAAATTCGGATGTATTGGCCATGTATAACGGAGGTGTTGTAACCGTTGATGAATTTCTTAATAATTATCAGAATTATTTAAAATTGACGGGTGTTCAAGATAATATGTCGAGCAGGAAACTGATTTTGGATAAGGTGATTAACGAAGAAATTATTTTATCTGAATTCAAGAAAAACACTTTGGATAAGTCAATCGAGTTTATTGAGAACAAAAATATTATATTTGAGCAACTTTTATTAAATAACTTTTATAAACAACGGATATTTGAAGAAACACAATTCAGCGATAAGCAATTGCGTGATTATTTTACGCTGGAAAACACCTTGTTTCATATAAAACAAATCTTTGCCGAAACGTATAATGAGGCTGATGAATACTTCGAATTATTGGAATCAGGCATTTCATTTGAGGAATTGATATCTATTAAAAACATTCCGGATGTTAATTTTGATCTGGGATTCATCAAACTGAATGACGTACATCCCCGATTTCGAAAGATTCTTCAAAATCTGGATGTCGGTGAGATCAGTGGACCGCTACGGGGAGATTATGGGTATTCAGTTATAAAGATCGAGGAAAAACGTGTTCGTCCACTGTTAACGGAATACGAATTTGCCAAGCAAAAAAGAATGTTAAACCAAAAAATGGCAATTGAGTATAGTGATTCCTTACAAAGTAGTTGTGTTCTAAAACTTAAGAATGAGATGAATATTGAATGGGAGGAAGCTAATCTCCCTTATTTATATGATATTTTAAGTAAAATGGATCGGAAGAGTGATTTACCGGTATCCTACGATACTCAGGGACGATTTAGTGAAACGGTTTGCACAGTTGGTGAAATAAGTTATAATTACTATTCTCTTTTACCCCTTCTTTTAAAATCCAAAGATGAACATATCAAAGCTATCCGGGACGTTAATAGTTTAAAAGATTTTATTACCGGAATTCTGGTACGGGAACAATTGCTTTCTCAGGCAAAAGTTTTGGGACTTGATAAACAGATTGAATTTCTACAGCAATTCAAAAGCAAAAATGCAAAATTGCAAATCGATACCTGGACAAAAAGTTTTGCAGATACGGTACTGTTTTCGGAATCAGACTATCATCATTATTACGATGAGAATAACCCGGAGTTCACATTACCGGTACGAAGAAAAGTATATGAGATTTGTACACCGACTGAAACTTTGGCTAAAGCCTGTATTCATCGATATGAAACCGGTAAAAGTTTCCAGGAAATTGCCAGGGAATTTAGTCAATATCATCAGCACAATTCTGCGGATGGTCTCTTGGGGATATTGAGCTCGGGAGAACTCGGAAAATTCGGCACTGCGATATTTTCCGCTTCTCTGGGTGATATCGTCGGACCCTATTGCTATGATGACAAGTATTTAATTTTTTTATCCACAGAAGAATATGAAAGCCAGGCTCTGTCGTTGCAGGAAGCAAAACCGATTATTGAGAAGAAACGCCATCAGGAACTGGTTTATAGGAAGATGAAAAAATACTTTGATAAACAGGCTGATGTCTATCACGTGATAAAAAATTTACAGATACTAAAATCAATAAAATATCAAGATGTTGGAATAAAAGGGGGATATGTCTTAAATGGATAAAATACGTTTAATTATTCTATCGCTTCTTATTCATACAACCCTGTTCGGAGGAGTCACCGGAAAAATTTCTGGTCGTGTTGTTGACAAAGATACCGGTCAGCCACTCCCAGGATGTAATATAGTTTTAAAAGGAACCTATCTCGGTGCTGCATCATCAGCAGAAGGTGACTTTATCATATTAAATATTCCTCCGGGGACATATGATTTGAGAACAACAATGATTGGATACGCTCTTCTGACGATTGAGAACGTATCGGTATCGGTTGATCAAACAACAACAATCAACTTGGATATGACGGTTGAATCAATTCAGGGAGAAACAGTTTTAGTGGTCTATAATCGCCCGGCTGTTCAAGCCGACCGCACTTCGACACAGGTTCATATTTCGGAAGATGTGATTCGGGACTTACCGGTTCAGGAAATCAACGATTTGATTGAAATCCAATCCGGAATAACGAAGGATGCCGACGGCGGATTGCATGTCCGTGGTGGCAGGGGCAGTGAAGTTGTATACTGGATTGATGGTGTTCCGGTGACGGATAGTTATGATGGTAGTGTCACTGTTGAAGTCGATAAAAACGCAATTCAGGAATTGCAGTTGGTAAGCGGTACTTTTAACGCCGAATATGGACAGGCGATGTCTGGTATTATTAATATTGTCACTCAAACCGGTGGTGAAAAATTTAACGGTTCGCTTGACTTCCAAACTGGTGGATATTGGGCAACGAGCGATAATATTTTTATTGGACTAGATAAATATAAACCGTTGTCTATACAAAATATCTCCGGCTCTTTCGGTGGTCCGTTGTTAACAAAAAATCTACGTTTTTACTTATCGGGCAGAAAATATAATAGCGACGGGTGGCTTAACGGTTATCATTACTTTACACCGACCGGTGAACCCGGAGACAGCAGTATTGCGAATATGAATTGGCAGGATAAATACTCAGTAAATGGTAAATTATCACTCTTCCTGACCCATAACCTTAACATTCATTTTAATACATTACTTAGCAGCCGCGACTATAAAGACTACAATCATTTTTATCAGTGGAATCCCGATGGGAATCCTTTTCGTTTTGATAATGGTCAAAACTATTCCCTGACTTTGAACCACACGCTGAGCTCCAGAACATTTTATACAGTAAAGGCATCAACCGCTTACTCGGAATATAAACAATATCTTTATGAAGACCCTCTGGATAGTCGTTATGTTCATCCTGATAGCCTTAATACACCTAGCTATACCTTTGTGACAAGTGGTACCAATTTGTATCACTATTATCGAAATACACGTACATCTTTGTTTAAGTTTGATTTGATCTCACAAGCAACTAATAAGAATTTGATGAAACTTGGAGCTGAATACCGGACTCATATTTTAGAACAAGAGGATTTTTCCATAACCTATAAAACCGACGATCAGAATATTGAAATTGAACCTTTTGAACCCGATACTTTAAGTACATCAACTTCTTCTCATGGTTATTATCAAGAAAAACCGGAAGAGTTTAGTGTATTCATTCAGGATAAGTTAGAATTTCAGAATTTTATTGTAAATATTGGTCTGCGTTTTGATTATTTCAACTCTAATGGCCATGTGCTGGCTGATCCTGAAGATCCAAATATCTATTCGCCATTCAAGCAGGAGCATATTAACATGACAATGGCGGAGAGAGAGGCGACCTGGTACGAAAAAGCAGAACCGAAAACAAATATCAGTCCGCGTTTAGGTTTGGCATTTCCAATAACTGATCAAGGGGTTATTCACTTTTCTTTTGGTCATTTTTATCAAATGCCATCCTTTCAATATCTATACAATACAGGATTAAAAGTTACGACAAGCGGAGGAACTTACGGACCTTATGGGAATGCCGATCTGAAACCCCAACAGACAATAATGTATGAGCTGGGTTTACAACAACAGTTAGTAAAAGATTTATCGGCTGATGTAACGATGTTTTACAGGGATATTCGAAACTGGGTAAGCACCAGTACAACAATTCCCACATCTATTGCGGGCGTGTCCTATGTGCAGTATATTAACAGGGATTATGCCAATGTCCGGGGGGTTGTACTTTCATTAAAGCATAATATGTTAAATTCGCTTTATGCCAACGTGGAATATACCTTCCAAGTCGCTGAAGGTTCGAATTCTGATCCTAATGATGAGTATAATTCCCTCTTAGGTAATAATGAGCCAACGCGTTATATCACACCGTTAGCATGGGATCAAAGACATACATTAAATGGAGCCATAACCTATAATCGTGATTGTTGGAATACCGCATTGATTACTCGTTACGGTTCCGGTTATCCATATACTCCTTCGATTGGAATATCAACACGCACCGGATTGAATGCCAGCTCCGTATTACCATCAAACAGCAGGCGGAAACCGGCAACTTTTGAAATGGATTTTAGAATTAATTATACTATTCAACTTGGCGAACACAGTGCTTCAATTTATTGTAATGTGAATAATTTGTTTGATGCCAGAAATGCCACAGATGTCTTTTCCGATACGGGTGAATCCGATTATACGAACAGTATTGCTAATGTCGGTAGTGATGCAAATCGGACCAATACTGTTGAAGAATATATAGTATATCCCCACTGGTATAGTGCACCACGGGAGATACTGTTTGGAATAAAATTATCAATATAAAAGGAATCATATATGAAATTCTACCGATTATATATTTTCATTATTCTTTTAATAACTATGACTGTTGCTTATGAATCTTCAGATCACAGGGGGGATCCGAATTATCAAAGGAAAACGGAAATTGATGGTAATCTGATTCGCGCCAGTATCTTTAACTATGCGTTTGCCGGTCGCACAGGAGGGAATGAACCGACTCATATACCCTTTGAATGGCCTAAAAACACCAGGCAGGAATATATGGCGATCGTTGCGGCATTTGTCGGGGCTGAGGTTGTATTGGAAAATGGCAGTACTCAAAAAATTGTAATTACTCCGCATTATCGTGAGGATCCCAACAGCATTAGCCCTTCGTGGAATTTTGAGCCGGTTCCAGAGTTTTTAAATGAAAATTCAAAATCCATCGCAAAAAGTACCGATGCAGGTTCATGGCCTTTGATCTGGCCTGACCGCTTAACCGATGCTATTGATCCGGGCTGGGTGGGTTCCTGGAACGGTTATTTCGGCAAAAACCAGTACAGCGCCGATCAGGAACTTTACTATGAATGTTCGGACAATTTGTATAATCGATACAATTACTTTCCCGATTCTACGGATTTGAGTCGACGAGGTCTTGGTCTTTTAATGAAAGTGCGGGCAATGGCCTGGTCGCAAATTTTAGTCAACGATGTGGTGTTCTTTCTTCATGAAGTAACCAATGACGGAACAAAGGTTCTTGGAAAAACCGTGTTTTCGATCTGGCTCGCTGACATGGTGGGTGGAGATGATGACACCAACGATGATCGTCCTTCATTCGATTTATTAACAGATGTTGCCTGGTGTATGGATGCGCCGCCCTATGTTGGGAATAAATATTTTGGTAACACACCTGTCGGAGTTGTGGCCACATCGTTTTTAGAGACACCGGGAAATGGCGTTGATGGAATTGATAATGATGGTGATGCTGATCTCCATCCAGAATTGTTATCCAAATGGGATGATTACGAGACTTTAGTGCCATTATTTACAGATGGAGAGTTTACTTCGACAAGCTTATCAACCGGAATAAAATTAGTTCTTATTGACGATAATTACAGCCGTCATGTAATAGCCTATCCCGGTGGAGATACAACGGTTGTTTCCCAGGGTATTTCCTATAATCTTAGCGACGGATTAAGCCTGTCTGAAAATCCGGATAATTTAATTGACGATGATCTGGACGGATTGATTGATGAAAACATTGGCCTGCATCTGGATCGTTTAACTATTGATGGAGTCATTCCGGTTCGCTTCATTAATTATAAAGCCTTTAATGTCGGTGATATAGTCAAACGGGGTTTATTAGTCGCTGGAGATACCGTGACGTATCGACAGGCAACAATCGCTCCTATGATTGACGAGGTTCGGTATGATGGTGTTGATAATGATGGGGATTGGGATATACTGTCCGATGACAATGGACTTGACGGACAGGCCTATTCCGGTGATGCAGGCGAGGGCGATTCCAGACCCACTTCCGGTTTTGGTACGGGGCTAACCGGAGAACCAAATATAGACCTTACGGATGTTTCTGAGTCTGATCAAATCGGATTAACATCAGCGGCATATATTGCCTCTTCCGAAAATACAACAGGTTATTCAGATAGTAAGATGTGGCGCGAGTTCCTCGTACCTGGTAAATTTTTTGACCCGACTATCGTACTGGAAGGTGATTATAATCTGCATATCAGTTCCGGATATTTTCCGCTCGATATTGGACAAACAGAACGAATTTCAATTTCGGTTAATCTGGGTGTGGATCAGAATGATGCGCTAAGAAACAGGGACGTAGCACAGAAAACGTACGACATGGATTATCAGTTTGCTAAAGCGCCGCGTCCGCCGGAAGTTACGGCAGTAGCCGATGATGGCAAGATCACATTGTACTGGGACGACCTGGCAGAGCAATCTTTCGATACTTATATGGCAGATTTAGGCGCCAACGGATATGATTTTCAGGGATACCGAATTTACCGTTCAACGGATCCCGCTTTCATTGATCAATATTTAATAACCGATACCGACGGAGTTCCAACCTATTACAAACCAATTGCTCAGTTTGATTTAAAGGATGGGCTTTGTGGAGTGGATTCTTCCTTAGATATTAATGGAATTAAGTTTAATCTTGGGAGCGATAACGGTCTTCAGCATACTTTTGTCGACGAATATGTACAGAATGGTCAAAGATATTTTTATGCTGTGACTTCCTATGATGCTGGAGGGTACAGTCTGGGAATTGCTCCGACGGAATGCCCAATATTAATTCAAACACTTTCAGATGGCACAATTAATACCGGAATGAATGTTGTGGAGGTTACACCACAGTCCAAACCTGCCGGGTATATGGCTCCGGAAATTGATGTAGAGCATGTTTCCGGATCAAGTTCAAGTAAACTTACCATAGATGTGATTGATCCTCTGGCGATTTTGGATCGGAATACATATCAGATTACCTTTGAAGATACGGTTTATAAGGCTTCCAAATCAAATTATGAAGATACACTTTCAACCAAGAATTATACCCTTGTTAATATTACCGATCCAATAATGCAGGATACTTTGGTTGATCATTCGAATAAAGTTCAAACCGCTGCTGAACATATCGTAATACAAGGTTTTCAAATTTCTTTTAAACTTGAATCTGTTATTGAAATGAACAATGAACTTACTAAATGGAACAATGGTGATACGACAATTTTTTCTCCTGTTTTTACCCGCTGGGAAGATGTCAATAAAGTAGGGTATCGAAAACCTTCGGATTATTTGGTCACATTCGGAGAAGTGGGTACTGGTCGCTGTATAGAAATGAAAGTATTTTTCGGCACCATAAAATTAATTGAACAGGACGTGAATTTTACCGTCAGGAATATATCCGAAGATAAGAATCTGGTCTTCGGATTCTGGGAACTGGATAACACCGGTGGACCCGGAAAATTTACTTCGAATCTGGATGAATCGGATATAATAATCCTGATGGAAGAAGATATCGATAATGATGGTGATACCGTACTTGTTCCTACGTGGCAATTAAGATTGAAACATCTGATGGAAGATACATTGAAACGGTATCCCCAATCAGGAGATGAATTGGAAATTATCGTTAAAAAACCATTTCTCAGTAGCGATGTATATGAATTTACGACCTATGGGCCAGAGATAAATGAGTCGACGCTTAAGAAGGAAATGAAGGAGATAAAAGTAGTCCCCAATCCCTACGTTGCCGCTAACAGCTGGGAACCTAAAAATCCCTACGATTCAGGACGGGGACCCCGGGTTATTCACTTTAATAAAGTTCCGAAGGATTGTGAGATTACAATATTTAACATTGCAGGTGAGCTTGTTGATCAATTCGAAGTCCATAATTTAATTGATGATGGAATTGCCGAATGGGATTTATTATCCAAAGATAATTTAGCGATTTCCTATGGGCTTTACCTGTTTCATGTTAAAGATCTATTAAGCAAGTCGGTACAAACTGGCAAATTTGCTGTTATAAAGTAGGTGATGGGATGATGAAAAAAATACTATTAATTATTCTGATCGGAAATTTTATCTGGGCACAATCGGTATCAAAAGTCGGTACTTCATCGGCAAAATTTCTGAATGTACCCGTAGATGCCTGGGGAACCGGGAGAGGTCAGGCTGTTGTAACCGGTTATGGTGACGCATCGACCTTATTCTGGAATCCATCAACAATCGCATACCTGGAGAATACGACAGCTCATTTCAGTTATACTAAGTGGTTTGAAGATATTAATTTCAATTATCTAGCTGTTGTACTTCCATATGGAAATCTTGGGAGCTTCGGTATAAATACGACTTTTTACCAGACTGATCCTATTGAAGTCACCACGGAAATGTATCAAGGCGGTACAGGAGAATATTATACGGTTAGCAGCTATGCTATTGGGATGGCATATGCGAGAAAACTCACCGATAAATTCGCCATAGGTTTCAATACAAAATACATCATCGAAAGTATTTATCATTCCTCTGCAACGGGTCTTGCGCTCGATATTGGCGGACGTTATACTACACCATGGAAGGGAATCCATTTAGGTTTTGCAATTACGAATTTTGGGACAAAAATGCGGATGACGGGAGAAGATTTAATAGTAACCGTTGATCCCGATCCGATGAACAGTGGCAATAACGATGTCATCAATGCCTATTATGATACGGATAAATTTGATATGCCGTTATCAATGACAATCGGGGTTGCCTGGGATATACTGTACTCTGAACTAAGTAAAGTTACTCTGGAAATTGATGGAATTTATCCCAGCGATAACTATTCAAGTCTAAATGCCGGTCTGGATATTTCCATGTTTAACGATTTGGTATATTTGCGGACCGGAGTGGCGAATCTTTTCCTCGATACAATGGAACCCCATTATTCATTTGGAGGTGGTTTGAAGTATCCCATTCTTGGTAATATGACTCTGTGTGTTAATTACGCCTATCAGACCCATGAATATTTTAATAAAAATGAACATATTTCTATTTCGATTACGTTTTAACAAAGGAAAGGAGTGAATTCAAATGTTTTCAGTAACTCAAAAAAAAAGGAGAAACACGATGCGTAAAGTTACTTTTTTAGTGCTTGCGATTCTAATGATGGTTTCATTTAGTTTCGCAGCGAATGTGACCTTCAAGGTCAACATGATGTACCAGATTGAACAGGGAAGTTTCAATCCGGCTTCTAATTATGTTGATATTGCAGGTGGATTTAATGGTTGGGATGGTGCAAGTCATCATCTGACAGATGCTGATGCAGACTCAATCTGGGATATCACCATTAATATTCCTGAAGGCGATATTGAGTTTAAATTTCGCCTGAATGGCGACTGGGGAACAGCAGAATTTCCTGGCGGTTCTAATCGAATCTACACTGTATGTTCAGTTGATCAGGTATATGAATGTTGGTACAATGATGCCAGTGCAACGCCGGTGATTGTTTTTAAGGTGGACATGCAGGATCAGATCGATCAGGGTAGTTTTAATCCTACCAGTGATTATGTTGATATCGCTGGTTCATTCAACGGATGGGACGGTGCTAATCATCATCTGTCTGCAAATGCCTGCAATGATGCAATTTGGGAAATCATTGTTTCAGAAGGCATCGAAGTTAATGATGAACTTCAATTTAAATTCCGGATTAATAGTAGTTGGGACACTGCTGAATTTCCAGGTGGAGACAACCGTGTGTACACGGCTGTAGCGAATGTTCAGGAATATTCGGTTTACTGGAATGATTTCGATTATAATTTTGCAGTGACATTTGAAGTCAATATGTCCTATCAGATTAAGACCGGTGGATTAGATCCTGCTTCTGGATATGTGGACATTGCCGGGAATTTCAATGGTTGGGATGGTGTAAATCACCATCTGAGTGACGCGGATGCAGACTCTATATGGGATATTACATTAGATAGTCTGATGGCTCCCGGTGATACCCTCTATTTTAAATTTCGGATAAATGGTGATTGGGGCACTTCCGAATTTCCAGGTGGCGGTCCGAACCGTGAATACATTGTGCAAGGCGGTACCCAGACTTATTCTGTATGGTATAATGATTTTGATCCGAATTTTATCGGTTCGAATGTCCAATTCTCAATTAATATGAATGCTCAGATTAATGCGGGTGTATTTGATCCAAGTATTAATAATAGCGTTGAGGTACAGGGTACATTTGATAGTTGGAGCGGTACCGATTTGGAAGATGCAAATTCCGATGGAATTTACGATGGAGTCATCTCTGTTCCCGTCGGACTTATGCAGTATAAATTTGCGTATATCGATACCGCCGGGACAAGAATCGTTGAGAACCTAACTCAAAACCGACGATATACTGTTGAGCTATCCGAGGAAACAATTGTGCTTGAGACAGTTTGGTTTAATAATATTGAAGAACTTACTTATGGTGAAGGAAATGTCACTTTTCGGGTTGATATGACGGTTTTACAAGCACTTGGTTTTTATGATAGAGCACTAGGCGATTCCCTCGAATTGAGGGGTGGTTTTAATGGTTGGGGATCAGATATAGACAGAACAACCATCGATATGATTCGTCAACCGGGAGCTGAAATATATTATCTTACCGTACCTTTTGAAGGATGGGTTGGTGATAATGTACCGTATAAATTTTTTCTGAATCTTCATGAAGGTGCAAATCATGCCGGCGAGGATTTTTACGAATATGAATTACCGGCGTCCTGGGGCGGCGGTAACCGTTGGTTCACCTGGGCTGGAGTTGATGGAGACACGCTTATGCCGATTCAGACATTTCAGGATTATGTAACTGAAGGAGTTATTCCCGCATCTGACTCTGTTCTGGTTCACCTTCAAATTGATATGACGGATGCTTTGAACTATGAAGAAGATGCCTTCGATCCGGTAAATGACCAATTATTTTTTGTATGGTACGATGCCTGGGGAGCTGTACTTCAGGGAACTGCTGCTTTGAATATTCCTTCGGATTCTGCTAAATATGAATATCATGATACTGGTGCAGATAATATCTGGGAATGTTCTTTCCATCTTACTGGGCCAGCGCCGCATGCGATTATGTATAAAACAAGATATATTCATACTGCAACAGGCGTAGATGTGGAGGAAGCAGGTGATCCATATGACTACGGTCGCTACCGTACACAATGGTTGAAGCCGGATGCCTCTGGCTACTTACCGAGAGTACAGACCTTAAATATTGTAAAATTCAGTACGGAAGGTCTGGCACTTGAGGTTGAACCTGAACCTTTTGCAAACGGTCTTGTCTACACAGAGATAGTTAAAGAGGAAGTTGCATTACCTAGTGTTATGAAACTGGAACAGAACTATCCGAATCCGTTTAATCCGGTTACCCAGATTAAGTTCTCAATTACACGCGCAAACGACGTAACTTTGACAATCTACAATATTCTCGGACAGATGGTAACGAAAGAGGTATACAACAATCTGCAGATTGGTAGCTATTCCTATGTCTGGAACAGTCGTGACATGTATGGTAATCAGGTTGCATCGGGTGTGTATTTCTACGAACTCAACGTAGGTAATCAGTTCCGTGATATCAAGAAGATGGTCTTGATGAAATAGTGCGTTTATTGTGGAAGAGCGGGGTTTCGACCCCGCTCTTTTATTTCTTTTTTGGGTGATGATATTTAGTTGTTACTTATTAGGCATGTAAGATATTGATAATATTATAAATGAGTAGATTTATTGCTTCATTTATTTACTAAGTAGTTGTATATTTATCAATAAATCCTTGAAAAAAATGAAGTTAAAATGAAGGTCTCGACAAAAACAAACTAACTAATTCATGGCAAAGATCATAAGAAATATGAATTTGGTACCAAGGCTTCTACTGTAATGACTAAGAATAGTGGTATTAAAGCCCGTTAAGGATCAATTATTGACTCCAAAAGTTAATTAAGAAAAGGGAAGTGGATTGAGACATCATAAGTATTTACGAATATGTTTAGCTGGTCTCTTAGTTTTTTTCATTATCTTCATTTTCACTGAGCCCGGATTTTCTGGTACAACCGGAAAAATTGTTGGACGAGTTACAGATGCCGGTACCGGTGATCCTCTTTTTGGATGTAATGTAATTATCGAGAGCACCTACCTGGGCGCGGCGACAAATGCTGATGGAGAATATTTTATTCTGAATATTTCTCCCGGGGTTTACCGGGTGAAAGCCGGAATGATTGGTTATAAAACTACCATAATTGAGAATATCCTGGTATCCGTGGATTTGACAACTCAGCAGGATTTTGAACTGGGAAGTGCAATATTAGAGGGAGAAGAGGTAATTGTCGTCGCGGAAAGACCACTGATCCGAAAGGACATCACTTCCAGCTCAGTGCGTGTAACCGCCACGGAGTTGGAGGCAATTCCGGTCGAGACTTTTAACGAAGTCATTCAGACAAAAGCGGGGATTGTTGACGGTCATTTTCGCGGTGGACGATCGGGTGAAACGCTTTATATGATCGACGGCATGCCTTCGACCGATCCCTTTCAGGGGAATTTTGCGACGAATATTGAGAATGAATCCATTCAGGAAATGGAAATCATAACAGGGTCGTTCAACGCTGAATACGGTACTGCCATGTCAGGTGTAGTAAACATTGTGACGAAGGATGGCAACAATGATTTCCACGGCGGCATTAATCTGTATACCGGTCAGTGGCTGACCACTCACAACGATATTCATATCGGTAACAACAAGCTGGACTTATTTAGTATTAACAACATTCAGGGAAGTTTGAGTGGTGCTCTAATTAAAGATAAGCTGTTCTTTTTTACCACTTTCCGATATTACGAAGAAGACGGTCATTATTACGGTCAGAATATTTTTAATCCGACGGATGCATTTTACAAATCACCCAATGAGCAGCGGATTGTTGTAACCGGTGATCCATATTTGGCGGATTCTCTTTATTCGTCTATATTGGCGAACCCGGATGCCGACAGTACGTCGATCATTTACGCGACCGGCGACTCAGCATTGATTTCTATGAATCCCTACAAAAAATTGAATGTTCAGGCAAAACTGAGCTACCGATTATCCAATAAAATTACTCTTAAATACAATATTGTTACCGAAAATCCGCAGAATTTCACAAAATCGCTCGACCAGATGACATATTCCGATTTTGATCATTCTTTTGAGTATAATCCAAAAGGTCTCCTCACCAAAGAAAGTTATAACTTCAACCAGACACTGCAGATGGTTCATCAAATTAACAGCACGACGTTTTACACTCTGGGTGTGAACCAGTTCAGCAATAATTTTAATGAATACTACTTCGATGATCCGGACGATCCCATGTATGGTTATCTGGCATCGGTTCTATACGATTTGCCGCCGAACACCTACAATATTGGAGGTATTCAGAACCACCATTATGACCGTAAAACGGAATCCTGGATACTTAAAGGTGACATGACATCGCAGGTGAATAAGCGTCATCAGATTAAAACAGGGATTGAATTTCAATCCCACAATTTAAGTTACCACGATTTTTCATTTGATCTGACTACCGGCCGGTCTCAGGGTAATATTCTGGATGTAAATCCTGTTCAGGGAGCATACTACATTCAGGATAAAATTGAATTTAGTGATATTATTGTTAACGCCGGGCTGCGGCTGGATTACTTTGATCCCAAAACACAAATGCCGGCCGATCCAGCTGACCCGAACATCAAGTCACCCTTACGTTCGTGGCTGCAGGACTATACCTTTGCAGAGCTGGAAGAAATCTGGTGGGAAGATGTCAAGCCTAAGATCCAGATGAGTCCACGACTCGGATTAGCATATCCAATTACAGACAGAGGTGTGATTCATATATCCTATGGTCACTTTTTCCAGATTCCAAATTTTGAATATCTGTACTCAAATCCTGAGTGGGAATTGGGCAACGATATCGGCAGTATCGTCACAATGGGAAATCCGGACCTGGAGGCGCAGCAGACGATCAGTTATGAGATAGGCCTGCAGCAGCAGTTGGCCCCCAAACTAATCCTGAATGTCGATTATTATATCCGGGATATCCGGGGATGGATTAACCGTGAATATCGTGTAAAGGCCCGTGACGGACGACTTTATGATCAGTATATAAATTCTGAATATGCCACGATTCGTGGTATTACCCTTGTACTAAAAAAGGCTTTTTTTGACGGGTATGGATTCAATATTGATTATACATTTCAAATTGCTGAAGGAACCGGTTCCGATCCGAATGCCGGTATTACCCGGCTGAGTTCCGGTCAAACCATTGAAAAACAGGTATTGCCACTTGACTGGGATCGCCGTCATACCATTAACAGTACGGTTTTTATTGGTAATCCCGGCAGTTGGACAGCCAGCATGCTGATAACCCTTGGAAGCGGATTGCCATATGATGCTACTGCCCAAAACACACCGTCTCCCTTTCTGCAAAACGATGGGCGTAAACCATTTTATATGAATTTCGATTTTAAATATTCAAAAATGGTTCAGATGTTTTCCGTCAATCATACGTTTTATATAAAGATCAATAATGTTTTTGATATCATGAATGAAACCAATGTGTACGGTGACAGTGGTCGCTCAAGCTATTCGAAAGCCGAATCCACGGTGGTTCACGGTAACTTCAGTGAGACAGTGAATTCGCTGGAAGAATATTACAACGATCCGTCACGGTTCTCGGCGCCGATGCGAATTACACTTGGTTATCAGTTAGATTTATAAGGTGATTATGAAGGTGAAATACTCCGTTTCAGTCATTGTCTCTCTGCTGACGTTAATTTTTATGGTTCATGATTTATCCGGGCAGGATGCTGAGCCTCTTGGCAGCCGAATTTATCGGAAAGAGGGCATTCACGATGGGAATAAGGTGCGTACAATTTTCGCAAATTATGGTTTGGTTGCCGGTGATGCAACTGGATCGAGTCCGGAAGGTGAATGGCCCCGGGGCAGTGGAAATAGCTATGTCGGCGACGTTAGTCCGTTGCTGGGTGTTGAAATTCACCGCAGCTGGAAATGGAAATTTCTGTACGATGCCAGCTCCGGAATAATTACGGCAATTGATTATCGTCCAACCGGAGTGGATTCATTAACTGAATTAATTAAGCGTTCCGACTTTCTGTCCCATACTATCAGAGGTGATACGGTTTATGCACAATTTGCTGATACTGTTTATTCGGTCGCATCTTCTGACGGGCCGCGCGGCTGGACTGACGGTCCGGGAAGTGGCGAAGATACATGGACCCTGGAACCCTTACCCTATTATGCTGATGAGACTCAGGAAAACATTGCCATATCTACAGATCTGGATAATGACGGTGACGGTAAACCGGATACCTGGCCCTGGGTTTGGCCGGATCAGCCAGATTGGATTGATCCGGCGGGGATACCGTATTGGAACGGCTACTTTGGACGCGGAGTCATGGCCGCCGACCAGGAATCCTATTTCATTATGGATGATTCAAAAGATTTTGAATTCAATTATTACCAGCAGGGTGACGGCCCGGTTGTTTTTCTGCCCGATTCGATGAATCCGGAAAAATTCGGTGTTGGCCTGAAAGTAACGGTTCGGGGACTGCAGTGGGCGCACTTTCTGGCTGAGGATATTATTTACTGGCTGTACGAGGTGAATAATAACAGTACAACTAACTACTCCAAAGTTACTTTCGGAATGATGGTTGGTTCCCTGAGTGGTGGCCGGTGTAATGACCATATAGATGCTCAGGATGATTTGTCCTTTTTTGACAATGAGAATGATATTACCTATAGTTGGGATGCACCTCCATCGTACAGTCCCTGCTATGACGGCCCGGTTGGGTATGCCGGATATGCATTTCTGGAGAGCCCCGGGAATCCTTTTGACGGAATCGACAATGACGGTGACAGCCGGGATCCGGCATCACCAACATTGGATGAATCAATTTTTCAACCGGTTCAATATGTCGAAGGTGATAAAATTATTTTAATTGAAATCAATACTTATAAACGAACTACACATGTGATCCAATCCCTTCCGGATACAGTTTATACCGGCGGGCGAAGAATAATCCTCGCCAGAAATACTGTTCTCGAGGAAATTGTCGGGAACCTGATCGATGATAATCTCAACGGGATTATTGATGAAGATTACTTTACTCATTATTACAACCGTTTAAATCGAGGTGAAGGTTTTGAGCCCTTACCACCATTGAAATATGTTGATTACCGTTCTGGAATGGGGACAGATGATTTGATGATTGATGAGCGCCGCGATGATGGTATCGACAATGATGGAGACTGGGATGTTGTTCTGGACGATGTGGGTGCTGATGGTGTCGCGGGAACCGGTGATACCGGAGAAGGAGACGGACAGCCGACAGCCGGCGAACAGAATTTTGATAATGTTGATGTGAACGAATCGGATCAGATTGGTTTAACGAGTTTTAACTATTTTACACCGCCCGGAAAAGTCCGGATGAGTGATGATTTTAAATGGGCGAGCAAAACTCCCGGTGAGTTATGGACCCGGCAAACTCCCGGTAACTATGATGAAATTGTCCTGGAACCCGCAGATGGTGATTTTATTTACGGTTCCGGTTATTTTCCGCTGACGGTTAATACCAGCGAACGATTCTCCATGGCATTACTGTTTGGTGAATCATTCGAAGATATTTTACGGAACAAGGAAATCAATCAGCAGATCTATAATAACAATTACCAGTTTACCAGGCCACCGGACAAGCCGACGGTTCATGCAGTCTCCGGAGACGGGTATGTGAAACTTTTCTGGGATAACACCGCTGAATTTTCCGTTGACCCAGTTTTAGGTGAAGATTTTGAGGGTTATAAAATTTACCGCGCCACGGATATCGGATTCAACGAGATCAATACCATTACCAATGCCGATGGTATAAAATATTTTTACGAACCGATCGCTCAATTTGATAAAAAGAACGGTATCAGGGGATTTTACAAGGGAGATGCATCGTTTACCGGCGGCGTCTCGTATAATCTTGGAGATGACACGGGGCTGCAGTATACCTATGTTGATTCCACCGTTAATAACGGGATGAATTACTACTATGCGGTTGTTTCATATGATCACGGTGACGCCAGTACCGGTATTTTTCCGGCGGAATGCTCCAAGACTATTCAGGAATTGGGTTCCAAGGTTCTCTTAGATCGTAACACTGTTGCTATTCAGCCTTCTGCCAACGTGGCGGGTTATGTACCGCCGGACACCAGTAAGGGAGTCGTGCACAGCGCCGGTGAAGGGGATGGACATGTCTATTATTCGTTGATTGATCCGGGTCAGTTGGTACCGGAAGTTGAGCACAGGATTGAGATTGGTTTTTATGATACAGCGACGGATTGGGTAGACAACGATGGTGACGGTCTCTATTATAATGAAAGCGCACTGCTGTTTGAAATTGGTGATACTGTTATTACGGTGGATGCCAGTTTTGATACACAGATTGTATCAATCAGTTACCCAAGCAAAGCGGGATTCCAGGATACGACTCTGACTTTTCCGCCTACATTAAGAGATGCGGATGAAGCATTTTCCCGGGTATCGACGGCATTTCAGATGGTCGATTATTATGCTGATAAAATTGATACTATTGTTGAAGCCAGCAGCCGTTTCGGTATGGACCCGCAGAATTTAAAAAATATTGCAAAGTCATTAAATACATCAACTACGATGGTGTATCCGAATGATTTTATCAAGATACCGGATTATCCTCTGGGAATGCAATTGTATTTTAGCAACGTCTGGATTGCCGAAATTTCCGAATACTACTGGGAAACCGGCTCAAGCATAGTTATTGAACCAGTTCTGCAACCCTGGAAAATGAAAGGGCACGCAACCCCTGGAGATTACGTGCTCACTTTTGGTTCGCCGGGGACATCTTTTTCAACAAATGGTACTTACGGTTATTTTGCTGCTTACACAATCAATGTCAGCGGCCGAAACAGCTGGACCGGGGAGATTGTCGAAATAGCCATTCGCGATAATGGCGATGATGTTTTTGGTATCGAAGATACTCTGGTCATTTTTGAGTCCTTGCCAGCCAGGACGACTAACAGCCCTTTGGCAATTCAGAAACATGCCACCTGGATGGTGACCTTTACCAGTACGGATATTACTGCATCCTTGCCAAATGATGCGGTCTTGACAATCAATACATCGAAACCGCTGACTGCCGATGATCGGTTTGAGATTGTCATTCAGGGTGCCTGGAGCGATCCACAGTTGGCGACTGACAGTCGTAAAAATATATCCGTCGTACCCAATCCTTATCTTTCGACAGCGATCTGGGAACCCCGTAATAATCTTGAACAGGGGCGTGCCCAGCGTCGTATCGATTTTATTAATATCCCGGCATTTTCAAAGATTCGAATCTATACTGTTCGTGGTGATCTCGTTGATATTATTCATCATGATGGCTCATATACCGATGGTTCCGTCTCCTGGGACCTTCTGAGTCGTGATGAATTGCCGATTGCCTACGGCGTTTACATTTACCATGTATCAGGGCCAAATTTAAAAGAAGATTTCATTGGAAAATTTGCGGTGATTAAATGATAAAAAATTGGCGAAATTCACAGATTTTTATGTTGCTGTTTGTGGTGATTGCAGTCAGTGTATTCCAACAGGGATTTGCCCAGGAAATTAAAGCCATTCCGCCTTCAAATCCGGAGGTCGGAGTTGTTGGTGACGATGGCTTTGTTAAAATTTACTGGAACAGCAAACCTGAATCCGATGTAGACAGTGTGTTAAAGGTTCTTTATCCGGATACCCCAGCCATGTGGAATAACTTCGAAGGATATAAAATTTACCGGGCTACGGATTACCTGTTTGAAGAGATACACACGATCACTAACGGGCTGGGGGAAATCATCTACTATAAACCATTAGCGATATTTGACAAAGTAAATAACATTGAAGGCTATTTTAAAGGTAACAGCGGTTTGGGAATACCCCTGATTTTTACAAATGAAAGTGAAAATACTTTCGATGATGCACTGCCTCCGTTTTACCCGGATATTCAAGCAATGGAAGGGAACGCCGACTTATTAAATGAATCAACAGCCGGAACCTGGACCCTACACATTGCCGATGGCGATACATTAAAAAATATTGGACAGTTAGTTAACTGGAAAATCGGATTCAAGCAGGCGGCAGATACTGCTTATACCAATGAAGTCACGGGAACCATTACCGATCTGAATGTTGTCGAAAATCCCGGATTTGATAAATTTGAAAATGGAGGTGAAGACAGTCCTGCGAGTTGGGAGCGGTATCAGCCCGAGACCATGTCTTTTTCAAAGACGCTGAATCAGGATGGAACCGGGTATGGTGTAAACGTCAGTATCACTGATTTCTGGGATGAAGGTACAAAAAACCATCTGACGAATGGTGATTTTAAACAGGCCAGTGATACCAGTGGCTGGAATCAACTGCTTAATGATAATGCTGTCAGGCTCTCCTATGTCAATTCCTATTTATCAAACGATGATGGCTGGCTGAAAATGGATATTACTTCCGATACAACTGCCGGCATTCGCTGGAATATCGAGACAAGCAGCCAGTTTGCTGTCGGTTCATGGGTAGCATTTAGCATTAAAGTTGCCGGTGAGAATGTTCCTGCCAATGCCGAACTCTATCTGGACTTGAATAATGGTGTTGAAAAACGGTTAAGTCTCGGAACAGTCCCTTCTGACACAACGGTTCTTCATTATTACAAGAAAGTAAATACCCTATTAACCAGTGTGAGCGTATTCGTCCGGCGGGCCCAGGGAGCAACGCTCTATTTTGAAAAAATACGCGCTACAACTGCAGAATATACAACACAGGAAGTGTATCAGCGAATGCCCAGAGTCATTGCTGCTGCATCTTATAAGTGGAAGACTAAGTTTATTGAAAATGATCCAGGCATAAAAGTCACGCCGGGTTACCGGGTTTACCGTCCCGCCACCAATCCTCAAGGAACAGCGCAGGACCCTGATCCGGAATACCGCCAGTTTGGTTTTGAAACCAGTTCAGACAATCCGAATTATCAATATTTTTCCCGCAGTTTTACAACACCTGTGGATATGCGGGATGGTGTTTTCTTCTATACGGTTGATGTTGTTGCCGATGAATGGGACGGCGAAGCCGGTTTTTTTATCGACAGCCTGACGATGATTGGTAACAGTAAATGGGGGCTGAACCTGTATCCTGAAGTCAGTTCTTCGGTGGAATTTCCCAATAGTATATTCTTTGATGATTATTTGATAACTCTGGATATTTCCCATCCCTGGCTCTATGAAATAAAAATTCAACTGGAAGCGCCATCGGGGAATCGTTTTACACTGATGGATGGTCTGAAAGCACGCAGTTATATGGATGGGTCATCCGGTCTGGCACAGTATCTGGGTTCAAATTCGGGTCTGGAATATACGTATATCGATACATCGGTAAATAACGGTCAGCGCTATTTTTACGCGGTTGTTGCCTATGACCATGGAGATTCACTTTATAACATTTTACCATCTGAAGGTACCAAGACAATAACAATGGAGAACAGACAGTACAGTTTCAATCAGAATACGGCAATGGTAATTCCGAATCCCTATGTAAAAGGCTATTCTTCTCCAAAAATCCAGAACGATACATATGTGCACGAAGGTCCGGCGACCGGAACGATTGATGTAGAAATTGTCGATCCGGCGCAGGTTCATGAAGGGTTTGACTATGAGTTGTACTTTTACGATACAATAACCGATACTTCAGTGCAGGTTGCCAGCTCAAAAACCCGCCAGGCACGATATACAACAGCATATGGGATTTTAAATTCCACGACTGGAGATACTATCGTTGACTATATGAAAACCCTGACTCAGCCAACCCTGGTGTTTGATGGTATGCGGCTGAATTTGCATAATGATGCATCCATCAAGATATTAACTGACAGCATCCAATGGTTCGGCAGCGATCTTTCACACCCAAAGGTGGCTATGCGCTTATCTGAATACAGCGGCAAGGAATTTCCCGTAAAATATAAAATTGCATTCTTTGACACGACGGCGGACAGTTCAACAGCCTATCGATCCGGTTTTACACAACTGACTCAGACGGGAGTACCGTTCACAATCTACGATTGGATTGAAGATAAACCGGTCAAGTTTGGATACTCAAAAGTCTCTGGTAAAAAAGACTTTAATATCTTCCCGTTTTTTGAAGATTATACCGACGGCGCAAATATAAATTTTCCCTATAAATCCAACTATCTTATTCAGCTGAAAATGGAGGGTGAGGATTTAATTGCTGATAAACAGGGTGCAGCCGGCGGATTGTACTTCTGGCAGGATGTTGATTCGACAGTAAATTATTCGGTAGCTACCGGCTTTGGAAACATCCCTCCACGAAATATAGGAAGTGCCACAAAACTGTTCTGGGCTGACAGTCTGGCCCCGACTGTTTCAAATCCGAAGTATGTTATTCTGGAAACCGATACAGTTGTTACTCCCGGCCTGTACAGTTTTAAAGGGTATGTAAAGGCATCCTCTGATCAGAAAATAATCTTCGAATCTGATAATGAATTTGTTGAATACACCGCGACAACAAGCTATAACGATCCGGCACTTGATATTCAATTGAATGTTACGACTTCGGGGAAATTGCGCTTGATATGGGAGTCAACCGGATTGGATGAGGTGTATTTCTTTAAAATTTCGATTGTGGAACAGTTTCAGTATGAAGAGGGTGATTACCTTATCGCCATGACGACGGTACCATTCAGGAGTACAGATTTTTTCCGGTTCAGTACAACTGCCGCCGGCATTAATCCCGATGATAAGGCTAACTGGGATAATTTTACGGTAGTGCCGAATCCCTATATTGTATCGTCATCCTGGGATTATTCGGCGGAGCTCCCGGGCGATTTTCCCAACAAAATATCATTTATGAATGTTCCAAGTGACGCGACGGTTCGGATTTATACCGTTCGGGGAGATCTGGTGCGGAAACTCGTTCATTCTCAGGATATATTTGATGGTACGATAAACTGGGATATAAAGAACAGGTACGGTAAAGATGTAGCCTACGGCGTCTATGTTTATCATATTGAGAGTATATCGCTTGGTAACAAAATAGGAAAATTAGCAATCATTCGTTAATAGAAACGAAGGGCATAGGATTATGAAAAAACGAATTAAAATTTCATTATTTATGGCATTCTGGCTAATGTTTTCACTTCAGTCCGGGATGGCCCAGAGCAAGGTAGGTACTTCAGGTGCCGCATTCCTTGGAATTGATATTGGCGCTCAGGCGGTTGGAATGGGTGGTGCGTTTGGTGGGATTGCTGCCGATGGGTCCTCTCCCCTGTGGAATGTTGGAGCCATGTCGCGTAATGAGCAAAACACGGCATATTTTACCTATCTCGACTGGTTTGCAGATATTGGAGTTCAGTATGCCGCGGTAATCTTTCAATTGCCCATGATTGGAGCGCTTGGCGCCGGCCTTACGTATGTGGACTATGGACAAATGGAAGTTACAACAATTGAAAAACCCTACGGAACCGGAGAATATTTTTCCGCCAGTGATCTGTCCCTGGGTTTGTCCTTTGCCCGCAACCTGACAGACCGGTTCAGTATAGGTGCGACCCTCAAGTATATTTCTCAGTCGATTTATAACGAAAGCGCCGAAGGTTTTGCCTTTGATATTGGAACTCTGTACATCACCCGGTTCAATGATATGCAGCTGGGGATCAGCATCAATAATTTTGGCAGCAAAATGCAAATGAGCGGTCGTGATCTTTTTACGTACCACGATATTGACGAATCTATTTACGGGAACAATGATAAAATTATCGCCGAGTTGCGCACTGACAAGTGGAATATGCCCTTAACATTTCGGATCGGTGCGGCAATGCCGTTGATTCGTCAGCAGAATCATGAACTCTGGGTATCTGCAGACGGTGTTTATCCCAGTGATAATGTAAAAATGGCGAACCTTGGTGCAAATTTTACGCTTTTTAAAATCCTGTCTTTGAGAGCCGGTTATAAAAACCTGTTCCAGGGAGAGTATAATGAACAGGGTTTGACGTTTGGATCGGGTGTATTGTTTAATATGGGTTCAAAACTGGCGATTCAGTTCGATTATGCCTTTCAGTCTTTTGAAAATTTAAATGATGTCCACCATTTTTCAACAGGAATCATTTTTTAATTGTCAAGTTAAGGAGAAGCGCTAAACGAAAAAAGAATATTACCTGATTGATGATATTTTAATTAATATCTGCAAGACAACTGCCAACGATTTTATACAGCAGATAATAATCCGTCATTGAAATAGAATTTAAAGATTAATAATTGAACAAACGGATCTTAAAAAGGAACATTTATTTAATCAATGCCCCGCTGGTTCTTTTTTTCCTCTTTGGGGCATGCACGCCGGACACTGAGAAGCCGGTGGATTTTAACAGAAATGCTGTGGCAATTATTGGCGCTGATACAATCACGGTTGCCCAGTTTAAACTATCCTACGAAACTGCGATGCTGAAAACGGCGGAAACCGACAATATTGATACCAGGAAATTCCATCTGAACCAGATGGTTGAAGGATATTTATTGGCTCAATCGGCCCGGCAACAATTTTTAGATACGAGTGATATTTACCGACAATTTCGTGAAATGACCGAACGTGAAGTGATGAGAGAATATCAATTTGAACAAATTCACAACGATATTTCTGTAAATGATCAGCAGTTGGAAGAAGCATTTCGACGATCCCAGGAAAGCAGGCTGGTCAGGCATCTGTTTTCAAAAAATAAATCAAGGATATTTGAATGGTATCACCTGCTTCAGAATGGCGGGGAGGATTTTTATTCACTTGCTAAAGTGGCATTTAACGATAAAGAATTACAAAATAATGGCGGATTGCTCGGCTGGTTAAGTTGGGGGGACACCGATCTAAAATTTGAAAATATTGTTTATTCAACAGCGAAAGGGACTGTTTCTGAACCCTTTCAAAGTGTAAATGGGTGGCATATCGTTAAAATTGAAGAAGCAAAACGAAATCTGATTCCATCTAAAATCGATTTTGAGCAGTTTAGATATAAAAATAAGGCTAAATTGAT
Organism: bacterium; assembly: GCA_018824205.1. Classification (GTDB taxonomy): domain Bacteria; phylum Fidelibacterota; class UBA2242; order UBA2242; family UBA2242; genus B118-G9. Next base: position 34,791 of record JAHJGX010000032.1, read on the forward strand.
TCGCGTATATCAGCAGGACAGGTTGTCTGATTACCTGAGCGAATTTATGCGAGATCAGGATTTAATAATAAACATTCTGCTTGTTCGTGAAATAGCATTTGAGATCAGAGAAATATATCGCGATTTCATTGGACCGGAAGATGTTCGGTTGACGCGATTACCTGGAACGACACTCGAATCGGTTCAATTACGCCTGAAAGATTTATTAGATGAAACACTGGTTACGTCCAAAAACAGGATTTGGACGGTAAGAGATTTTCTTATCCGAATACCGGAACTGCCGGCTCAGTTTATTTTTCAGGAATTTGATAAAGCGGTAGCTTTTGCTGTCAGAAACGATATTCTTGCTGAAGACGCATTTCGAAAGGGATTGGATAAATTGCCTGATATCCGTGAGCATGTAACACTGAAAAGTTATGATTATCTGGCACGCTTGGAAACTCAGCGGATGATTCAGTCTATTCCTATTGAGAAACGTTTAAATTTTACGGAAGAAGATAGCTATTTATTTCAGATGCAACAATGGCGGAAACTGCGGTATGATTTTATTGAAAAACAGAAAAAAGAAACGGTGATTGTTATCGATTATAATATATTATCACAAATACAGTATGAATGATACGGATAAGATTATTCTTTGAAAAGTCAGAATGGAGGTAGATGTCAATGGGATCGGTTGATTATTTAATTGTATCGTTATATATCCTGGGTATGATTCTGGTTGGTTTGTATTTCCAGCGGAAGGCGGCCAGTGGAATTGATTCGTATTTTCTGGGAAACCGGAATCTTCCCTGGTGGGCCTTGGGAGCCTCCGGAATGTCTTCGAATCTTGACATCAGCGGTACCATGATTATTGTCGCCCTGGTATATGCAATCGGGGCGAAGGGCTTCTATATTGAGATACGTGGAGGCGTCACACTGATTATGGCTTTCCTGATGATATTTATGGGAAAGTGGAACAGACGTGCCGGCGTCATGACGCTGGCGGAATGGATGAAATTTCGGTTTGGCGACGATAAAGAGGGCAAGCTTGCCCGGCTTATCACGGCGATTACCTCTTTAATAATGACTATTGCTATGGTTACGTATTTTGCCATTGGCGGCGGCAAATTTTTAGATGAATTTTTAGGCATTCCCAATTTACTTGGGTTACCTTCGGAGTTCTGGGCCGCGTCGGTACTCATCGCTCTCGCCATGATTTATACGGTTGCTTCCGGACTGTACGGAGTCATCTGGACCGATGTATTTCAGGGCGCTCTCATTTTTCTGGCAATTGCCTATGTGGTTATTAGGGCGTTGTCCATCGATCTGCCGGATGAATTTTTTGTATCCATGCCGTTGAAAGAGACAGCAGGCGGTGGATATAAGGCGTATCTGACCTCGTTTAAGGATTGGACAAATGTGATGCCAAAATGGAATCTGAACATTGATTCAAATTCTGTTTATTCCATGTATAACCTGTTCGGAATTGCGATTATGTTTTACCTGTTCAAAACGGTAATTGAGGGTAGCGGTGGAACCGGAAATTATATGATCCAGCGGTATTTTGCTGCAAAGAATGATCGGGAAGCCGGCTTTCTTTCGCTGTTCTGGACCTTTTTACTCTCTTTCCGTTGGCCGTTTATTGGCGCTATGGCAGTCTGGGGCGTCAGTTTGGCGACGCAGATTACTGACCCTGAAATGGTATTACCGGCAGTAGTTTCGACTTTACCGGTAGGCATCAAAGGATTTCTGATCGCCGGACTGATGGCGGCAGCTATGTCCACGTTCGATTCAACGGTTAATGCCGGAGCAGCCTACTGGGTCAAGGATATCTATCTTGAGCGAATAAAACCCGATGCGAATAATAAACAGCAGATGAGGCAGAGTTATCTGGCTTCAATTTTAATTGTTATTATCGGCTTGGGACTGATGCTGGTGATAAAAAATATCAATGATATATGGGGCTGGATCACGATGAGCATCGGCGCCGGTATGATTATTCCCCAACTGATTCGCTGGTACTGGTGGCGGCTGAACGGATACGGCTATGCAATTGGGATGGCAACCGGTACCATAGCGGCGATTCTCTGGAAAATTCTGGCGCCTGAAGGCACAGCGGAATATTTGGCGTTTATTTTTTCTGCCGGATTATCACTTGCTGCAACAATCGTGGGAACATTGCTAACTGAACCGACCGATGAAAAGGTGCTGTTAAATTTCTATAAAAAGACCCGGCCTTTCGGGTTCTGGTCGAAAATCAGGGATAAATTTTCAACGGAATTTATCACTAAAATTAACTCTGAGAATCGCCGGGATATCTTCTCAATATTTTTCGCAGTACCGTGGCAGTGTTGCCTGTTTTTAATGTGGCTGATGCTGGCCATGAAACGATTTGACAATTTTTTGATATTACTGATATCGACCGTTATTCTGTCGGTTATTTTATATCTTTCCTGGTTCCGACACCTATCAACGGAAGTCCGGGAAGAAAAAGAGAAATAGGCTTAATTGAATCATTAGTCATTTTGGTAGAATTCGATGACTGGTGACAGGAGGTACGATGAACGAAATACCGGAAGAATTGCTGGCAAAACTGGTCAAACTTGGTTTTACAAATTATGAAGCAAAAGCCTATCTGGGGTTGCTCAGAAATAATCCGGCTACCGGCTATGAAATCAGCCATCAGGCTGATGTTCCCCGGTCCGTTATTTATTCGATTTTACGGAAGCTGGAAACATTGGGAGTCGTCATTTCTATTCATGAAAAACCGCGGCGATATATTCCCTTGTCACCGAAACAGTTAATGTCGTTGCTTGAATCGGACTTTTCAAAGCGGATTACTTCTGTTAAGGACGACTTGCTTGGATTTAACAATAAACCTGAATCCGAGGGGTTCTGGAACATTCGCGGTTATGAGTCTTTGATGGAATTATGTGCATCGTTAATTAACGAGAGCAGGAATTCCATCTATATACATGGATGGAATCGCGAAATTGAACAGCTGAAATCGCCGCTGATGACCGCTAAAGAGCGGGGCGTAGATATTACTGTTTTTTCATTTACCAATGTCGATGAAGAATATGGAAAAGTCTATGCATATGGTATCGATGGTACTAAGCTTTCAAAATTTTGGGGCCATAAATTGATTCTGGTGACGGATTCAAAAAACCTGGTGATGGGATCTGCAAATTCTGAAGATGACCAGCAGTCGATTTGGTCTCAGAACAGTGCCGTTATCACTATTGCAGTAAACTATATAATTCTGGATATTACTCTGTTCGGTCAGCGAAATAATCTCGATGTCTCTGAAACAGTAATGAAATTAATGACGGAGAAAGTTGACCATCTGGATCAATTAATCGAAGAGACGAAGTTAAAAAAGCAATAAAATAAACCTGGATTAGCCTTAGGAATATTTATGAAAAAATGGATGTTATTAATCATTTTAATTGTAGGCCCCTTATGGTCGTTTGCTCAGGTAGTGACATCGGTACCTGCATATCCCACAGAGAACGATTCGATCGTTATTTATTTTGATGCAACTCAGGGAGATGGTGGTTTATCCGGATACACCGGTACGGATGTGTATGCTCATACCGGAGTGATTACGGAAAATAGTTCTGGCTGGAAATATGTCATTGCCGGCTGGAATGAAAATATAGAAAAGGCAAAACTAATAAAAGAAGGCGAGAATTTATGGAAATTGAATATTGGCTATCTTCGTGAATATTATATTGATCATGAATCAGGCGCTACTATTCCGCCGGATGAAAAAGTATTGAAACTGGCTTTTGTCTTCAGAAATTCCGATGGTTCTAAAACCGGTCGTGATGTTGGAGGTGCAGATATTTTTTTCGATCTTTTTGAACCTGGCCTGACAGTGTTTTTCGAACAACCCTATGTTGATTTATCTTTCGGTGATCCACAGCGTTCGCCCCTGTTTATGAACACGGATGATACCTTGACGATAATTGGCAAAGCAGCAGCGTTGGGGACGGAGATCGACACAATTACACTACAGTACGAAGGCAATACTCTTTTGCAGGTTACTGATTCTGTCCTGACATATCGTTTGCCTGGCGATATACTTCATTCCGGAATGAATGAATTCTTGTTGATTGCCGTCGATACGTCGGATATAAAAGATACAAGCAGTTTGGTTATCGTGCAAAATCAACCGGTTCAGGATATTGCATTACCTTCTGGAATTAGACTTGGTATCACGATTGTCGATAATAATTCTGTGATATTGGCCCTTTTCGCGCCTTATAAGGAATTCGTTTATGTCATCGGCGATTTCAACGACTGGATGGTGGATACGACCTATTTTATGAATCGCTATTATGTAAATGAAGACAGTGTCACATTCTGGTTGCAGATTGATGGTCTTGATCCGAATATTGAGTATGCTTTTCAGTATCTGGTTGATGGAAATTTACGGATTGCGGAACCCTATACCCGGAAAATTCTTGATCCCTGGCATGATTCATATATTTCTGAAAACACTTATCCGAACCTGAAGGCCTATCCGGGCGGGAAGACGAAGGAAGCAGTCGCTACCTTTCAAACGGAAGTAGATGAGTACACCTGGATGGATGAAGATTTTCAGAGACCGGAAAAACATCAACTGGTAATCTACGAACTGCTTATTCGTGATTTTCTTGCACGGCATGATTATCAAACCCTGATTGACACGTTGGATTATCTGGAAAATCTTGGTATTAATGCCATTGAACTTATGCCGATTAATGAATTTGAAGGCAATTCCAGCTGGGGCTATAACCCGTCATTTTACTTTGCGGTAGATAAATATTACGGCCCGGCGAACGACCTTAAAGCGTTTATTGACGAATGTCATCAGAGGAACATCGCCGTTATCATGGATATAGTCCTGAACCACTCTTATGGTCAGTCGCCTTTGGTGCGTTTGTATGACCATGGCGATCATACCACCTCTCCTGAAAATCCGTGGTATAATGAGGAGCATAGTTTTACCAACCCTGATGCCCACTGGGGCTATGATTTCGATCATGAAAGCCCGGCGACTCAATACTTCGTTGATCGTGTCAATCGTTATTGGATAATGGAATACAGGATAGACGGATTCAGATTTGATTTTACCAAAGGATTTACGAATAATAAAAAATACTCTGATGATCCCTGGGGCAGCAGATATGATGCGGATCGGGTACGCTTATTAAAACGCATGGCTGACCGGATCTGGGCAGCAGATTCATCTGTTTATGTGATCATGGAGCATCTGGCGGAAAATTCCGAAGAAAAAGTATTATCAGACTACGGCATGCTGCTCTGGGGTAATTGCAATTATAATTATGCTCAGGTATCTATGGGATATACCAATGGCTCCGATTTTTCCTGGGGTTTTTATCAGACCCGCGGATGGGCAAATCCTCATCTGGTCAGCTATATGGAAAGTCACGACGAAGAACGGCTAATGTATAAAAATTTAACCTGGGGGAATTACTCGGGTGATTACAAAATCAAAGAATTGAATACTGCACTGAATCGTCAGAAACTGGTTAATGCTCTTTTTCTGACTTTACCGGGACCAAAAATGATCTGGCAGTTTGGAGAATTGGGCTATGATTATTCGATCGATTATGAAGGAAGACTTGGAGAAAAACCGGCTAAATGGGATTATTTCGCCGACCCCGCAAGGTTAAATTTATATAAAACTGTTAAGGCTCTGCTAAAATTACGCAATGAAAATGATGTGTTTACAAGTCCTGATTCCGACGTTCAATTATCGGTCAGTGCGGAGATAAAACGTATTACCATATTGGGCGATATGGATGTGCTGATTCTTGGAAATATGGATGTAGTTTCAAGGGATGCTGTACCGAATTTTCCCTATGGCGGAATGTGGTATGATTATTTCAGTGGCGATTCGATATATGTTGAATTTACATCCACTCCGATTACCCTGGCTCCCGGTGAATTTCATATTTACACGACAGAAAAGCTGGATACTCCGGAAATAGGCATTATTAGTGAAATCGATACCGATATTCCTGAGATGCCTCGTGAGTTTAAGGTCCATAATAATTATCCGAATCCGTTCAATGCCGTAACTACCTTACGGTATGATTTGGAAAAAGAATCGGATATCCGGATAAACATTTATGATCTGATTGGCCGGGAAGTCTATACAGAAAACCGCTCCAAACAGTCTGCCGGGAAATATTCCTTTATCTGGGATGGTAAAGATTATTCCGGTCGAATGCTGCATTCCGGTGTCTATTTCTTCGTGATACGGCGGAATGATTCAGAAAAAATCCAAAAAATCACCCTGCTGAAGTAAAGAATAGTGATTTAAAATACCTGCCTGTCAGACAGGACTTTCCCAAAGGTAACAAGGGATTTCGATACGTCGGAGAATTCCTGCGGAGTAAGCCTTCAGAAGGTTTCTTTACGTTGAGTGAAAGAATGCCTTGTTTTCAAATAGGGATATACTACTACACCTGTCAGATTTAATCAATTAATCTTATATGTGGGTTTCGTAAAAAGTATCAATCAAAACCGTCATTCCCTCGAAGAGGTCTCTTTGAGATGAACAAGGTACGAGTGAAAAATCTTGTGAGAAAAAGCTTTGGTCTAAAGCGATCCTTCTTCGCTTCGCTTCCCTCAGGATGACAGATTAGGAAGCACATTGGACTGACAAGATCCTTCGTCGCTTCGCTTCCCTCAGGATGACAGATTTGGAAGCACATTGGACTGACAAGATTCTTCGTTGCTTCGCTTCCCTCAGGATGACAGATTAGGAAGCACATTGGACTGACAAGATTCTTCTTCGCTTCGCTTCCCTCAGGATGACAGATATTTCAGACTTTTTACGATTCCATCTTATCTGAATTTAGGAGGAATTAATAAACCTGACAGGTGTAATCCCGGAAATAGGTTTTAGAGTAATTGCTGCTTGATACTCTTTGCGAATGTGATGAGTCGCCCTTATATTTTGACATGTCGAGTCCAAAATCATTTGAAAACATCCAATAATAAAGGAATCACTGGTGAAGAAGAAGTGTGGAAATATTTTAGTTGTTGATGACGACAAGGATATCTGTAGCCTGATTTCTAACGTTCTTATTGACAGAGGATATTCCGTTTTAAAAGCAACAGATGGTTTGAAAGCATTGGAGATACTAAAAAAAGAAGCGGTAAGTATTATTATTTCCGACGTAGAAATGCCCAATATGGATGGAATTACACTGCTGAGAGAAGTAAAGAAAGAAAACTCTGACATCGAGGTAATAATAATAACGGGATTTGGTACTATTGAATATGCAGTTGAAGCAATGAAACTGGGGGCTTATGACTTCATTTTAAAGCCACTGAACTTCAGCCACTTATTGATTATAGTTGAGCGAATTTTTAATAATAAAAGACTGTTGAATGAGAATCTATATCTGTTGGAAGAGTTAAGTCAAAAATATCATTTCAACACTATTATTGGGCAGTCATCTGAGATGATGGATGTTTATGAGAAAATTGAAAAGGTCTCCAAAACGGATGCTACTGTTTTAATAACCGGTGAAAGCGGAACCGGAAAAGAATTAGTTGCCGGTGCGATCCATTATTTAAGCCGCCGAAAAGGAAAACCATTTGTAAAACTAAGCTGTGCCGCCCTTTCGCAAGGTACGATTGAGAGTGAACTTTTCGGACACGAAAAAGGTGCATTTACATCGGCAATCTCAAAAACAAAGGGCAGGTTTGGACTGGCTGACGGGGGTACTGTTTTTCTCGATGAAATTGGTGATATATCCATTTCAACACAACTGAAACTACTGCGGGTTTTAGAAACCAGGGAATTCGAGCGTGTCGGCGGAACCGAAACAATTAAAGTAGATATCCGACTAATATCCGCAACGAATCAAAATCTTGAGAAGCTGGTTGCTGAGAAAAAGTTTCGGGAAGATTTGTTTTACCGTCTGAACGTCGTGTCAATTCATGTTCCGGCGCTCAGGGACAGGAACTCTGATATAGAATTGTTGGTTAATCATTTTCTGCAGAAATATTCCCTTGAAACAAACAAACGAATTCATGGAATCAGCAAAAAGGCGATGACTTCTCTAAAGGCCTGTCCATGGACCGGTAACGTCAGAGAACTGGAGAATGTTATTGAAAGGGCGGTCGTCTTTTGTCAGGATACTGTAATCAAACCGGAACACCTTCCGGAGCAACTTAAAGGAAGTGAAAATTCATCCGGAATTACCTTGAAATTGCCTTCTAAATCTCTTGAGATCGCTGAAAGAACCTTAATTAAAAATGTTATCGATGAGACCAATGGCAATATGAAAAAAGCGGCGGATATTTTGGGCGTTAGCAGATCTACGCTCTATAGCAAGATAGAAAAATTAGGGTTAAAAAAAATCCAAAAACGGTGAAAAGCGGCGGCCGAAGCGAGATTGCTTATTTCTCCGGGTGTGTCGGATATTGGACACTTTTGAAATAATCTTCTAAGTGTATTAATAATATTAATTTAAACCACCACAGCTAACGTTTGCCTTTCCGATGGCGTCGGATATTGAACACATCTCAATAGCTTATTATCAATATTATATAAAATTTCACTTTTAAAAAGAATTCCTATAGCATTGTAATAATAGCAGTTACGAAGTGATATGGCCTGCTTTTTTAATAGATGGCATGTTATTTGTCGTTATTGCCGTTATTAACGACAGAAAGGCTAAAACGATGAACATACTCTTAGTAGATAAAGAAAACAGCATTCAAAAATTGCTGGGAGAAATTGCTTCCAAATGGAGATGCAACATTGTAGCGGTTACCACAACCACCGATGCGATACAGGCTATCCATGCCGGAGTATGTGATTTAATCATCGCGGATCATGATATTCTTGATACTACTGAAAAAGAGACCGGCGAGAAGATCGAGGATATTGTTGCCGGAACTCCGATTATTGTAGTGAGAAGCAGAGGCGCGGTAAAAATTGCGCTCGAGTATATCAATTTCGGCGCTGACGATTATTCGGTCAATTCTTTCTCAACTGATAAGATTAAACTGAGTCTGAAAGATATGCTAAGGACAGAAAAAATATTAGAGCTAAATAAACGTTTTAGAGAATAAATGTTGAAAGCTCATACGGAATTGTCCGGTAAAATCTTAAAGTTAGAACATGGCAGCGGGTATTCTACGGTTTATGCTCATTTATCAAGGATTTTGGTCGAAGACGGTGAATTTGTCAAGCGAGGCCGGAAAATCGCCGGGATAAAACAAAAGTCGGAGATATGATTGATTATTGGTATAAAATCGAATCAAATTCAGGCCAAACCGGATGGGTGTATGCTAACTTTATTGATGTATTATAAACTACCGAAGGGAGAAAAAGATGTTAAAATATATGATTAATCCCTGCCTGTCCCCCCGATGTATCGGGGGGAATTTATCGGGGAAAAATTCAAGTTTAGTTTTAGAAATTATGCTGATTTTAGGATTAGCAATGAGCACCATCCTGATGGCTGCCAACCAGGTAGTCACAACTAATGCTGATGATGGAGGTGGCGAATTAACAACTCTTAGAGAAGCAATTGCCGCTGTTGGCGCAGGCGAGGAGATTACTTTTGATGCTGACTACACCATCACTCTTTCTTCCGAACTTACTATCAGTAAAAGTTTAACCATTACCGGAACAGGTGCAGGGTCAACTATTGTACAAGCTAGTGCAAGTAAAAATACGGCAACGCATAGAGTTTTTCAAATCGAATCTGGAAATACTGTAGTAATTGAAAATTTGACTGTACGCTATGGAAATATAACAACCAGTGAGCAGGGGGCTGGTATTAGTAATCAGGGAACCCTGACGCTCACAGGGTGTGCAATAAGCGATAACGTAACCAACAGTGGTGGCGGTGGAATAAATAGTGACCAGGGTTCTTTGACCATGACTAATTGTACCATAAATGGAAACTCCGGTACTTATGGTGGGGGAATGCGATTGGTTTTGGGGACTTTTACACTTACCAATTGCACAATAAGTGGAAATACAGCAACGTGGTCAATTAACGCTGGCGGAGGAGGTATATATCATCAGGCAAGCGGTGTCCTGTTAACCCTGGTCAATTGCACCATTGCAGGTAATACAACGGCATATTATGGTGGTGGCATTCAGGCACAGAGCGGCACTTCCATCACTATAAAAAACACTATCATTGCAAATAAT
>JAHJGX010000270.1 GCA_018824205.1 bacterium
GGGCTCGTGAATTGACAAGGCCGTTTCAAACAGTTTTTTAATCATCATCGCTTTTCCCTTTTTGGGAAAAATCTACGATTATCTATCCTTTTTTAAAATTGTATTCTTCTAATTTACCCACTCAATTTGAGAAGGAACCGAAAAGTGAGTGCCGTAGAAGCCCAACTCAAAGCCGAACAGGAATATCAGAGTTACCGCCAACGCCAGGACCGGGAATATATATCGGATTTTGACAGGGAAATCAAACGAATTCAGGGAACGCACAAACAAGAGAAAGTCGATGAATAAGACCACTGAATCCGCCCTTGAGCAAACCGCCCTGGCGTGGTTTGAAGGTCTCGGATATACTATCAAATTCGGTCCCGATATTGCCTTTGACGGCCTTCAGCCGGAACGCTCTGTTGAAGCCAATTATACTGATGTCATCCTGGCTAACCGATTGCGCTCAACCCTGGAACGGATCAATCCCGGTCTTCCTACAGACGCTATCGATGACGCTGTCCGTCAGATTATCCATACCGAAAGTCCCGCTCTGATTCTCAATAACCGCTCATTCCATAAAATGCTGACTGATGGAGTAGACGTCGCCTGGATGGACCACGATGGGGAGCAAAACGGCAAAGTCTGGCTCTTCGATCTTGTGGATATTGACAATAACGACTGGCTGGCCGTCAATCAGTTCACAGTGGTTGAAGATAAGCACGAGCGCCGTCCGGATATTGTAGTTTTCATCAATGGTCTGCCCATGGTGGTCATTGAGTTAAAGAACCCGGCTGATGAAAAAGCCACCATCAAACACGCCTTCAATCAACTGCAAACCTATAAGTCCCAGATACCGTCCCTGTTTGTCTATAATGAACTGCTGGTGATTTCCGATGGACTACTGGCCCGGGTAGGAACTCTGACTTCCGGCTGGGATCGCTTCATGCCCTGGCGGACGGTTGACGGAAAATCCGTTGCGCCCAAAGGTTCCGTGGAACTGGACGTACTGCTGAAAGGCGTTTTGAATAAGCATCTGCTGCTCGATTATATACTCAATTTCATCACCTTTGAAGATGACGGCGGCGATACAACGACGATTACCAAGAAAGCCGCCGGTTATCATCAGTATCATGCAGTAAATAAAGCCATCGAGTGCACCCTTTCCGCCTGTGGTATCGATGCCGACGCCAATCAAATATATGGTCGCTTTCTGGACGCGGAACGGGTCGATCCGTTTAAGGTTCGTGAACCGGCACCCAAACTGGGCAAAGGATCTGTTCATTTTGGAGACCGGCGGATCGGTGTCATCTGGCACACACAGGGCTCCGGTAAAAGCCTGTCCATGGCGTTCTACTCTGGAAAAGTGATCCGGCATCCCGCCATGCAGAATCCCACGATCCTGGTTATTACCGACCGCAATGATCTGGATGATCAGCTGTTCGGGACATTCTCATCGAACTATTCATTACTGAGACAGAAACCGGTACAGGCGGATAGCCGAATTGATTTACGGGAATTGTTGTCTGTGGCATCAGGCGGAGTTGTTTTCTCTACGATCCAGAAGTTCTTCCCGGACCAAAAAGGTGATGAGCATCCTTTATTGAGCGACCGCCGGAACATTGTGGTGATCGCTGATGAAGCCCATCGCAGCCAGTACGATTTCATTGACGGTTTTGCCCGTCACCTGCATGACGCCCTGCCCAAGGCTTCATTTATCGGCTTCAGTGGTACACCCATTGAAAGCAGGGATAAAAACACCCCGGCTGTGTTCGGTGACTACATCGATAAATACGATATATTGCAAGCCGTGGAAGATGGCGCCACGGTGCGTATCTATTATGAGAGTCGGTTGGCTAAACTCGAACTGAATGAAAGTGAAAAGCCCAGGATCGATCCGGAATTCGAAGAGATTACTGAAGCTGAGGAAGAAGAAACCACAAAGCAGCGGCTGAGGTCCAAGTGGGCGTCTCTGGAAGCCATGGTGGGAACGGAAAAGCGCATCGGATTAGTGGCTGCTGATCTTGTGAAACACTTTGAAGACCGGGACGCTGCCATGTCTGGCAAATCTCTGATCGTCTGCATGAGCCGGCGTATCTGCGTGGATATGTACAACGCCCTGATCAAACTTCGTCCGGGTTGGCACAGTACAGACGACAAAAGCGGTTCTTTGAAGATCGTAATGTCGGGTTCGGCGTCTGATGAACTCTCCTGGCAGTCTCATATACGTAGCAAGAAAGCCCGGGAAGCGATTGCCAAACGGTTTAAAGATTATAACGATGATCTAAAACTGGTCATCGTCCGTGATATGTGGCTGACAGGATTTGACTGTCCCAGCATGCACACCATGTATATTGACAAGCCCATGGCCGGGCATAATCTGATGCAGGCTATTGCCAGGGTTAACCGGGTCTTCCGGGATAAACCGGGCGGATTAGTAGTTGATTACCTTGGGCTGGCGGACTCCCTGAAAGCGGCCATGCGCGATTACACCGTCAGCGGCGGTAAAGGAGTTGCTCACATTGAACAGGAACAAGCGGTTGCTGTGCTGCTTGAGAAATACCAGGTCGTCAGAGATATGCTCCACGGATTTGATTACCTGCCAATATTGAAAGCCAAAGCGGCCGACCGGCTGAAGGGTGTTCTGGATGCGATGGAATTCGTACTTGGATTGGATGACGGCAAGAAGCGTTTCCTCCATGGTGTATCAGATATTTCCAAAGCCTTTGCCCTGGCAGTGCCCCATGAAAAGGCATTAGCAATCCGTGACGAAGTGGGACTATTCCAGGAGATACGCTCCGGGATTGTCAAAGCCACTGTTACCGAAGGTGAACGCTCGCCGGAAGAGATCGAATCCGCGATTAAACAGCTGGTGTCCCGGGCGGTTTCATCTACGGAAGTCGTAGACATATTCGTAGCAGCAGGATTGAAAAAGCCGGATATATCCATCCTGTCCGATGAGTTCCTGGCAGAGGTACGTCAACTGCCTCAGCGGAATCTGGCCCTGGAGCTCTTGAAGAAGCTGATTGCCGATGACATCCGGACCCGTATGCGGAAGAATGTAGTTCAAGCGCGGTCGTTTGCTGAAATGCTGGAAGAATCCATCAACAAATACCAGAAGCGAGCGATAGAAGCGGCTGAAGTCATTGAAGAACTGATTAAACTCGCTAAAGAGATGCGGGAAGCCCATCAGCGCGGTGAACAGCTCGGCCTGACCGATGATGAAGTGGCATTTTACGATGCCCTTGAAGTCAATGACAGCGCCGTCAAGGTGATGGGTGACGAAGCCCTAAAGATTATAGCCCAGGAGTTGGTCATAGCCGTTAAGCGAAGCGTATCCGTGGACTGGACGATGCGTGACAATGCCCGTGCCCAGATTCGGGTGATCGTTAAGCGGATTTTACGGAAGTATGGTTACCCACCGGATAAGCAGGAAAAAGCAACCCAGACTGTGCTGGAACAGGCGGAAGTACTGTGCCGGGAGTGGGTGGATTGATCTGAATGTGCCGATCCCGTCAAAACAACATAAGACAGGCCTCTATGCAATACGGATATTCTATAAAATATCAATATGAAACCGGGGCAGAGAGTAGCGATCAAGACTGAACTTTACTGTAATCCGGCTGTAATTTAGCTGTTACTTTTTAGATATTTAACCTGGCCGGTTTGATTCCTGACAAGCGTACATGGTATTTTAGTCAGAGCACTGTTCTAATACCTTATATTTCGATTTCATGTTGACTTTAAAGGTTATTTCGGCTAATATTATAGTACAGTAATATATTGGACGATAAATGAAGTACATTAAAAGAACCCTTGAAACAACCATTCAAAAAGCATCCGGACAATTCCCGGTAATTTTAGTGACTGGTGCCAGACAGGTCGGAAAGACAACTCTGTTAAAGAAACTGGCGAATAAGGACAGAGAATATATTACACTTGATGATCCAATCCTTCGATCCCTGGCTGAAGATGATCCGGCCATCTTTCTGCAACGCTTTTCCGGGCCCGTAATCATTGATGAGATTCAATATGCCCCCGATCTTTTGCCCCATATCAAGATGATGGTTGATAAAGACCGGCTGACTGGTCAATTCTGGCTCACCGGATCGCAGCAATTTCATCTAATGAAAGGTGTGTCGGAATCGCTTGCCGGTCGTGTGGCAATCATTAACCTCTGTGGTCTATCACAAAGGGAATTGCAGGGAGACAGCGGGGCAAGTCAATTCATTCCTACCGATGATCGGCTGAAATTACGTGATAAAAGCCCATCTCTTCTACTGCCCGAACTTTATCAAAAGATCTGGTTGGGCGGTTATCCGGCTTTGTACCAGGAAAATGCTCCGGACCGGGACCTGTTTTACAGCTCCTACGTACAGACTTATCTGCAAAGAGATGTAAGGGACTTGGCGAATGTCGGGGATATTGGTGCATTTACACGTTTTCTGCGGGCATCGGCCGCCAGGACCGGACAGATGCTTAATATGCAGGACCTCTGCCGGGATGCAGATATAAATCAAGCCACCGGCAAACGCTGGTTGTCTATTCTGGAAGCCTCGGGATTGGTATTTCTGCTGGAGCCTTTTCACTCCAACATTAACAAACGCCTGATAAAAACACGGAAGCTTTATTTCATTGATACAGGGCTGGCTTCCTGGTTAACAGGCTGGAGCAGCGCAGAGACTCTGGAAAAGGGTGCCATGACGGGAGCATTTCTGGAAACCTGGGTTATTTCGGAAATTCTAAAAAGCATACTGCACAACAGTTCAAGCAGCATCGGAAACCTCTTTTATTACCGTGATAAAGACGGGAAAGAAATTGATCTTCTCATTCAAAGTAATGGAACGCTGTATCCGGTTGAGATCAAGAAAAGCGCTTCTCCTAACAAAGAAGCAGTGCGGCATTTTAAAACTCTCAATAATCTGAAATTGCCCATCGGTCCGGGTTGCATTGTTTCCCTGGCCCCACAACGAATCCCGATCACGGGAAATGTTCAGAATGTTCCCGTGGGAATGCTTTAGTCTGGCATGCCAGGATTAAAGTAAGGGCTGGATAATTACAATCATCCCTTTTTGTAGCTGCCGTTCCGCCAACACCCCTTCCGTAGACTGAACCATGTGGAAATGCTCTGCCGGGAGTGGGTGGACTGAGATTAACATATCCAATATTTGCCGTTTTATGCCCACGTATCGATAACATGTCCCTTGCTTACACATATTGCTGGCTATAATAAGGATCTGTCTTATTATAGTTACATAGCGTTATCTATAATATGAACTTGCTTGTTACATATTAAGCCCTTATATTAAGCCTCAGTAGATACTTATTAAACGTAGAGATAATATGGATATTAAAGACTTTATTGCAGGAACTTACCAGGAACAGACCGGGTACCGGTGTTTTATCCCAGAAAAGATCAATCACCAGTGGTCGTGGTCTGATCCTGTTATCAATACAATGTTGGAAGAAGCCACATTAAAACTGGGTGAACTGAATGCGTTTTCATTGCATGTGCCTGATATCAATATATTCATTCAGATGCATGTGGTCAAAGAAGCGACAAGTTCCAGCCGGATCGAAGGAACCCGGACCGAAATAGGTGAAGCCGTATTAAATGAGACAGACATCAGTATTGAAAGACGTAATGATTGGCGGGAAGTCCATAATTATATCGAAGCCCAGAACTATGCTATTAGTCGGTTGCAGGAATTACCGCTATCATCCAGACTAATCCGTGAAGCTCACCGGATATTGATGTCAGGTGTTCGCGGTGCAACAAAAGGGCCAGGAGAATTCCGGCAGAGCCAGAACTGGATTGGCGGCGCTACTCCAAAGGACGCTATCTATGTGCCGCCGGTTCATACAGCAGTCCCGGAATTGATCGGCGATTTGGAGCATTTTATCCATAACAGCACGATTGCAGTACCACACCTGATCCGGATAGCAATTATTCACTATCAGTTTGAAACCATCCACCCGTTTCTGGATGGTAATGGTCGGATTGGTCGTCTGCTGATACCACTCTATTTTGTGAGTAAGGGATTATTGGCCAGGCCGCTTATCTATCTATCGGACTACTTTGAGAAACATCGAAGTTTATACTATGACAATCTGCGATTCGTATCGGATTCGAATCAGATGGCCCGCTGGTTAAAGTTCTTCCTGGTGGCATTAGCGGAAACAGCCCGGAATGGAATCACAACGTTACAGGAAATCTTAGCAATGAAAGAGCGCCTGGAAGGTGAAACCATACTGGTATTAGATCGGAAGGTTCCAAATGCCAGGCGTCTGCTGAATCTCCTGTATACAAAACCGTCCCTAACCGGAGCGGATGTTGTCAGTGGATTGAACGTAACCGCATTGACAGCGAATAAGCTAATTGAGGATTTCATAAGACTGGGGATACTGCGTGAAGTATCCGGTGGCAAGCGCAATCGGATCTATGTTTTCGATGAGTATTTGAGCAAGTTTAAATAGTGATTTGGTGAGTGGTTTTCTGTCTGCCATCCTGTCCGATTTAACTGAGTTGCCCCTTTTCTCCACCGCTCCCGTCGACAAAACTACCAAGGCACCTTTCTTCTAAGCAGAGGGTTGCAGGTTCTTCCATCAGAATTGTCTATGAGTCAAGATTATAATACTTTAAATCCTGATCAAATATTTTACTGTGTCAATTGCACTCTTATAAACCGCGGTCGGTATACATCCATCCCCTGATTCTCAATATCAACCCCGATTGGTGCCGTCACATAACTGATGATTAGTTCACCGGGTTTCGTTGATAATTCCGGATGGCATTTAGCCGTATAGGTCATTTTTTTATGTTCGGGATTCTTATAAATACAAACCGGTCCAGACCAGGGTCCGGTCAGTTGCGTTGCGACTGTCAGGTAAATTTCAGGCTCTTCAGGATTATAGGTTGTACAGTAATAGAGTTTCCACTGTTCATCATATTGAATAACTGTCTCCGTACACCCCGGTGCAAAAAGCGTTATCGCACCGTCATGGGTTTTGCTCCAAAAAGATTTCTCATCGCTTTTTATCCAGTACTCCAGAGTCTCTGCGCCACCACCGGATAGAATGTCTGACGCCTTCGCCCTGACAAGGATCATCCGACGTTTCTTTGTATTATCATTCAAATCATCCATAGAAATGAAATATAGATATGGTTTTTCATACCATAATGCAGACTGGGGAATAAAATGATCGTTTCCGATATTCATATCAAAGTAATTCAGATTCCAGTCCATGGGATCATCATCCGGATTATCAATCACAACAGACACCGTTCCGGCAACCCAATTCTCAGACCAGTCTTTGTTTAAGGACATGCAAAATATAATCAGTTTATCATTTATTCTGATTCCATGGGTAGGCCAATAATATTTTCCCGACGTTCCCTCATGAAAGGGAATAAACGCTATATCCTTTCCACCCTCGTTTCGCCAGTAATATTTGATACTTTCCAACGGATGAGCTGTCCGGTCCTGAATAGCGATCGTACTGTTAATGTAAAATCGATTCGGTACGCGTTTCCCGTCAATAATTTCACCCAGGAATGTATCTCCAAACAGCCAGAGGGTTCGTTTGTCATCAAGCACAATGGACGTCGCTGCATCGGCACCCAGCCAACCGCTTTCATTGGCCTGGAACAATTGATCATAGACACTGTCTATTTCAACCGATACCAGTTTTACGGGATAATCGACCGGCCATTTTTTACATTTTGCTTTTGCTGTATTAATAAAAAACATAACTACCAATAATGTAATTAAACCATGTTTAAATGTAGATAAAGTAATCATGTAATATTTCTCCATTAATAAAATTATAACTTCCAATTGAAATGAATTGCCGGGTGAACGGTAATAGTAACGCTTCCCAACAGTCCTGACGGCAATTGCGCTTTGTCCCGCCGGTTAGCCATGCTATTCGCAATCAGCAATTCTAAATTATTATCGCCCGGTTCAATATAATCGGTAACATCCGCTTTGAATGGATACCAGCAACGTTGCTGGACCCGTTTTCCATTCACTCGAATTTCAACGCTGTGTGCCACCCTGTCGATATTCAGAAAAAACCGGTTATCCACGTTAAAATAGGCTGAATCCATATGAAAGGTCTGGGAATAATTTCCGATTCCGGAGAATTCAGGGTAATCAGTCGTCCAGCTGCCCGATGTTCTGATTTCCGGTTCAATAATTCCATCGGCTGACTGAAATTGCCACCTGTCCGCCAGCGTCAACGTATCAACAAATGTTTGTTCTCGCCGGTTATAGCGTTGTCCTTTATATTCCAGTTCAATAAATGCCAATCCATCATCATTGGATATTCCTGAAACATTGATTGATTGATTTGATTGATTAAGTTCCGTAATTACCATATTGCTTGAAACCGAATGTAATTCTGAACGGGAACCTGATCGGAAAACGACTAGTATGGAACCGTAGCGATCCAGTCGTAACGGCATAACAGTTCGCCCAAATTCATAGCGGTATTCAACTATTGTGCGAATGCTGCCGTCTTCGGGATTCCAGATTTCCGGGACGCCTTCAATGTTAAATTCAATTTCAGTTTTCACAGGGAGGGTGTCATTGTTTGATATAAAATAAATATCGATACCGTTTTTGCGTTTATGAATATAATTTACCGCCGGGATTTCATTTATTAGACGAGTATCTTGCTCCAGATTGGATTGCAGCAAAAGAAGTAATTCATCAGATAAATTAGCCAATTGAAATGATTTGCCGGATTTTTTTGAATCACCAACCCATTCACTGTTCCAAATTGTCTCCACATCATTAAAAACAAAATCTCCCGAAATATTCCAGGTTGGTAATTTCCCTAAAGCGATGACCTTCCCTCCGGCCAGATAAAAGTCCTTGATCCGATCCAACGTTCCCTGTTCAATAACACTGACATCCGGCAGTATAAGCAGTTCATAATCCGTTTGAACCGCACCTTGCTCCAAGCGAAAAACGGTCTTGCCGGCAATCCGGATAATTTTCATCTTTTGTTGAAAAGTCACATCGTTCAGAATATCATAATCCCATTGCCAGGCCAGTAGTTGTTCGCACAATTTTTGAAGATTGTCATCCAATTCCGTGATAAGCGTTTCATCAATGGGACTTAACAGATACCGCGCAGATTTATCGGGATATAAAATCACAATTTTTGCCACATTTTGACCACCTGAAAACATTACTGATAACCGGGCAGCATAATTAGTATACGTATTCAAAAACGGCCAGTAATTTGTCCGGTAAAACAACGACGGTGCAATTTCCATTCGCCAGTCCCGCTCAAAATCCAAATAGTAGGAACTCATCATCAGATGATTGACACCCCGGGTAAACAGCCAGTCAGTTACTGCTTTCATTTCTTCAATTGTTGTCGACCAACCATAGGCACCGAATACCTCACAAAACAGATCCTGGGTACCGAAACTGCGCGCCGCTGAGGAGGCAATTTTTGCAGTAATGGCTTTGGGATTCCAACTGTAGACAGCATCAGCTCCCTGGATATGCGAATATTCCATGGCACTGAAATAGTCGCCCTGCATGATAGTTGAATATTTTAGTTCTTCTTCATGACTGGGTTGAATATTGAGTTTAATATTATGCGCCTTCGCCCAATCGTGCAAGGGTTTGAAATAGGAATCCTGCAGCAGCTCTGCGACCACCTCATAGTAATCGTTTCGTACCCTGATTGATTCAGCACCAAGATCATGCCAGATGGCTGGCAGAAAACCAATTAAGTCGTACTGCTTTCTATTTCGGAATTCATCCCGGAAATTCGGCGTCCATGCTATGGTTTCCGGACTTATTCCCCAATATTTCAGATTCTGATAAACACCCGGTTCATCGGTAATTATGCTCGAAATGACATTCCCAAAATATTCCGGCATTTTCTCATAGTATCTTTCATGATTGATTTTAATAAATTCCTCGGCGACTATCGGATCCAACAAATCAACATAATACATATCTGAAAATACCGGGCGAAATTCACCGGGTTTTATTTGATAACTGATAATCTGCCACTCGCCCTTAGGAACCGACCAGTCGATACTGTGATATTTAATATATTTATAAAGATTGATAATCCGGTTAAAATCAGCATTGCCATTAACGACCGGCACTGCAAATACCGCAACCGGATCTTCATCCACAATCATAGTAAATCGATCGGGCCCTGTAATCCTTAGACAGCTCTCAAACAGGCATTTACTGCGAAGTTCCGGGTGATTTTTCAGCATGATTCCGCCGGCATGACCGCTGGGCCAGCACCATTCATCATATAGACAAATATTCAGCCCAACTTCCTTCGCAACATCACAGGCATACTTTACCTGATCAAACCATTCATCAGAGAGATATTCAGTGGCCAATCCTTCCCAGGCAAGAAGGACAACTGTACTTACCGTATGACTTCGTTTCATCTCTTCCAACTGGAAACGGATTTTCGCTGAATCAATCTCGCCGTTCCAGAACCAGTAAACCCAGGGCAGGTATTCATCCGGTGGATTTTTAAACGCCTGCTGTAGATCAGCAAGTTCACGCTTTGGTGAACAATCAACCATGGCGAAAAAGATGGCAATCAGTCCGGTAAAAATCCAGAATGTGGATTTACTGAGAAAACTCAATCGTCTGAATAATTTGATAAATTGCCCCATATTCATAAAGTCATTTGATGACTTTTGTTGTTAATTAATATAAATTATGATCCGATAAAGGTGCAAGGAAAAACAGGAGTAATTGGTGCAATATCGAAAATTTGGAAATACCGGAAAATTAGTTTCCTGTCTGGGTTTTGGTTGTATGCGTTTCCCGGTTGTTGACAATGACCAGAATCGAATAGATGAAACAAAATCAATCCCTATACTCCATCACGCAATTGAACGGGAAATCAACTATTTTGACACTGCCTGGTTTTATCATGGTGGTAATAGTGAGGCGTTCGTAGGAAAAACACTTAAAGAATTCAGAGAAAAAATATATCTTGCCTCAAAATTACCCCCATCTGAAATACGCGAATATTCAGATATGGATCGAATATTGAATGAGCAACTCAGACATCTGCTAACCGATTACCTTGATTTTTACCTTCTCCATGCTTTGAATAAAGGATACTGGAATCACTTGAAAAATCTAAATGTAATCGGATTTTTGGAAAATGCTGTCAAAGACGGACGTATTCAGCATATCGGCTTCTCATTTCATGATGATAACGACACTTTTATCGATATCATTGATGCATACGATTGGGAATTTTGCCAGATTCAATACAACTATATGGACACTGAACATCAGGCGGGCCAAACCGGTCTGAATTACGCTTCTCAAAAAGGAATGGGTGTGATAATCATGGAACCGCTGCGTGGTGGAAAACTCGCGACAGCACTCTCCAAAGAAGCCGCGGAATTACTGAAGTCATATTCTCCGGAACGCAGCCCGGCAGCGTGGGCTCTGCGTTTTTATGGAACCAGCCTCAGGTCTCAACTGTACTAAGCGGAATGTCCACAATGGAACAACTGAATGAGAATATTGATAGTGCCGAAATTACCGGCATAAACTGCATGTCCACTTCAGAAACAAAACTGCTGGAAAGTGTGGCAAAATTATTTCTGCAGCGGACCCGGATCAATTGCACCGATTGTCATTACTGTCTGCCCTGCCCATCGGGAGTCTCTATTCCAGATTGTTTTGATTATTATAATAAAGCGTATATCTACGACGATATCCCTGCTGAAAAATTTCGCTATCACCTTGGCCTGCAAGAATCCGAACGTGCGTCCCAATGCACTCGTTGCGGAACCTGTGAACCAAAATGTCCTCAGCAGATTCCGATAATGGATGAACTGAAAAAAGTATCAGAATTATTCGATAAGTAGTTTATTTTACTTCATAAGTATCTTTATATGGAATTTTCGCAAGACACTCACCCACATTCTTGAAATATTACAAAAAGACTGCTCAGAAAATTATATTATATAGGTGTGGTTCGAATTAAATTTCTTTGTTTATTTAAATTAATCAAATCTATAGATAGGCCCACCACATTTCTTATGAACGACTTCCATAAAAAACTGCGTTGTTATTTGTTGCTGGGACAATCAAACATGGCCGGACGCGGAGAGTTATCAGCGGTAGAGCCGATTGTAGATCCGCGTATTCTAATGTTTCGAAATGATAATTGGACTCAGGCAATTGAACCACTTCATCAGGATCATCCGGAAGCAGGAATCGGTCTGGCAATGAGTTTTTCATCCGTATTATTAAATCACAATCCTGATATCACAATTGGTTTGATTCCCTGCGCCGTCGGCGCTACATCTATTTCTGAGTGGATGCCCGGCACAAAATTATATCAAACCGCAATCAATTCCGCTCGTAAAGCTACCGATTCACTTCGCGGAGCCCTCTGGCATCAGGGTGAGTACGACGCCAATGATCCCAATCGGGTTGATGCGTATGCCGAACGGCTGATTTTTCTGATTGAATCCATTCGCGTCGATCTTAATTCACCGCAGCTGCCGTTTATCACCGGAGAACTTGGATCGTTCATCAATACAAGGAACGGATTTCCCTACGGCAGTGATATATCTGCAATTCAAAAATCCCTGGGAAAAATCGTTCAGGATTATGCCTTTGTATCTGCTGCCGGTTTAACCGATAAGGGCGATCGTCTGCACTTCAATTCCAAATCGTTGCGCGAATTCGGAAAGCGTTATGCTTTAGAATTATTAAGATTATGGAGGAAATAGGATATCCAATGCAGCGAGTCCGGGAATTACTAGCTCAACTATATGGCTTTGAAAAAACGGAGTCCATATTAAATCAGATTATAAATCTCATTTGTAATTATCAACACGAATTTAAAACTATATCTACTTTTACAGAGAATGATGTCGCTCTGATCTGCTACGGAGACAGTTTTCGATCGCCGGATTATAACTCCTTGCAGGCGTTGCGGCATTTCCTGGACACCCAACTTCAGGAAACAATATCCATTGTACACCTTCTGCCCTTTTTTCCATATTCATCGGATGACGGTTTTTCGGTAATTGACTATAAACTCGTTGACCCTGATCTGGGCGACTGGAGCGATATAGAAAACCTTGGCCAGTCGTACGGTTTGATTATCGATGCAGTTATAAATCATATTTCTACAAAAAGTAAGTGGTTTCAGGAGTATCTGAATGGCAATCCTGATTATGCGGATTTTTTCATTGATACCGACCCGAGCATTGATCTGACATCAGTGATCAGGGCTCGGGCGCACCCGTTATTAACTAACTTTAAAGATGCTCATCTCTGGACCACTTTCAGCGCTGACCAAATTGACCTCAATTTTCAGAATCCAAAGATCCTGATTAAAATGCTCGATATTCTTCTGTTTTATGCTTCCAAATCCGCCCGAATATTACGCCTTGACGCTATTGGACATGCCTGGAAAAAACCAGGTACAAGCTGCCTGAATTTACCGGAAGTCCATAGCCTGATCCAACTAATTCGCTCCGTATTAAACATGGTTTTTCCAAATGTGCAATTACTCACCGAGACTAATGTCCCGCATACAGAAAACATCCAATACTTCGGTGATGGGACAAATGAGGCCCAATTGGTCTACCAGTTTCCCCTGCCAGGGCTTGTCATTCACAGTTTCCTTACCGGAAACAGTGCCAGATTAACCAAATGGGCCAAAACCCTGACTTTGGATTCTGAAAGTTGCACTTATTTCAACCTCTTGGCTTCCCACGATGGAACCGGAATTCGGCCACTGCTGGGAATACTGGACGACTCTGAAATAAACAATCTTGTTCAAACCACCCTGAACCGGGGCGGGTTTGTTTCCTACAAGAACTCCAAAAACGGGCAACAAGACCCTTATGAACTGAATATTACACTTTATGATATTCTCTCAAATCCCGATCAACCGGAAGAAATTAATATCCGGAAATTCATCACCGCTCATGCCATTTTGTTGACCATGCAAGGAATTCCCACCATCTACTATCACTCCCTTTTCGCCAGTTCCGGTGATCATGACGGTGTTAAAACGACCGGTCAAAACCGCTCCATCAATCGCAAAAAACTTAATCTCATGGATCTCGACCAGGAACTATCCAGATCACAAAGCCGGGCTTCGAAGGTGTTTTCCAAAATAAAACGACTGATCGGTGTTCGAAAGCAACATACAGCGTTTACCCCCTACTCATCTCAGAAAATTCATTCACTGTCTAAACAACTATTTTGTGTGGAACGTACATCAAAAGACAGAAAAGAAAAAGTATTGGCAATACACAACCTATCGGATGGATTGGTTGAATTTTCCGTTCCTGAAACCATCATTAGTAATTTGTCAAAAACAGGTAAAGATCTTATCACAGATTGCCATGTGAACCTGCAAGTACCATTATCCATCCCGCCTTACGGATTTATTTGGATAAAAACAGCGTAGGGGTTCAACATTTTGAACGTCTACATAACATTTTTTAAACTACTTTTTATCTAAAACCGCACTCGCATCGTCACAATCTTTCGCGGCCCCGCTTCAACGATAAGACGATTTTCCCTAATTTCCGGCTTCTTCCCTGTTAATTTATCTTCCGATAATTTGCAGTACTCAGCTTCTTTCAGGGATTTGTAAAATATTACCGCTTCAGATTGAGATTGATCCGTCGGGTTCCAGAGCCGCAGGATCAGGCCGTTTCCATCTTCGGCGTTCTTGATTGCTGATATAATCAAATTCCGATCCACTTGTTCTATAAACGACTGCTGAGTTTTCTGATTCCCGGATAATTTCGGATATCCGGATGAAATTTTCCCGGATTGACGGGTCAGTATGCCGGACTGCAGTTCAGTGGCAGTTTGTATAGCAAGCCCTTTATCCAATTCTCCCGAAAAGAGCATCAAAGCGAAGTGATGATGGATTTCACCTTTTTCCAGACCATCAGGTTCGCCAGCTGTTGCGTAAGTTCTTCGGAAAGACCGTAGCAGTGTTACCTGCATGCTGCGTCGTTGATCGTCACGCACACCTCCTTCGTGCAATCCACCACCTCCCAGAAATGCCAGACCGCGGTTCCCATGACCAATCGTCTGCATGTGCAAAAATGGTTTCTCTGTCAATTCCACCTCCTGCCAGCGGGCGGTTTCGGGATCCAATTGAATATTCCGTTCCACGAAATCAAAGGGATGATGTGAAAAGTAGACGGTTGCATCTGGTATATCTGTTGGCATTAATAATCGTAAACAGTGGTCCTCCGCCTGATTATCAATAACAGTTTCAATATCCACAATCTTTGAGCCTTTTCGAAGTGTAATATAATTTGTAATTAACAGATCAATTCGGGCATCCGACCGTTTTTCATGCAATCGATCATATTGAAATGGAACATTCATCTGTATAGCTACTTTGAAGGTCACCAGTTCGGGGCCGTCATGGACAACGGAAATCTGGGCATGTGAAGCTGTCGATATAACCAATTCATCGCTAACGGTTGGGGCATGAAACCAGCCGCTGCCGATCTCGCACTTATCTTCAAATGTCAGTAAATTCCGGTAAGTCTCTCCACATATTTTATCAGTCAACGTCAGAGTACCGTTTGATTCGACAATCACGGTCAGATGCTCATTCTCAGCACTGTTGGGGCCCGTTCGCAAACTTCTCATCAGCCGATATGGCGTCGGACAGGGCTTCACCAGTAACGATGTAAATCCCATGGCCAGCAAGTTGATTTCCGCCGCAATGCGATAGCGGGTAAACTCACCATCTCCGATCTGATTATCGACCTGTGCGAAAGCCGTTCGTTCCTGGGTTCTGGGATTGACAGTTAAACGCTGGTAGGGAATTTCCAGCCCATCAATATCATGCAGTGTAAAGGATTTGATATCCTGAGAGCCAACAAAGCCTTCCGTAAATACTGTCGGAAAGTCCAGTGGCAGATCAATATTAAATTCCACAACCTTTTTCAGTTTCCAGGGAAGCGGATTGGCTATTATTACGGTAAATTCATGGTCTACTTGTCCCAATTCCTTACAGTTCGCTGTTAGTGTGCCAAATGCTTTATTGCGGAGTTGCTGGCCCAGTACGCGGCATTGATCATAGCGAAACATCATATCCCGATGCACCTGATCAATTGAACATCCGCAAATACTATCATGCGCATGATTCAGCAGTAGATTTTTCCAGGCAATCCGCAGGTAATTTTCAGACAGATTCGCACCATTATTGTTTGCCATGGCCATCCAGGGTTCTACCCAGTATTCCAGCAGATTTTGGCATTCATCATTGGCCCGTCTCATCCGTATCCGTGACGAAACACAATTCGGAATCAGCCAAAGGTATGGATTACGGTTTTTCGATGGTTCCCGTAATTCGCCCTGTTTCGTTGGTATATCCTGGGCGTTTATCTCGGCATCTTTGAAAAACTCAGGTAAAGTTGAATGCTTTGCGTTCACATTTGGTGTAACCTCATGAATCATTTTAACATAGGCAGACGCATCTTTCGCGGGTTTTTTATGATCCAGAGAATCAATCAGACATAGTGTTGAACCATTGTTTCGGGATATTTCATGTTCGATATAATCCTGAAGACTTCTTTTTGCTAAACGCAACGCTTCTTCCCGATCGGGATAAAGATCGGTTTCCAGAAAACCCCGGGCCTGCATAAAAGCGCCATAGCCGAGGTGGTCCTGAAGTTTAAACACAAATACTTTACTGCCGTCCGGCGCCTGCCAGTTGAAAAAGGTCGGAGTAGTATGTTCGTTGGTACCACGTCCCAACACACAATGTTTGAGATCAAATCCCGCATAAATCTGGGGCATTTGGGACGGATGCCCGAACATATCACAGGTATAGGCCACCGGCATTGGCTCCACTCCCCATTCCCGGCTGATTCGTCGCCCGACCAAGAAATTACGAATCAGGGATTCTTCATCGGGGCAAAATAAGTCCGGCATAGTGAACCAGGGGCCGATTAAAATTCGGCCATGCTGAATTAGGGTTTCCTGAAAAAGTTATTATCAAGCACCAGTTACCATGATACCTTGATTATTGTATTTTAATTCCCAATCGAACCAAGTTTTCAACCAATTCCTGACCTTAATATAAAGAGAAAATAAAAACTTCCCAACCTGTTTGGCGGACAGGCGCAATGCGGTCGCCATATTCATCGA